>NZ_MWQK01000003.1:0-300000 GCF_002210425.1 Fibrobacter sp. UWB2 | reverse complement strand
AAGATATAGTGAGCTGCTTTCGGGTTCAGGGAGTCCCCTCTGGCGAGACATTGCAAAAATTCAAGAGCATTGATAATCGCCGTTTTGCCGGAACCATTTTGACCATAAACGCCCAGAACGTGGTTCTTGAATTCAACGGAACCATGGACCACGTTTTTGAAGTTGTTTAGCGTAATGGACTGTATCTGTATGACTGACATAGTGTTATTCCCGATTTCTATACAGAAAATAGCAAATTGTATCAAAAAAAGATAAATTTTATGAAAATATTATTGAAAAATGATACAAAATGTATTGAAAGTCAATGATATTTTCATTTTTGACGGTCTGATTCGGGGTTGAAATGGGGAGAGCGCAATTCATCTGACGCTGTAAATTTGCAAAATATTTTACAAAAACGATACAAAATGTATAGAAATTTAGAAATAATTTTAGATTTTGCAAATCTTGGATACCTTCAGTGGTTCACGGAAAACTACCTCAAAAACTACCCTGAAAAACCCCTACCTCACAACCTTCACCCGTTTCCCGTTCTTGAGCTGGTGCGTGGTGGCGTCGGGGTGGGTGTTCTTGCGGCCAACGAGAGTACCGTCGATGCGGTAGGTTTCAACGGGGGCGATGGTGACGCGGTCTTGTGCCTGCGTCCAAATTCGCTCGACGCCGCTGGTATCGCGGGCGCTTGAGTCCGCAGTGGTCGCGCTTGCCGTCACGGCGATGGAATCCGTCGATACGGTGAAGTTGTCGTAGCGGATAAAGCAGTCGTGGGTGGGGGCCCATTCGGCGCTGCTTCCGCCGTGGAATGTGGAAAGGTAGAACTTGTCGACCTTCACGGTGTCGTAGTCGCGGAGCCTGAGGGTATCTACATCCAGCGCGAGTTCTCCATCAAACCATGTCTGTATGCGTCCGTTCTTGTCGCCGTTGCCGGGAGAGGCAATGGTATTCATGCTTACCTTGTTCACAATGCGGTGCCAGGTACCGGTGGTGAATTTTTTTTGCGGAATGGTGCCGTTCAGGTCCCACTTGAAGTCGTCACCGTATACGGACTCTTGCCCCATAAAGTAGATGAGCTGCACGGCGTTGCCGTCTTTGCGCCACATGATGCGCGCACTCCAGCCGTCGCCGGTTTCGGGCATGGCGTTGCCGGTGTAGCACTTGCCGCCGCATAGGCCGGGGAGCTTGCCGCCCAGCTGGAACTCGAATCCGTCTTCAAAAAATATGTCGTAGGCGCTCCACATGGTGTCGGCGGTTTTCACGAGGGGCTGGATGATTTGCCCAGCGCAGGCGGGCGTGTCGTTGTCGTTCGGGCCTACGCAGCCCTTGGGGTACTTGAGTTGCAGTACGTTGCCGTGTTCCTCGCCGTCGTAAACGATCTTGGAGTTTTCGCCATTATTCTTGTCCATGGCGTACCACCAGCTTTTGTCGTAATCGTTGCGCTTGAAGTCTTCCTTGGCCTCAGCATTGCCGTACACGCCGACTTCGCGGTTCTCGAAGTTTACGAACGAGACGGTGTCAGCCGCCGTCTGTGCAAATGCGGCCGGGGCAATCGAGGCGACCGCAATGACGAACATCGCCACAGAAAAGGTGTTACGAATTTTTGCGCTCATGCTTTTAAAATAATCTTTTCTGGCTGGTATTAAACTATCTTTTTAACGTATGGCCAATTTACTTGACGAAAAGCGCATTGAAACTGGCACGAACCTTGCCGCAGACTCTGCTTCCTCGGAGCAAGCCTCTGCCGCTTCGTCCCAGACTCCTTCTTCCGCACGTATCAAGCGTATGCGCGGGTGGTTGGGCGTGAAAAGCACTTCGTCGTTGGGCGGTTATGATGATGGCGGTGGTGGTGTCGTCTATGGAGATGGGCATTCCGGCTGGAATCGTTAACGTATAAATGAAAAAATCCCTCGGTTTGAACCGGGGGATATTTTTTGGATCCTATCGGGTTCTGCGAACCCTCCAGGATGACATCCGCGCGCATCTCGTTAACGCGCGGCGCTTCTCGCTTTTGCGTCTCGCGGCACTTGCCGGCCGCGATTCTCACATGACACTTCTTTCGTCTGTAGCCAGCGAAGCTGGCGACCTCTCGACTAGTAGCGGTAGTGATCAGCCTTGTACGGGCCTTCAACAGGCACGCCGATGTAGTCGGCCTGGGCCTGCGTGAGGCGGGTGAGGTGAACGCCGAGCTTTTCGAGGTGGAGGCGTGCGACCTTTTCGTCGAGGATCTTCGGGAGCGTATAGACGACGCCGCTTTCGTACTTGATGCCGGCGACAGTGTCCTTGCCCTGGGCGTTGAGCCAGAGGTCGATCTGTGCGATGGTCTGGTTCGTGAAGCTTGCGCTCATCACGAAGCTCGGGTGACCGGTAGCGCAGCCGAGGTTGAGGAGGCGGCCTTCGGCAAGCACGAGGATGCTGTGACCGTCGGCGAAAATCCATTCGTCGTACTGCGGCTTGATTTCGTTCCTCTTGATGCCCGGAATCTTCTTGAGGCCAGCCATGTCAATTTCGTTGTCGAAGTGACCGATGTTACCGACGATAGCGCGGTTCTTCATTTTTTCCATCTGGGCGGCAGAGATGATGCCGGTGTTGCCGGTGGTGGTCACGAAGATGTCGGCGTAGCTAACGACTTCGTCGAGGGTCTTGACTTCGTAGCCTTCCATCACAGCCTGGAGTGCGCAAATCGGGTCGATTTCGGTGATGATCACGCGGGCGCCTTGACCGCGCAGTGACTGTGCACAGCCCTTACCCACGTCGCCGTAGCCGCACACGACTGCAATCTTGCCTGCCATCATCACGTCGGTGGCGCGGTTGATGCCGTCGATGAGGGAGTGGCGGCAGCCGTAGAGGTTGTCGAACTTGGACTTGGTCACGGAATCGTTCACGTTGATGGCCGGGAACTTGAGGCGCTTGGCCTGAGCCATCTGGTACAAGCGATGCACGCCGGTGGTGGTTTCTTCGGAAACGCCCTTCAATGCTTCGCGGGCGCGGGTCCACTGCTTCGGATCCTTTTCGAAAATCTTGCGGCAGGTGGCGAGGAACACGCCCCATTCTTCGCTGTCGGTTTCCGGGTTGAAATCGGGCACCTTGCCGGCGTCTTCGAATTCTGCACCGCAGGTCACGAGCATGGTGGCGTCGCCACCGTCATCGACGATGAGGTCTGCGGTCTTGCCGTCCGGCCATACGAGTGCGCGGGCGGTGTTTTCCCAGTATTCTTCCAAGGATTCACCCTTCCATGCGAAAACAGGCACGCCCTGCGGATTGCTCACGCTGCCGTTCTTGCCAACCACGACGGCGGCTGCGGCGTTGTCCTGCGTACTGAAAATGTTGCAGGAGACCCAGCGCACGTCTGCGCCGAGGTCCACGAGCGTTTCGATGAGGATGGCGGTCTGCACCGTCATGTGGAGGCTACCCATGATGCGGGCGCCTGCGAGCGGCTTCTTGCCTGCATATTCCTTGCGGAGAGCCATGAGGCCCGGCATTTCAGTTTCGGCGAGGTCGAGTTCCTTGCGGCCTTCGATCGCAAGGTTGATATCCTTAATTTTGTATTCCATAAAGAATCCTTTGTTTTGCGGCACGGTTTTAGCGACCATCTCGTAATAGCTGCAAACCGCGCATTTCTTATTTATGCGTAAATATAGTTATATGCATAAATGTGGTCAAGCCTAAAATTTAATCCGAGTCGTATGGATCCCCTCCCGTTGGTCGAGGATGACAAGATTTACTCCATGAACAGCATCCCGCGGAGGCGCAAGCCCCTTTCGCGTTGGTGCTTTTCGTTTTCCCATTGGGCGAACTTGATGAATTCTACTTCGAATCGGGCGCCCTCGGTTTCGAGGACCTTTATGTCCTTATCAAGCCAGTTTTGCTTTGGTACGTAGAAACTGAAAACCTTGCTGCTTGTCGAGTCAATGTCCTTGAGCGGATAATCGAAAAATAGCGTGTCGTTTCGCGTTATGAGGTCTTCGTGTTTGAACGTGTAATCCACGTATGCGAATTTGCTGAAATTTTCGGGCATCGTGTGGAGTTTGTCGTTTTCAACAGTCCTGCTAATGGAACGGTACTTTTTGGAAATATCCACCAGATCACTTTCCTTGGGAAAATACTGATAAAGTTTTTCGATAGATCTGTAATGGAGTTTCTTCACTTGGTAGGCGATGATGCTTGCCGTGTGTCCGTCCTTTTCCCAGAGGTTCGAGAAAAAATTCTTTGCTTCTTTTTCGCTGAGCGGGTATTTGTTGTATCCTTCGTTTACGAGCGTTTTCTCGATGTTTTTGAGCCACGCGTTGCGGATGATATTTGTTTCGCTGAAAGGGCCAATCAAGGATACTGTAGCTATCACGCAGAGAATGATGGCTACATATTTAGATGGAATGGTTTTGGTAATGCAGTCAAGTATAACGACTATGCATGAGAAAATGCAAAATGCTAATGCGTTAAAACGGCTAGGTGTAATGCCGTATTCCGAAATTCTTTGGATAATTGCAATTGTTGCTGTGACAAAGGGGAAAATGCAAGTGTAGGAGAGAACTCTGGCGATTGTCTTTTCAGAAGAATGTTCGGGTTTTATAATTGCTGGATAATATTCGTTTTGGATGATGAGCACGCAAATTAAGGCTACGTATGCCAGGGAAAAGATTGTTCCTGTTGGGAGATTCCATTGTTGCAGGGCTGTGATGTCATAAATATGGACGACGACGATATAAATGGCGTAAAGTGGTAAAAATATGTGTTTGATGCCGTCAAAAGAAAAGCTGAATTGCCTTGATTTTATCTTCAATTTTATGGTGGTTGTAAAGTTTTTTAAAGTCGGATTTTCTTCGATGCATTTGTCAATGGACGGAATGCCCGCCATGCACAGGACGGGAAATATTGTGAAGACAGAAAAAAAGAATGTTAACGCCAGTGCGCTTAAGCCGGGGTCTCTGCTTCCATTAGATAATGCGATAATTGCAACTAAGAGTGCAAATGTTACAATGATAAATAAAACTGTAACCCAAAAAGACATGAGGACTGGGGCGCATATCTTGTTATGGAAAAACCATAATGCGTTGTCGTTTTTTTGATTCCAAAACGGGCCGAAACACGCGGCTAATCCAATAATGCAGTAAATGTATATGATTGTATGGCCTATGGATTGTTTGTCGCCAAAATTATCAGTAGAGACGTAAAGAATACTGAGTGTAAATGAAATGACAAGCCAGCTCACGCTTGTAAGAATTTGCGGCGTTTTGCGAGTGCTTTTTCGCGACTCCTGAATGAGCGATGTCGTGAGGGCGATGAGCATGGCTGCGACAGGATAAAATGTGGCCCAGAATGGGAATAAATGATCGCGAATAGAAACTAAATTATAGTCTCTGATTGTAAATAAGTAGCAGAACGCAATTGACGACAAGAACGCAAATGCAATGGCGAGCGGGAACCGCTTGAACGCGGCCAAAATCAAGCTTGGGTATTCTTTGAGTAATTTCAACATTTGTTTTTTTAATATAGATATTTACTTTATAAACAGTAACCCGTCGATTCTGAGCGATTGTCCGGTTTTGGACCATTGCTCCGTATGCAATTCCCTAATCCCTATTATAGCGCTGTCCGTTTCGATGGTGTTTAAGGAATCTATCTCAAGTTCTTGCTTGGTGATGCGGAAATCGTAAGTGGAATGCTTTGAAGTGTCTTGGTCATCTGTAATAGTGATTAAGAACGAGAGCGTGTCGCCACGGTATTGGAAATCGTCGTTATCGAAATCAAGATTTATGAAGAATGCTTGTTTTACGCCTTGGGGAATCTTAAGCGCATTCTGGTTGACGTTGCTGATGCCTGCTTCGAAGGAATCGAATATTTCGGTGGTGTCTTCGCTTGCACTCTTTTTCATGGCATCTCGGACGAGTCGGTCGATGTCCTCTAGAGATCGGTCTGTAGAAAAATATTTGGAAACGCTTGCGTTTTCAGAATTACTTGTCGA
The DNA here is from genome assembly GCF_002210425.1 of Fibrobacter sp. UWB2. Taxonomy (NCBI): domain Bacteria; kingdom Pseudomonadati; phylum Fibrobacterota; class Fibrobacteria; order Fibrobacterales; family Fibrobacteraceae; genus Fibrobacter; species Fibrobacter sp. UWB2. The sequence continues at coordinate 294,047 of NZ_MWQK01000003.1, read as the reverse complement.
GAGTATATACGAAAGGATTTTTCTTGAATCGGAATCGTTGTTGTTCCTGAGCATCTGTATGAATTTTTCGGTGCTTGCTTCGTTCAGCGGAAATTCGGTGTAGCCTTGTTTGGTAAGTTCGTTTTTGATTTTATTTTGCCAAACGTAATTGATGCTATTCGGTGCGCTTAGTGGCCCTACGCAGACGATGAGGAGTATGGCGCAAAAGGCGATGGCCATGTATTTGGACTTGCACTCGATTTTTTTGATGAGCAGTATGGCGATGGCGATGTAGAAAAAAATGTTGGTCGCGATAAGGTAGATGATCAATTCGTCTATTTCGTCGGACATCAACTGGAATATGGATAAGGTCATCAAGAGGACGAGAGGGGATATGGCGATGGGGAAAATTTCGAGGACTTTCTTTTCAAGAGTCGGATTGGAATTCAGGCGAGACGGGTACATGACGATGTTTAACGCCAGCATGAAAACCATGAAGGTGACGACGAGCCAAATGATGACTTCGTACGGAATGTCCTGTATGATGAAAAATTTGAGGATGTAGCAGTAAAAGAGCGCTATGGAAACGGCGAGTACCGGGATGAATAAAAATTGGCAAATGCTTGTGACGAATTTGCTTGACGTGGGTGTTGTCTCCAGGCATTCGTCGATGGTTGGGAGTGTCGAAAAGAACAAGAGCGGAAGTACGGTGCTCGTACAGAAAATGAATATGTATAAGAAAGGTCTTTCGGAAGGGTCTGTAAAACCAAATAGGCCGAAGAATCCTAGAAAGAGGAGTTCCATTGCAAGAAGTAGAAGCCCTGCAACGATTGTGGCGACGACGAGAGATTTAACTGTTTTCGTCAGGTGGACCCAAAAGGCGTTTTCGTTTTTTTGTTTAAAGAATGGTGCGACGAATAGGCCCAAAAAGATTGTCGTGTGTATGAAAACGAGCGCTCCTATGGTCTGGCTCATTTCGTAATCGTTTAATGTGTTTGGATAGAGGACTATCAACCATGAAATGACAAACCATGCGATGCCTGTGATGACTTGGATTTTGGGGTTCCTGTTTTTTAGGGCTTCTTGAACGAGTGAAGTGTCGAGGGCGATGAACATAGCTGCGATGGGATAAATCGCAAGCCAGAGTATGAATCTGGCGGATTGTTCGCTGGGAATGTTAAAGCTTTCACAAACAATTAAGAATGCGATGGTCGAGAATACGGCAAATAATGATGCAAGCGGGAATCGCTTGAACGCCGTCGAAATTTGGTTCGGGTATTTCTTGATTTTTGCAAAGTCCATAATTTACTCCAGGAAGAGGAATCCGTGGATGTTGAAATAGCTCTCTTTTTTGTCGTCTTTTATGATATTGACGTCTAATTTTTCGACTCCGATTTTAGCCCCTTCGGTTTCAAGGAATCGCACGTTTTTTTGCTCCAGTGCTTCTTTTGTTACGAAAAACTTCAAAGTCTTGTCGAGGTTTTTGGGCTTGAGCTGGAAAAAGAGCGTGTCGCCCTGGAATTCGTAATCCTCTTGACGGAAGGTCTTGTAAAAGTAAGAGACTTTGGATACGTTTTGAGGAATGTCGAAATAGTTGTCTTTGGGCTCACGAATAGCTGCTTTGAGGACTGAGGCTTGCTTTTTTGTGTGATGCGGACTGTCAATATGTAATATTACAATGCCATGATCTACGTATTGGGCGAGTTCCTTGTCACCTCTTATATTGAGTGTTTGTATTCGCGAAAGGACCATTTTTATGTGAGGGATGTTGTTCTTGGCCTCTAATCGGTTGATAAATTCTCTGGAGTCCTCGTCGTTTAGCGGAAATTTGTTGTAGCCTTCTTCGACGAGAGCGGTCTTGATGCTATTTATCCATACGCGGTGCGTGACATTAATGGCGCTCAGCGGGCCGTTTGTGGCGATAAAGAACATGCTGCAAAAAACGATGGCAATGTACCTGGATTTGCACTTGATTTTGTCTATGAGCAAAATGGCAATAATGATGTAATAGAAGATGTTGATTGCCGTGATGTAATAGCGGCCTTCTGAAATCCCGTAATCGGAGATTCTGCGTATAATGCCGACGGACATCAAAATGACGAGGGGGATGCAGGCGGCGGGGAGAATTTTCAGGAGTTTCTTTTCGAAAGATGGCTTGGGGTTGATGCGTTCGGGGAGCATCTGAGTGACTCGCAGAAGCATGAGTAACATGGATGCCGAAACGAGATAGGAGACCATTCCTTTGGGCATTTCCCATTGGATGATGATTTTTGCGATGTAGGCGTAAAGAAGTAAAATATAGAGTGAGACGACAGGTAAAAAGATGAATTTGTTTGTGCTGGTCTGGAATTTGTTCAATGCGGGTGTTTCTTGCAGGCTCTCGTCAATGGAAGGGATGCCGGAGAAGAACAAGATGGGGAATATGGTGCATGAACTGATAGTCGCCGAATAGACAAAAGGTCTTACAGACGCCTTGATGTCGAACAGGTTAAAAAATCCGAATAGGAGTCCATCAATTGCGGCGAGCAGGACCGCTGAAATGGCGGTGGCGACGACAGCGGCTTTGGCGTTCTTCATCAGGAATATCCAGAATCCGTTTTCGTCTTTTTGCTTGAAGAATGGCGCTACGAAAATGCTCAAGAACGATGTAGTGTAAATAAATAGCCATGTAGCCAAGACATAAGTGCGTTCGGTATCATTGTTGGCCGAAAAATGGTAAAAGACTAGTGCGATGGAAATGGCTAACCATACGGCCTCGGCGACGGCATGGGGGATGACGCTGAATTTTTTTCGGGATTCCTGGACCAGCGAAATCGTGAGGGCTATCATCGTGGCTGCAGTTGGATAAATAGACAGCCAATAAAGTAATTTGCTATCGGTTAGCTCATGGTTGCCTTCATAAACGTAAATGAAAGCGATGGTCGCGAAAATGGCAAACGCCGCTGCAAGCGGGAACCGCTTGAACGCCGTCGAGATTTGACTCGGGTATTTCTTGATTGCTGTTAAGTCCATTTCCTTCCCTCCTCTTGTCATGCCCGCGATTCTCGCGAACGTTGTCATGCCCGCCACCGCGCGGGCATCTCCCTTACTTACCTTCTCGCTCGTTGCGTTCCTTTTTAAGTTGCTTCAACTGCGCGAGTTTTTCACCGAGCGCCTTTTCGCGTCCGTAAGGCTTGGGTTCATAAATCGTCGTCCCGACAAGTTGCGTGGGCAAGTGCTCCTGCGCAGAGTAGCCGCCCGGACTGTCGTGATCGTACTCGTAGCCGTTTCCGTAGCCGAGTTGCTTCCCGACGCGTGTCACTGAATTGCGGTAGGCACGCGGCACGGGGAGCGTGCCGGTCTGCTTCACGATGGAATCGGCCTTCATTCCCGCAAGTTCAACGCTGTTGCTCTTGGGCGCAAGCGCCAAGTAAATCGCGAGCTCGTCGAGTGCAATCAAACCTTCTGGGATTCCCATAAAATCGTATGCTTCGCGAGCGCTTGTTGCAAGCAGTAGCGCATTCGGGTCTGCAAGGCCTACATCTTCCATGCTCATGCGCATCAGGCGGCGCAAAATGAATCGCGGGTCTTCGCCACCCTGCAACATTCTGTGGAGCCAGTAAAGTGCCGCATCCGGGTCGGAACCGCGTACGGACTTGTGCAATGCCGAAATGAGGTTGTAATGCTCTTCGCCGCTCTTGTCGTAACGCAGAGGTTTTTTGTACTGGAATTCTTCGAGCAGTTTCTCGTCGATCTTCTTGTTGTCGCCGAGGTTTTTGCCAATCCATTCGAGCTGGTTCAGCAAAAATCTTGCATCGCCTTCGGACTGTGCAATGAGTTTGTCGACAACGGCGTCTTCAACTTCAACATCCTTGAGCTGGAGGCCGCGCGGGTGATCTCGCAATGCGCTAAAAATCAAAGTGCGCAAATCTTCTTTGCTTAATGGAGCAAAAAGGATCAGCTGGCAACGGCTGAGCAAAGCCCCGTTCACCTCGAAACCCGGGTTTTCCGTAGTCGCGCCAATAAGCGTTACCGTGCCGTCTTCCACGGCGCCGAGGAGCGCGTCCTGCTGCCCTTTGTTAAAGCGGTGGATTTCGTCGATGAAGAGGATTGTGTCCATGAACGCCTTCTTCATCTGGCGAGCGTCCGCGAGAACTTCCTTGACTTCCTTCACACCGCTTGCAACTGCCGAGAGCGCGACAAAGCGCTTCTTGGTATGCTGGCGGATCACGTGGGCGAGGCTCGTCTTTCCGCAACCCGGAGGTCCCCAGAAAATCATGCTGGGGATGGAGTCGTTTTCAAGACTCTTGCGCAACAGACTCTGCTGTCCAAGAATCTTGTTCTGTCCGAGAAACTCGTCCAGGTTTTGCGGGCGTAGGCGTTCTGCTAAAGGGGCGTCCATGGTTATACTATATAAAAATTAATCGCTAAAAATCTTGTCTTCGACTTTCTTGATGCATTCAGGCTTTTCGCGTGTCGGGACTCCGCCTTTCGTGAATACGTGTACGGAATAACCGGTTGTGCAGAGTTCGCCGTTCAAGGTCACCTGGTAGAGGAACTTGTACTTGCAGCGTCCATCGTGTACGAGCTTTGTTTCAACATCGACAAAGTCGCCAAAACGGCACGGGCGCTTGTACTGCACGTTGAGTTCGAGAACCGGGCTTGCGAACCCTTCGCGTTCCACTTCGTCGTAGGGGGCGCCTACAGCGCGGAAAAAGTCCACGCGGGCCTGTTCAAACCAGATGGGGTAGGTGGCGTGGTGCACGACGCCCATGGCGTCTGTTTCTGCATAGCGGACTTGAATGCGGGTCTTGAAAGAAAAGTTGTTTTCCATGTGTAATTATATAGAGGGTGGATTAAGTTCAGACAACAAATTAGAAATCAAGCCCGCCCGTCATCCTCGACCGTGAGGGAGGGGATCCATTATTTTTCATTACTTGCAATTGGCGGGCATCTCCTTGTGTTAGTGTAATTTACGAGACAAATATAGAAAAATTTCCAAAAATTAGTGCTCATTTTTTCACTTAAAAATCTATCAACACTCAACTAACACTCTTTACGCTAGTTTGTTTACGTGTATTTTGAAAAATTTCATTTTTTTTCAAGAAAAAACGCAATTCTTGTTGACAAGACCAGGTAAATCTTATTAAATTTGCCACGCTTTAGTTCCTCAAGTGAACTGAGGCGAGAAGCGCCAAAGTAGCTCAGCTGGTAGAGCAGCTGATTTGTAATCAGCCGGTCGTAGGTTCGATTCCTATCTTTGGCTTTACATAATGGGTCGTTGCCCGAGTGGTTAAAGGGGACGGACTGTAAATCCGTTGGCTTACGCCTACCGTGGTTCGAAACCACGACGGCCCACGACAATCAGCCCTACGGTGTCTAAGGCATCGTAGGGCTTATGCCCAGGTAGCTCAGTGGTAGAGCACTTCCTTGGTAAGGAAGAGGTCTCGGGTCCGACTCCCGATCTGGGCTCTCACTAAAATGGAGATAGAATAATGGCAAAAGAACATTTTGACAGAAGTAAGCCGCATTGCAACATCGGCACCATCGGTCACGTTGACCACGGTAAAACCACTCTTACTGCAGCAATCTGCACGACTCTCGCTGCTAAGGGTCTCGCCGCTGCAAAGCGTTTCGATGAAATCGACAACGCTCCGGAAGAAAAGGCTCGTGGTATCACGATCAATACTTCTCACGTCGAATACACCACCGCTAACCGTCACTACGCACACGTTGACTGCCCGGGGCATGCTGACTATGTGAAGAACATGGTGACTGGTGCTGCTCAGATGGACGGCGCTATCCTCGTCGTTGCTGCTACTGACGGCCCGATGCCGCAGACTCGCGAACACATCCTTCTCGCTCACCAGGTTGGCGTGCCGAAGATCGTCGTGTTCATGAACAAGTGCGACATGGTTGACGATGCTGAAATTCTCGACCTCGTCGAAATGGAAGTTCGCGAACTCCTCTCCAAGTATGACTATGACGGTGACAACACCCCGATCATCCGTGGTTCCGCACTCAAGGCTCTCGAAGGCGATCCGGAATACCAGGACAAGATCATGGAACTCATGGACGCTTGCGACACCTACATCCCGCTCCCGCAGCGCGATACCGACAAGCCGTTCCTCATGCCGATCGAAGACGTGTTCACGATTACTGGCCGCGGCACTGTCGCTACTGGCCGTATCGAACGCGGTGTCGTTCGCCTCAACGACAAGGTTGAACGTATCGGTCTCGGTGAAACCACCGAATACGTCATTACCGGTGTTGAAATGTTCCGTAAGCTCCTCGATGACGCTCAGGCCGGTGACAACGTTGGCCTCCTCCTCCGTGGCGCTGAAAAGAAGGACATCGTCCGTGGCATGGTGCTCGCAGCTCCGAAGTCTGTCACTCCGCACACCGAATTTAAGGCTGAAATCTACGTTCTCACGAAGGACGAAGGTGGCCGTCACACGCCGTTCATGAATGGCTACCGTCCGCAGTTCTACTTCCGCACCACCGACGTTACTGGTACGATCCAGCTCCCGGAAGGTGTCGAAATGGTTACTCCGGGTGACACGGTCACGATCCACGTGAACCTCATCGCTCCGATCGCTATGGAAAAGCAGCTCCGCTTCGCTATCCGTGAAGGTGGCCGCACGGTTGGTGCAGGTTCTGTAACCGAAATCATCAAGTAATCAGGATAAAAAATGCCTAGAGAACTCATCGTGCTTGAATGCACAGAATGCAATCAGCGCAACTATGATTGCGACAAGAACAAGCGTCTTCATCCTTCCCGCGTGGAATACAAGAAGTACTGCCGCTTCTGCCGCAAGCATACTGTTCACAAGGAATCCAAGTAAGGAAGTCCGAATAGGTCGATAGCTCAATTGGTAGAGTCACGGTCTCCAAAACCGTTGGTTGGGGGTTCGAGTCCCTCTCGACCTGCTCACTTCCCGGAGAAAAAATGCGTAAGGTTCAGCAATATGTATCAGAATCTGTCCAAGAACTGAAACAGGTTACTTGGCCCACCTGGGAAGAACTGAAGGGTTCTACTCTTGTTGTAATGCTTTTCAGCGTTATCATGGGATTCTATATTGCAGGACTTGATTTTGTTCTCTCTTTGATTGTAAATCTTATTATGGGTAGAGGTTAATGTATGTCCATGCAATGGTATGCAGTCCACACCTTTACCGGACAAGAAAACAATATCAAGAAACGCCTTGAGCAAATGATTGAACGCGAAGGCGTTCAAGATAAGTTTGGACGTATACTCGTACCTATCCGCGAAGTTGTTTCCAACGTTCGCGGTAAGCGTCGTGTTAGCGTCCAAAATTTGTTTCCTGCATATATCATTATTGAAATGGAGCTGGACGAGCTCACCCAGCACCTGGTGTCCACCATCAATGGTGTCACCCATTTCGGCGGAATGACTCGCGCTTCTCGAGTACCTATTCCGCTTCGTCAGAGCGAGGTCGATCGTCTTCTGGGTGTTGATCCTGAAAACTCCATCGAAGGCGAGATCCAAATTCCGTATACAATTGGCGAAAATGTCTGCATCAAGGAAGGTCCGTTCAAGGGCTTTGTGGGCGTCGTAGACGAAATTATGGAAGCCAAGATCAAGGTCATGGTTTCCGTTTTTGGTCGTTCTACGCCAGTCGAACTCGCCTTTAACCAGGTTGAATCCGCCGACGCATAATTGATTACGGTCTTTGAAACGGAGATAATACAGTGGCAAAGAAAATCACAGGTTATATTAAGCTCCAGATTCCCGGTGGCGCAGCTAACCCAGCTCCGCCGGTAGGTCCTGCCCTTGGTCAGAAGGGCGTGAACATCATGGAGTTCTGCAAACAGTTTAACGCTAAGACTCAGAATGACAAGGGCATGATTGTGCCGGTCGTCATCACGGTCTACGCTGACAAGAGCTTCACCTTCATCACGAAGGTCTCGCCGGTTCCGGCCCTCATCAAGAAGGCTACTGGCGTGCAGAGCGGCTCTGGTGAACCCAACCGTAAGAAAGTTGGCAAGATCACTCAAGCCCAGATCACGGAAATCGCCCAAAAGAAGATGCCGGATCTAAACACAATCGACCTCGAAGCCGCCAAGCGCATGGTTGCGGGCACTGCTCGTTCCATGGGTATTGAAGTGGTTGACTGAGGCAGGTAATTCACCGTTACGTATCTGACAGGAAAATTTCATGTTCAGAGGAAAAAAATACAAAAAGATTGCTGAATCTTTCGATCGCACCAAGGCGTACGATTTGAAGGAAGCAATCGAAATACTCAAAAAGTCCGAATTGAAGTTCGACCAGACGGTCGAAGTACACTTCAATCTCGGTGTGGACCCAAAACATTCCGACCAAGTGGTTCGTGGCACTGTCGTGCTTCCGCATGGTACCGGTCGTCAGGTCCGCGTCTTGGTGTTCTGCAAGGACAACAACCTTGAAGTTGCCAAAGCCGCAGGTGCTGACTACGCTGGTGGTGCCGACTTGGTTCAGAAGATTCAGGAAGGCTGGCTGGACTTCGACGCCGTCGTTGCTACTCCCGACATGATGCCGGTGATTAGTAAGGTCGCACGTGTCCTCGGTCCTCGTGGTATGATGCCGAGCCCCAAGGCTGGTACGGTGACTGTTAACGTCGCTCAGACCGTCAAGGAACTCAAGGCCGGTAAGATTTCCTACCGCGTTGACAAGGGCGCTAACGTCCACGCTCCGGTTGGCAAGCTTTCCTTCACTGCCGATCAGCTCGTTGAAAACGCGAAGTCTGTTATCGACTCTGTTGTGAAGAACAAGCCTCAATCTTCTAAGGGCACTTACATCAAGAGCCTCACATTGACGGCTACGATGGCCCCGGGCATCAAACTTGATATGGCACTGACGCGCTAGGAGAAACCATGAAAGCTGTAGTTAAAAAACAACAGACCGTGGACGCGCTCGTCGAGTCCTTCAAGGGCGCTACCGCCGTCTATCTGCTCAATTTCCAGGGCATCACTGTCGATAAGGACAATGCCCTCCGCAAGGCCCTCGCTGCTAAGGGTGTCAAGTACCACGCTGTGAAGAACACTCTTCTCAAGCGCGTTCTCGAAGCACTCAAGGTTGAAGGTCTCAACGACTCCCTCACTGGCGCAACGTCTGTGATGGTCGGTTTCGAAGAAGACCCGCTCCTGCCGGCTCGCGAAATTGAAGCATTCCACAAAGCAAACCCTGATTTCTTGGTTGCCAAGAGCATTTACCTTGATGGCAAGGCAATGCCGGGCTCCGAAGTCGTGAACCTCTCCAAGATTCCGGATCGTAAGGGCATGATCGCAATGATCGTCTCTATCGCTCTCGGACCTGGCTCCACGATCGCCGGTCAGCTCAAGACCCTCCAGGAAAAACTGGAAAAAGAATCGGGTTCCGAAGCAGCCCCTGCTGCAGCGGAAGCTTAACAACAAACCACAAACCAAAAATTTTAAACGGAATAATCGGAGAAACACATCATGGCAACTGATATCAAGGCATTGGGCGATCAAATCGTTGGTCTTACCCTTCTCGAAGCCAAGGCTTTGGCTGACTACCTTAAAGAAACCCACGGCATCGAAGCCGCTGCCGGTGGCGCTGTAGTTATGGCTGCAGCTGCTGCAGCTCCTGCTGAAGAAAAGACCGAATTCGACGTCATCCTCGCCGAAATCGATCCGGCCAAGAAGATGGCTATCCTCAAGGAAGTTCGCGCTATCACGGGTCTCGGCCTCGCTGAAGCCAAGAAGGTCGTCGAAACTGCCAACAGCGTCATCAAGGAAGCTGCACCGAAGGCTGACGCCGAAGCTCTCAAGAAGAAACTCGAAGAACTCGGAGCAAAGGTTACCCTTAAGTAATGCTTTTGCTGCATTAATTCTTCCTTACCAATTGCCTGCACAACAGTGCGGGCTTTTGGTGTTTTTTGACTATTATTAGGCTCTTCACCGGATGAGGTATTTCTAATGACGACGGAGCGAAAGTCTTATTCCTCCAACAAGTTCCACCTGGAACTCCCGTACCTGATCGAAGTCCAGAAGGCTTCGTACGAGCAATTCCTTCAAAAGGACATTCCGCAAGAAAAAAGGATGAACGTCGGGCTTGAACGCGTGTTCCGCGATATCTTCCCGATCACCGATGACAAGGATCTGTATTCCTTGAAGTATGAAGGATATTATTTCGGCATCCCGAAATACAGCATCCCCGAATGCCGTGAGCGCGGTCTCACGTATTCCATGGAACTTTTTGCAACTCTCTCCCTCCAGGTGTTTGAAAAGGACGGAGAAGAAAGCAAGCTCAAGGAAGAAATCAAGAACGATGTCTTGGTTTGCGAACTTCCTATCATGACCGAGAACGGAACGTTTATCATTAACGGCGCCGAACGCGTCGTCGTTTCGCAGTTGCACCGTTCTCCTGGTGTGAGCTTTGACGAAGAAATGCAACCCAACGGCCGCTCCGACTACAAGAGCCGTATTATTCCGCATCGCGGCGCATGGGTTGAATTCAACACCGAAGGCGACATCCTTTACCTCATCATCGACCGCAAGAAGAAGATCGCCGCTACCGCCATGCTTCGCTGCATCGGCTTCGAAACGACTCAGGACATCCTGAACCTCTTCTACAAGAAGACCGACGAAATCGTTCTCGACGATGCCGCATTCAATGACTTTGACAAGGAAGGTGTCTGCACCCTCATCAACCGCATCATCTTCAATGATGTCGTTGACGAAGAAACGGGTGAAATCATCCTCGAAGCTAACACTGTCATCGACGACAAGAAGCTCGAACGCCTCCGCGAAAGCAGTGTCGAAAAGATCACCGTGCTTTCCAAGGAAGAAGACAACCTCCTCATCCACTACACGCTCGCTGCCGACAAGACGAAGTCCCGCGAAGACGCCCTCAAGGCTGTCTACTCCGTGACCCACCAGCAGCAGGAAGAAGCTCCGAACCTCCAGACCGCCGAACGCTACTTTGACGAACTCTTCCTCAACGACCCGCACAAGTACGATCTTGGCGAAGTCGGTCGTTACCGCTTGAACGCAAAGGTTTACACCGCTGCTATTCTTGCCAAGGTTAAGGAAGTTGCTGAACGCTTCGACCGCGTGAACGAATTCAAGATGCCGTCTGTGACCCAGATGACGATGAGCAAGACTGACTTCCTCGCTATCATCGAATACATGGTCGGCCTCTTCAACGGCGATGAAGGCTACACTCTTGACGATATCGACCACTTGGGCAACCGTCGTACACGTTCCGTGGGCGAACTCCTTGCCGGTCAGATTTCCGTCGGCCTCTCCCGTATGTCTCGCGTCATCCGCGAAAACCTTTCTCTCCATTCCGAAGAAGAACAGACGACTCCGCGCGAACTCGTGAATACTCGCATGGTCTCTACTGTCGTCCAGGCATTCTTTGGCCAGAGCCAGTTGTCCCAGTTCATGGACCAGATGAACCCGCTTTCTGAACTTACTCACAAGCGTCGTCTCTCCGCTCTTGGTCCTGGTGGTCTTACCCGTGAACGTGCAGGCTTCGAAGTCCGTGACGTTCACTACACGCACTATGGCCGTCTCTGCCCGATCGAAACTCCGGAAGGTCCGAACATCGGTCTTATCAACTCCCTCGCATCTTACGCCGTGGTGAACCACTTCGGCTTCATCGAAACCCCGTACCGTATTGTGGGTCTCGTTGAATTCAAGGACGCTCAGGGCAACAAGTGCTACTTCCCGGAAGAAAAGTGGCATTTCGGCATCTTCAAGGGTTTCGTTCATGACCCGCACCTCTTCGTGGAACTTGAACTCACCCAGAAGGAAATCGACACTGTCCGCTTGAACCTCGACAACCGCCAGCGCGAATTGTTCGAAGGCTTCGTGAACAAGGTGTTCCAGCTCAAGGATGCCGACGGTAACGTTTCTTACAGCAAGAACGGCTTTGCCCTCGACGATTTCGACGGCACTCCGGACTACGTGCAGGTGGGCGACGTCGTGGAACAGATCGTTTCCGACTACATCAGCTACCTCACTGCAGACGAAGAAGACTCCTTCAAGGTCGCTCCGGCTTCTACCGAACTTGACGAAAACAACCGCTTCAAGGGCGACATGGACGGCTACGTCATCGTCCGCGACAAGAGCGAATACCCGCACTTGATGAAGCAGGATTCCATCGCCATCGGCGACACCGAAACTGAACGTATCGACCTCATGGACGTGGCCCCGATGCAGATTGTGTCTGTGGCTGCTGGTCTTATCCCGTTCCTCGAACACGATGACGCTAACCGTGCATTGATGGGTTCTAACATGCAGCGCCAGGCTGTGCCTCTGCTCCGCGCCGAAGCTCCGGTCGTGGGTACTGGCCTCGAACGCCGTGCCGCTCTTGACTCGGGTACGGTTGTCCGTGCAAAGCACGATGGTAAGGTCACGTTCGTTGACGCTCGCAACATCACTGTGCAGCGCGGCAAGATGGTGAACGGCGTATTTGAACCGCTCACTGGCCTTGGCGAAAACTATGAATTCCTCGGCAAGGATCCGATTGACGAATACAAACTCCGCAAGTTTGAACGTTCTAACCAGGATTCCTGCATCAACCAGAAGCCGATTGTGAACGTTGGTGACTTTGTGAAGGTCGGTGACGTGTTGGCTGACGGTGTTTCTACTGACCACGGCGAACTCGCTCTCGGTAAGAACATCCTCATCGGCTTCCTCCCGTGGAATGGTTATAACTACGAAGACGCTGTCATTATCTCCGAAGAACTTGCCATCAAGGACACGTTCACTTCTATCCATATCGAAGAATACGAAATGGAAGTCCGCGACACCAAGCGCGGTCCGGAAGAATTGACTCGTGAAATTCCGAACGTCGGTGAAGACGCTCTCCGTAACCTCGACGAAAACGGCGTGATCCGCGTCGGTGCTGAAGTCGGTCCGGACGATATCCTCGTCGGTAAGGTTACCCCGAAGGGCGAAACCGAACTCACTCCGGAAGAACGTTTGCTCCGTGCCATCTTCGGCGAAAAGGCCGGCGATGTGCGTGACTCTTCCCTCAAGGCTCCTCCGGGAATGAAGGGCGTCGTGCTCGAAACCCGTATCTTCAGCAAGAAGGACAAGGCCGACAAGAAGAGCAAGGAAAAGGATCAGGAAACGATCGAAGAAATTCGTCAGAATTTCCAGAGCCAAATCGACCGCATCAAGGATGCATGCCGTGAACACTTGTTCGACCTCCTCGCAGGCAAGTCTGCTGGCAAGGTGATGGACAACGAAACTCACGAACTTTTGATCCGCGAAGGTCAGACTTATAACGAACAGAACCTCAGATTCATCGACGTGACGAAGGTCTCTCCGCTCTCCACATTCGTTGTGGATGACGATGACCTCCAGGACAAGGTGCTCTCTCTCGTTCTCGTCGCTCGCGACAACCTCGATACCCTTACCCGCACGATGGAAAAGGAAATCGACAAGGTCACGAAGGGTGACGAACTCAAGCCGGGCGTTCTCAAGAGCGTCAAGGTGTACATCGCAAAGAAGCGTTGCCTCTCTATCGGTGACAAGATGGCAGGTCGCCACGGTAACAAGGGTGTCGTCTCGAGAATCGTTCCGGTCGAAGACATGCCGTTCACTGAAGACGGTCGTCCGCTCCAGATTCTTCTGAACCCGCTGGGCGTGCCTTCTCGTATGAACATCGGTCAGGTGCTTGAAGTTCACTTGGGCTGGGCTGCAAAGACTCTCGGCTTCAAGGTGACGACTCCTGTGTTCGACGGTGCCAAGTTCGAAGATATCTGCAAGGAACTCGAAAAGGCTTACCAGAAGAACCCGATCGTGAACTACGAAATGGATCCGGATAACAACAAGATTATCGGTAAGGCCAAGCTTTACGACGGCAAGACCGGTGAAGCCCTCCTGAACCCGGTGACCATCGGTTACATGTACTACCTCAAGCTCGGTCACTTGGTCGACGACAAGATTCACGCACGTTCTATCGGTAGCTACGCTCTCGTGACGCAGCAGCCGCTTGGCGGTAAGAGCCAGTTCGGTGGTCAGCGCTTCGGTGAAATGGAAGTGTGGGCTATGGAAGCTTACGGCGCCGCTTATACGTTGCAGGAACTCCTCACCGTCAAGTCTGACGATGTGCAGGGCCGTTCCAAGGTCTATGACGCCATTGTCAAGGGTCAGAATACTCCGAAGCCGGGTATCCCTGAATCCTTCAATGTTATGATTCGCGAAGTTCATTCTTTGGGTCTTGATATCGAGACCACTGGAGACAAGTAATTATGGCTGAAGAAATGACTGAACAGTTTGGCGACATTTCTATTCATCTCGCCTCCCCGGACCTGATCCGTTACTGGTCCTATGGCGAAGTGACAAAGCCGGAAACGATTAACTACCGTTCCTTCAAGCCTGAAAAGGATGGTCTTTTCTGCGAAAAGATCTTTGGACCGGTTAAGAACTGGGAATGCAACTGCGGTAAGTTCAAGCGCATCCGCTACAAGGGCGTCATCTGCGACCGTTGCGGCGTTGAAGTGACTCACTCCAAGGTCCGTCGCGAACGCATGGGCCACATCGAACTTGCTATCCCTCTGACCCACACCTGGTTCGTCCGTAACCAGCCGTGCGTCATCGGTGCACTCCTCAACCTCAATACTAAGGACCTCGACCATATCATCTACTACGAAAAGTACGTGGTGATTGATCCGGGTACGACCGACCTCGAACCGAACTCCCTGATCGATGAAGCTCAGTATCAGGACCTCGTTGCCGAAGGCCGTGAATTTGAAGCCAAGATGGGCGCATCTGCTATCAAGCAGTTGCTCGACCGCGTCGACTTGACCAAGCTCTCCGAAGAACTCCGCTTGCAGGCTACTTCCAAGTCCAAGACAAAGCAGGACGACGCCGTGAAGCGCCTCAAGGTCGTCGAAGCCTTCAAGAAGTCCCAGATGGAAAGCTTCCGCAGCTACTACAAGAATCCGGATCCGGCCCGCGACGCAAGCAAGGCCTGGCTCAAGGGTCTTGCCGAAGCTGTTGCCGAATTCAAGGTAGACTACGAATCCAAGCACTCTGACTTTGTGCTTGCCGATGCCTACGAAGAATTCCGCCACAAGTATCCGAACGAAGCTCGCTTGCTCGCTAACCAGCCGTCCTGGATGATCCTCGACGTCCTTCCGGTTATCCCGCCTGATCTTCGTCCGCTCGTACCGCTCGAAGGTGGTCGCTTTGCTACTTCCGACTTGAACGAACTCTATCGCCGTGTCATCAACCGCAACAACCGCTTGAAAAAGTTGATTGACATCCGTGCCCCTAACGTGATTCTCTGCAACGAAAAGCGTATGCTCCAGGAAGCTGTCGACCAGTTGTTCGATAGCGGCCGCCGCACCGCTCGTGCTGGTTCTGCACGTCCGCTCAAGAGCCTCGCTGAACTCCTCAAGGGTAAGCAGGGCCGCTTCCGTATGAACTTGCTCGGTAAGCGTGTTGACTATTCCGGCCGTTCCGTGATTGTCGTGGGACCGGAACTTCGCATGCACCAGTGCGGTCTCCCGAAGCGCATGGCTCTTGAACTTTACAAGCCGTTCATCATCCAGCGCTTGGAAGAAGAAGGCATTGTCTACACGCTCAAGTCTGCTAAGAAGTACGTTGACGCAGAACGTCCTGAAGTTTGGGACATTCTCGAACAGATTATTGAAGACCACCCGGTCATGTTGAACCGCGCTCCGACGCTTCACCGCTTGGGTATCCAGGCCTTCTATCCGAAGCTCATCGAAGGTAACGCGATTCGCCTCCACCCGCTCGTCTGTACAGCATTCAACGCTGACTTCGACGGTGACCAGATGGCTTGCCATCTTCCGCTTAGCTTCGAAACTCAGCTCGAATGCCGCGTGTTGATGCTTTCTTCGAACAACATTCTTCACCCGGCTTCCGGTCAGCCGATCGCTGTGCCGGGCCAGGACATCGTGCTAGGGCTCTACTACCTGACCAAGCCGCGTCCGAACCGCAAGGGTGAAGGCATGCACTTCTACGACCCGGCCGAAGCCGTTCGCGCTTACGAAAACGACGTCGTGGATTTGAACGCCAATGTTTACTTGAAGCTCCCGGCTGGTCGCAAGATCTATATGGGCGCTCTCGAAAAGGACTGCACCTGCATCCGCGAAATGGCCGATGACAATGGCAATCTCGAAGTCCAGGTCAAGGCTGGCGAAAAGGTCAAGTTCCTTACGCTCAAGGAAGACAACGTCATCAAGACGACTGTCGGCCGTATCATCTTCAACGAATTTGTCCCGAACGCTCTCGGCTACGCCAACGAAACCTTCGGCAAGAAGGTGATTGCAAAGTCCATCGACGACCTCTATCGTCGCACCGGCAACCGCGTGACCGTCGACTACCTCGACGACCTCAAGGCCAACGGTTACAAGTGGGCAACTCGCGCTGGTTCCTCTGTGGCTATCGCCGAAATGGTGATCCCGAAGGAAAAGCAGGAAATGCTCGACAAGGCTGCCGAACAGGTTTCCAAGATTCGCGCCCTTTACGAAGACGGTGTCATTACTGACGGTGAACGTTATAACCAGACGATTGACGTGTGGTCCAAGACGACGTCCGACGTTGCTGCCAAGCAGTGGGATTTGCTCTCTCACGACCGTGACGGTTTCAACCCGGTCTACATGATGGCTGATTCCGGCGCTCGTGGTAGCCGCGAACAGATTAAGCAGCTGTCCGGTATGCGTGGTTTGATGCAGAAGCCGATCAAGCAGCTCGGTGGTCAGGAAGTTATTGAAAACCCGATTAAGTCCTGCTTCCGTGAAGGCTTGAACGTGATGGAATACTTCATTTCGTCTCACGGTGCTCGTAAGGGTCTTGCTGATACCGCTCTTAAGACGGCTGACGCTGGTTACCTTACTCGTCGTCTCGTCGACGTGGGCCAGGACCTCGTGATTACCGAACCGGACTGCGGTACGACGAACGGTATCGAAGTTTCCGCATTCAAGGACGGTGACGATACTGTCATTCCTCTTGAAGAACGTCTCCTCGGTCGCGCTCCGGTCGATGACATCAAGCACCCGGTTACGGGCGAAGTGATCGTCAAGGCTGGCGAACTCGTCACTGAACGTGACCTCCCGAAGATTTCCGCTACGGGTCTTGAACACATCAAGATGCGCTCCGTGCTCACTTGCGACTCCAAGACTGGTGTCTGCGCCAAGTGCTACGGCCGTATGCTTGCTTCCGGTCGTCCGGTTGACCTCGGCGAAGCTGTTGGCGTGCTTGCTGCACAGTCCATCGGTGAACCGGGTACGCAGCTTACCCTCCGTACGTTCCATATCGGTGGTGCTTCTTCCCGTTTGACGGTTGAAAGCGACAAGAAGGCTACAGTCGATGGCCACATCGAACTCGAACAGGTCGAAACTGTCGACCACGAAGGCCAGAAGGTTGTCGTCTCCCGTATGGGCGAACTCGTTATTTTCGATACGACCGGCATTAACAAGGGTCGTTACCAGATTCCGTATGGTGCAATCTTGCACGTCGAAAACAATGCTACCGTCAAGAAGGGCGAAAGCATGTTCGAATGGGATCCGTATAACAGCCCGATTATCACGAACGTTTCCGGTACGATCGCATTTAGCAATCTTATTGAAAACAGAACTTACCGTATTGAACGCGATGAAATGACCGACGTCGAAACGTGGATCGTCATTAGCGACAAGCAGCACGGTAAGAACCAATTGCGTCCGGTTATCGTCATCAATGACGACCGTGGCGAAAAGGTTGGCCACTTTATGTTGCCTGACGGCGCTATCCTCGCCGTGCATCAGGGTGACCGCGTTACTTCCGGTCAGGTTATCGCAAAGCTTCCGCGTGCAGCTGGTAAGACCCGCGATATTACTGGTGGTCTTCCGCGCGTCGCTGAACTCTTCGAAGCTCGCGTTCCGAAGAACAAGGCATTCATCGCACCGGTTGACGGTCTCGTCAAGTACGGTAACGAAGTGCGCAACAACCAAGAAGTTATTATTCAGCAGATGGATGGCAACGAAGTGAAAGTGCTGGTTCCGCGTGGTATCCATCTGGCGGTCAATGACGGTGACCGTGTCCGTGCTGGTCAGAAGATCAGCGAAGGCAGTGTGGACCCGCACGATATCCTCGACGTTCTCGGACCCGAGGATGTGCAGCGCCACTTGGTGAACGAAATTCAGGCGGTTTACCGCTTGCAAGGTGTGGCTATTGCAGATAAGCACATCGAATGTATCGTTCGTCAGATGATGCGCAAGGTCCGCATTACAGATCCGGGTGAATCCGAATTCTTGCCAGGCGAAGAAATTTCCAAGATCCGTCTCCGTACCGAAAACGAACGTCTGCGCGCTCTCGGTAAGGCCGAAGCTAAGTATCAACCGATGCTCCTTGGTATCACTAAGGCTTCCTTGGCAACGGACAGCTTCATCTCTGCAGCTTCCTTCCAGGAAACCCAAAAAATCCTTACTCGCGCCTCCATCGAAGGCTGCGTGGATCCGCTCATGGGTCTTAAGGAAAACGTGATTATGGGTCGACTTATTCCGTGCGGTACTGGTGCCCGTCACTTGAGGAACGTCCAAGTGATCGATGCCGATGCCGACGAAATGGAAGAACGCTCTCGTTTGCAGAATGTACAGGCTGAAAGTCTCGATTCTGGTTCCGGAATCCAGCTCTTGGATAACGAAATCGGCTCTTCTGACGAGGAAGAATCAGATAATTAACAGCTAAGTACTTGAAATATTTGGAAATAAAACTATATTTGCACTCCAAAATCTAGGAGATTAAACAGTGCCAACTATTCAACAGCTCGTCCGCAACGGACGTGAACAGATCAGCAACAGGACCGCTTCCGTAGCTTTGAAGTCCTGCCCCCAGAAGCGCGGCGTTTGCACCCGTGTTTACACCAGCACCCCGAAGAAGCCGAACTCCGCTCTTCGTAAGATTGCCCGTGTGCGCCTTTCCAACAAGATGGAAGTTACCGCTTACATCCCGGGTGAAGGCCACAACCTCCAGGAACACTCCATCGTGCTCATCCGCGGTGGTCGTGTTAAGGATGTTCCGGGTGTTCGTTACCACATCATCCGTGGTACGCTCGATACCCAGGCAGTCAACGGCCGTCAGAACGGCCGCTCCAAGTACGGTGTTAAGAAGAAAGGTGCCGCTCCGGCCAAGAAGTAAGGAAGTAATCTATGTCTAGAAGAAGAAAGGCTCTCCATCGCTCCATCCTCCCGGATCCGCGTTTCCACTCCACGCTCGTCACCGAACTCGTCGGTGTCGTGCTCAAGCAGGGTAAGAAGACCATCGCTGAACAGATCGTCTACACCGCTCTCGACATGCTCGACAAGAAGGTCGAAGGCAAGGAAACCCCGCTCGAAAAGTTCGAACTCTGCCTTGAAAACATCAAGCCGCGTGTCGAAGTCAAGTCCCGTCGCGTTGGTGGTGCAAACTACCAGGTCCCGATGGAAGTTGCTCCGGATCGCGCCAAGGCTCTCGCTCTCCGCTGGCTCCTCGATGCAGCTCGTAACCGCAACGAAGCCAACATGGCAGAACGTCTTGCAGCAGAACTCGTTGCCGCTAAGAACAGCGAAGGCAACGCAGTCCGCAAGAAGAACGATACGCACAAGATGGCCGAAGCCAACAAGGCTTTCGCTCACTTCCGTTTCTAATTCTTGCGCAAGCACAGAATTATCCTAGAGAAGGGCTCCGCTTTTGCGGAGCCTTTTCTGCTTTTGTTGGATTAAATTTTGTATTTATGTTGTATATGAAGTTTCTACGAAATTTTTGTTTGCTGGCGGTGACGTTTGTAGCGCTCCTTTGCGGGTGTTCAGAGTCTAATGAAGATGATTTGAAAAGCGCAAAACGGTTTGAGGAATTGAAGACTCTGCCTCTGGATACTGTTCTTTCGCGTGCGTTTGCGTTTTATGAGCAGTTCCAGGCGACGAATGACACGCTGCTACGCGATTCCATGGACGATTACAAAAGCCACTTCCTTGCGAGGTGGAAACGGTCTACGGATTCTCTTTGTAGAACGATCACGGCAGATGATTCCCTCGCGGCTGATTTACGCGAAATCAATGAAGCGGTTTCGAAATATTTTTATGAATATCATCTTAAGCATATGTATTGGCTTATGCTTGATTCAGCAAGGCATGAATCCCTTCTTAGGAAGGTAGATCGTACACAAAAAGTAGAACTGACTGCGCCTGGGTGGAAATGGGAGACTAAGGAAGATCATGAAGCGGCGATTATGGGTATTCCGTTTAAAGATGCTTTGTCGGCCTTGAAAAAGGATTCTACTAGTATGTTTAAAGTCGCCTATTTTGTTCAAGAGTTGCAGGTGCGTTATGTTGATACTGTAGCTGCTGATATGGAGTCTTTTCAAAAGATTGAGCCGTTCGATATAAAGCGGGAAGAGTGGAAAAAAACGAAATCGGCCTGCATGGAAAAAACTCCGATAGGCCAGCAGGTTCTTGTTCTAAACAAGGAATATAAATCGTTGTTGAACAATTTTATGAAAACGAAAGCGCGAGGGGACCGCCGTTTTTTGATGTGGGAGATTCCCGTAATGCAGTATTTTCATGATGATGATTTTTTCTTTCACTCATTTCCGACCATAGTGAGTGCGGTATTTAACAAGAGCCGGGATATGGTAAATTTGAATGTGAGTGACGGCTACGGCCATGGAAGCTTTTACTACTTGTCCAAGCGTTCGGGGAAATGGGAAGTTGTTATGCTTCGAGACGGCTGGATATGGTAGAATATTGGTCCAGACCCATTTGACGTTCTTGACGTTTTCTTTGCGGAAAATCAGAATTATTGGTGATGTTCCCTTTTGCGTGCATACAAATTCTAAGAGCCGTTTCAATCGGTCAAAAACTCGGCTCTGATTGATTCCATGAAGCGGCGATTATGGCTATTCCGTTTGGAGAAACTTAGTAGGAATAAAAAATCCCCCACTCTAGCGTTGCTTTTTGAAGGAACTAGAATGGGGGTTGTTCAAGGAGTTTTATGAATAAGTTTTGTTTAGCGCTTCACGGATAACTTGTAAATGCTTCGCGTGCTTGCCTTGGGGGCGTCGATAGCGTGCACACCCGCGGTAAAGTGCTGCACCTGGCTCTGCCACAGGACGCGGCCCTGATAGTCAAACTGCACGACGCTTGCCTTTAATGCTTTGTCGGTCTGCATGTAGAGCTTGCCGTCTTGCTGGCGAAAGGAGCTGCGGGCGGCCCTCCCGGCTGGTTTGATGGAGGTGCTGCTGTCCAAGGCCTTCATCTTCGCGATGCCTGCTTTCCATGCATCAACTGCAGCCTGCGAAGTGTTGAGCGCCCAGTCGCCTTCGTTATCTTCCTTGCTCTGGCTGAACCACATCACCGCAAATACGCGGGAGAAGTCTGTAGCAAAGTGCTCGAACATGTCTGTAATCCATTCGGCCTTGTTACCGCCGAGTTCGGAGCTGGAAATTTCAGCAATGAAGAGCGGCTTGTTGATGTTCGCGAGTGCGTTGTATGCCTTCTTGAACACCTGCGAGAACGTCTGCCAGCTAGACCAGCTTTGGCATTTGCCCCAGTTGTAGCCGTCAATGGAAATGTAGTCCACGTATTCGTCGCCAGGGTAGTTGCCCGTAAGCGTGGAACCCTTTCCTGAGTTCGAAGCGTTCGTTGTCCAGACCCATTTGACGTTTGTTACGCCTTCTTCTTTGAAAATTTTCACGATATGGCGGAATGCTTCGGCGACATTTGCATCGGTGTTGCCGGCGCCAGCCTTGCCTACACCCCAGTCGTACCAGTCGCCGTTCGCTTCATGGAGCGGCCTGAGCCAGATTTCTTCGCCATAGCCTTTAACACCCTTGGCGTAGTCGCGGATATATTCATCGGCCTTGCCGTCCACCAAATCTTGCGCGTTGTAGCCGTTTGCCATCCAGGTCACCACAAGCGTGGAGCCGTTGTCTTTCGCGACGTTTGCGTACTCTTCGGTTGCGTTCCAATCGTTGATGTCGAAGAGCGCAAAATAGCTGATGAGGTCGATATGCGTGCCCTGCAAATCCTGGAATGCCTGCACGTTTTCTTGAGTGGGCTGCGGGTATTGGCCGGGGCCACCGACCCAGGCGCCGACTTGGAATGCTAAAGCGGTCATAGGCAAAATCCCTAATGTGAAGAGTAGTGATTTGAACATAGTAGCCTCGATATTCAAAGATTGTATTTTGTTTCCTTACTTAAATTAGGTTACTAGGTGTTCCCTGTAGCTGAAATTTTTGTATGTTCGTGTTATAGTGTATCTAGTGTTATATTGAGGTTCACCATGACAGTCGAAGATTTTTGCAAGTGGATTGAATCTGTTGGCTATAAGGATGGGGATCGGCTCCCTTCCGTGCGCGAGGTGGCGGCGTCTTCGGGGGCTTCGACGTTCACCGTTTTCCGTGCATACAAGAAGCTTGCCTCTCAAGGGAAAATTTATGCGGAACATGGCAATGGATTTTTTTGGGGGACGAAGCCTAAAATCGAGGCCTCTGCACGCGAGTACGAAACAGAACGCGTAGAGCGTTTATTGTTGGATGCTTGGAAATCGGGAAAAATTTCGGTCGATAATCCGCTTCCATCAATCAAGGACATGTGTCTGTCTTATGCGACTACTTTGGGGACAATGCGGCGTACGCTGGAGCAGCTCCGTGCGAAAGGGACTCTAGAACGCAAGGGGCAAGGGCGATATTATTTTGCTAGTGCACGGGTGACTTCTGAAACGACGGAAATTCTCCTGATTATGCGTTGTAACCCTAACGGGGATTTTAATTGCCTTGGCGAACGTGAACTTTCGTTTATGCAGAAAGTCTATGTGGAGGCGCATCGCAATAACTTAAATGTCAAGGCGCTTGGCTATTACGAAGAAGAGGGCGCATTTTTGGATGCAAACGGCAACCGCATCAAGCTGGAAGAATGCCGAGACTGCTTTGGAGCCGTTGTCTCGACGATGCTTGTATTCGATATCAATAAGTTGTTTGCAAAACTTGCGACAACGCGTTTCCCTGTGGCAGTGTGGTGGGAACATCCGCTGTACGACATTCCGCGTGCGCTAAAAAAAGAAAAGCGATTTGCGTTTTTCAACCTCGCTTTTGGTGAATTTCCGGGGCGCATTGTCGGGCGCTTTTTGAAGAAAAAAGGCTTGACGCGAATTGCCTTTGTTTCGCCTTACCACATGAGCATGTGGTCGAGGGACCGCTTGAAAGGTCTCAAGAATGTGGGGTTTGAGGTGTTCGAAGCGACTGATGCCTCGCATGCGAGCCCTTATGACTTTATGCAGGAACCGCGTGCACATGCCCGTTATAGACAAATTTTAATGTCGCTCGTGAAAAAAATCCCGCCTGTGGATGCGTGGGTTGTTTCTAACGACAGGGTCGGTGTCGAGCTTATTTCGCTTGCGAACCAGGGCAAGATTTTGCACCCGCCTTACATGGTTTCGTTCGACAACTCTACGGATAGCTACCGCAACCGCCTGGATTCTTTCGAGTTCAACGTGGAAACGCTTGCTGAACAGTCTGTGTTTCACTTGGTTTCGCCGGGTATTACCTTGTATAAAAAAGGCGATTTCCGTGAGCTATCAGGGCATGTTGTAGAGAAATAAAGTATTTTTTTATAAAGGAATTTTTAATCATGAAAACCATAAAGAAATCCATCGTACTTCTATTTTCAGCTTCGTTGCTGTTCCTTGGCGGTTGTGCCAAGAACCATAACGATATCATTCTTCATAAGACAAAGACTTTTTGGTCGGGGAGTCCGGCGATTGAATTGGATGTCCCGTATCCTGAATCGCTCACTTTTGAACTCCCGTCTGCTGAATGGACTCCTCTTAAAATTCAAAAGAAGGAAGGTGTAAATACGCGGGTCGAGCTTGCAGAAGGTGTGGCCGATTCGTATGTGAAGGTGGCGATTGATGGTCAGACTAAGAGCTTGTTCGAAAGTCTTGAAACCGAAAGCGGTGTAGATTTTGGCCAGTCGGATTCGTTGATTCTCATGGGACTTTTCGATCATTACAAGACGATGACTAAAGCTGAAAATTCTGATAAGCCGATTCAGTATAGCGAGACGAAATTCGAAAGGCAAGATGACGATGCGTTTGGATGGATGGTGACTTCCAATGGCTCGTACAGCGTTGCGTACGCGGTACTCATGACGAAGAACAATAACTATTTCACGGTTGAAGTCAACCAGAAAAATCGCGAGACGGATATCGAAAAAATTTTGTTGGATATCGTGAGAAGCCACAAGACGTATTAACGGCGTTTCTCTCTTTGCACACTTTTTCTTCACATTTTTTTCTAACAACTAACCACGAATCACTAACCACTTTTTTATATTTAAAGCACAAAAAATTTTCACTTTAACAGAAGGTTAATAAAATGGCTAAAATCGCTAAAGTTTGGGCTCGTCAGATTTTGGATTCCCGTGGCAATCCGTCTCTCGAAGTCGATGTCACTCTTGACAACGGTATCGTTGGTCACGCAGCTGTTCCGAGTGGTGCTTCCACCGGTGAACGCGAAGCTTGCGAACTCCGCGACGGCGACAAGAAGACCTATCTCGGCAAGGGCACTCTCACTGCCGTGAAGAACGTCAACACCAAGATCGCTAAGAAGATCGTTGGCATGGATCCGTCCAAGCAGACTGAAGTTGATGACGCTATGATCGAACTCGACGGCAACCGCATGCTCAAGAACACGCTCGGTGCAAACGCTATCCTCGGCGTTTCCATGGCTGTTTGCGTTGCTGCTGCTAAGGATGCTGGCCTTCCGCTTTATCAGTACATTGCTAAGCTCCATGGCACTGAAAAGCTCACCCTCCCGTGCCCGATGTGCAACGTGATTAACGGTGGTGCTCACTCTTCCGCTCCGATCGACTTCCAGGAATTCATGATCGCTCCGGTTGGCGCTAAGACTTTCTCCAAGGGTCTCCAGATGGTGACTGAAATCTTCCACGCTCTTAAGGCTGTCCTCAAGAAGGGTGGTTTCGATACGACGGTTGGTGACGAAGGTGGCTTTGCTCCTGGCGTTGCTATCAAGCCGGCTAAGAACAAGTTCGGTTACGAAATCAAGGACGTGATGACCCTCGAAAAGGCTCTCGCTGCTTTGAAGACCGCTACTGAAAACGCTGGTTACGTTTTCGGCAAGGACATCAAGATCGCTCTTGACGTTGCTTCTTCCGAATTCTGCGACAAGGAAACTGAAAAGGAAGGCTCCAAGGCTGTTACCTACACGTTCAAGAAGAGCACCAAGAAGACTGTCAAGTCTGCTGACATGGTCAAGCTCTATGAAAAGCTCATCGACAAGTACTCCATCTTCTCCATTGAAGACGGTCTCGATGAAGCTGACTGGGCAGGTTGGAAGGTTCTTACCGACAAGCTCGGTGGCAAGATCAACCTCGTTGGTGACGACCTGTTCGTTACGAACCCGACCATCTTCGACGAAGGCATCAAGGCTGGCATCGCTAACGCTATCCTCATCAAGGTGAACCAGGTCGGTTCTGTTTCTGAAACCCTCGCTGCTATCAAGCGCGCTCAGGTTGAAGGCTATGCTCCGATCGTTTCTCACCGTTCTGGCGAAACCGAAGACACCTTCATTGCTGACCTCGCCGTCGGTACTGCCGCTGGCCAGATCAAGACTGGTTCCCTCTCTCGTACGGACCGCGTCTGCAAGTACAACCGCCTCCTCCGCATCGAAGAAGAACTCGGCAAGGCTGCTGTCTACGCTGGCGACCCGCGCAAGAACTGCAAGGCTGCTAAGGCCCCGGCTAAGAAGGCTGCTTGCAAGAAGGGCTGCAAGGCTAAGTAATTAGCTTCTTTTAGAACAAAGTATCTAAAAAAGAGCCTCGGCGTTAAGCCGGGGCTTTTTTGCATTTGGCAATTTTCTTGCCCTAAAACTTGAAACGTGGATAGATTCTAACTATATTTGGCAATAACACAAAAAACAACCCTTAAATCAAGGCTAGGAAAATGTCAGATCGTTTTATCGTGACCGGCAACTTTACCGATGATCCGTTTGCCATCGACATGGCTCAGTACATCGGCCTCCGTGAAGATATCTCCGACGTGGTCTCCCTGAAGACTTTCGCCAACTCCGAATTCTGCCCCCGCTACATGCTGGATATGGACGACTTGGAACATATCGGCAAGCGCCTGGAAGGCAAGATTGTCTTGATTTGCTCTGTTTCTAACCATGAACGTAGCCGTAACGACTACGCCATGCGTAACTGCATCCTCGCTCGCGCCGCTAAGGACAACGGTGCAGAACAGGTCGTCTTGGTTGAACCGGACCTCTTCTACAGCGCCCAGGACCGCGGCCCGCACCGCATCGGTGAACTCGAAAAGGATCGCCCGGACATCGACCTCAAGAAGTTCGACGGCCAGGCATTCACGAGCCTCCTTTACGCCCAGCTTTTGAAGACTGCTGGTGTCGATGCCGTTGTCACCTGCCACAACCACAGCATCAAGGTGCAGAACCTCTTCAACGAAATTTTCGAAGGCAACTTCCACAACTTGATCCCGACGGACGTTTACGCCCACTACATCAAGAACAGCAACTTTGTCCAGACCGGTAAGGACGGCAACAATCTCGTGATTGTCTCCCCGGACAAGGGTGCACGCCCGTTCATGAACGCCGTGTTCGACGCTCTCCAGCTCCCGGAATGCAAGCGCGTCGTTATGGACAAGGTCCGTACTGGCGAACGTGAAATCAGCATGACCTTCAACCCGGAACTCTCCGACATCAGCATCGAAGAAATCGAAGGCAAGGACGTGATCGTGTTCGACGACATGGTCCGTACCGGTACGACAATCGTGCAGTGCTGCGAACACATCAAGAAGGGCAACCCGAACCGCGTCTGCTTCGGTGTTACGCACTTCCACACCAGTGCCGAAGCCCGCGAAAAGCTCAACAGCCCGGCTATCGACGAAATCCTCACGACCTCCACGCTCCCGGATATCATGAACCGTGACTGCCAGGGCCGCCTCCGCAAGAAACTCACCGTGCTCAAGCTCGGCAAGTGGATCGCTCGCCACGTGATGCAGATGTACGGCATGGATGACGGTCGTTTCGAGAAGGACTTCTACAAGATCGATATGTCCTCGAAGAACCCGCGTTGGCCGCCTGCATTCTTCTAATAGAGTCTGTATATGGAAAAAAGTCCGGATGTCGTGAGGCGTCCGGATTTTTTCGTTTTTTGGACTTTTTTCTGGAAAAGTGGTTTAAATGTCCGGAGAAAGTGTTGTTTAGCTTGACATAAATATTTTCACTGATTTGAAATTTTAATAATAAAACGTATTATTTTTATAAGATAGGATATGGGAAGCAATTTATGGCTGATGAACACTCGATACCGTTGACGACAAATATCTTGGACGGGGTTGGCATAGGGCTTTGGGCTGTCGAAATTGACGACGGCTGTGCTCCGCGCATGACCGCGAATTCGACTATGCTCAAGTTGCTTGGGCTTGAAGAGGGTGTTTCTGCCGAAGATATTTTCCACGCCTGGTTTGATAATATCGACCCGGAACATTTTGCCGAGGTCAAGGCGTATGTCGACAAGATGAGTGCAGGCGAGGCTCCCGAAATCCAGTACCCTTGGCATGCTCCAGATGGACGTGTCCGTTTTGTCCGCTGTGGTGGTACCCGCAATTACGATTATAAGAAAGGGGTGAGGCTCGAAGGCTGGCACAAGGATATCACGGAGCTTGCGCTGATCCAGAAAACCACCGAAGAAGAGCTGCGTGACGAAATCAAGACGATGGATCTTGATACAAAGCGCGAACGCTTGCAGAGCGCGCTCAACGAAAAACTTTATGGGAAGGCGATTCTCGATAAGGCGTATAGCTATTTCAAGGTGAACTTGTCGGAGGGTAAAGTCTCTCGTCCCTTTATCCAGATTATTGAAGGAAAGTCCGTCGATGTGAGCGATTCGTTTGGCGAAGACTTCCCACATTACGATGCCATTATCGAGAAGATTGCCGACCAGCTCGTGGATAAGGAATACCGTAAGGCTTTTGTGCAGCACCTCTCGGCAAAGTCGCTTATAGGCCAGGTCAAGAAGGGTGATTCCATCCCTGAATACACTTGCCGTTTTTATTCGCCGCACATTGGTTGGCATTACAGCCGCTTTGTCTGCTACGTTTCCAAAAACGAAATCCTGAATGAATACCAGGCGATGTTGGTCGCTTATAACGTCTCGGAACAGCAGAAACAGGACGCCGCGATTCGCGATTGCATCGATGTCCTTTATAAGGAAAATCGTTCCAAGGATGCTATCGAAGAGCTGCTTGCGACGCTTGCTTCTTATTACGATGCCGACAGGGCGTACATCCTGGAATGCGACAAGGAAAGGGAATTCCTCAGTAGCACGTATGAATGGTGCCGCAAGGGTGTAAGGCCCAACAAGGCGGGGCTCCAGCATATTCCATTGGAAATCATCAATCCGTGGATTGAATCCGTGGGCGATATGGACGCCGTCTATCTCGAATCGCAGGATGATGAATACGGTGTCTGGGAAAGGCTGTACAGCTTGTTGCCGGTTCTAGATATCAAGAGCATAAGCGTTTCGACGATTGCTTCGAATGAACAGCGTTACAGCTTCCTCGTTTTGGACAACCCCAAGGAGTCGCAGAAGAACTTTGCCGTCTTGAAACTTGTGGCGGGTTTTGCCGAAAACGAAATCAACCGCAGAAAGCGCATGGACGAAGATGCCGCCGTGACTTCGCTTTTGGCTTCGGACTACTCGTGCATATTCTATTGCGATTTGGAATCGGACACGGTGAAGGCGCACAAGCTGAATGCGAACATCCAGAAGATGCTGGGCGATAGTCTTGGCGAAATGACGTATGACGGTGCCATTGATTTTATCGTGAGCAAGGTTGTTTCTCCGGATAATGCTGATTTTGTCAGTAAGAAGCTCAGCATCAAGAATCTGAAACCGCTCCTCCAGAAAAAAGGCATCACGAGTTTTGAGTTTGTGAGCTATTCGGACAAGTTCTGCGAATGCAAGATCGTTGCCGTCAACAAGGGGCAAAAAGCTTTTGTGATTGGCTTTGCCGACAAGGATGAACAGATCCGTACGGTACGTATGCATCAGAAGAAGATTGAACAGGACCTTGAAATTATCGATGTCTTGGCATCGGAATATTCTTCGGTCTATTACATCGATCTCGAGAAGGATGCCATTACGCCGTATTCGATGAACAAGGAATCGGAATCGCTGTTTGGTAGCCGTTTCCGTTCGGGCGTCTCGTATTCCAAGGCGTTTGACGAATATGTCGATGGCGTTGTCTGGGAACGCGATAGGCGGATGATGCGTGAAGCGGGCACGATAGAGAATATCAAGAAAGAACTGTCCGTGCAAAAGACGTTCATTACAACGTATCGTGGAAATGTCGATGGTCGCCCGCACTATTGTGAAATGAAGTTCGTGAAGGTGGGCGACGAACTGGATAGCCCGAAGGCGGTGGCGCTTGGCTTTGCCGAAAAGGACGATCTGATTCTCAAGGATTTTGTGAACGACATCCTTTACGATGATTACGTGTCCATTTACTTTGTGAATGTCGAGGACAATTCGTTCCGTACCATCAAGTCTTCAAATGTCTCCTGGGTCGAGAAGCGCCCGCTGTACAGCACCTATTCTACCGAGATTAAGAAAATCAGCAATCTTGTCCAGGACGAGTATGAACAGGATTGGCTCAAGCTTTCGAACTTGTTCTACGTGCAGAAGTTCCTCAAGGATGCGGACCAGCGCGAACAGGAATTCAAGATTACAAGTGGCGAATGGCTACGTGCAAAGTTTACGACCATTGAACGCAATGATGAAAACGAGGTCGTCTCGTTTGTGCTTTCGTTCATGCTCTTGAGCGATGACCAAGTCGAAAAGCTGGAACTTGATGCGAAGATTGCCGAGCAGAACGACTTGCTCGAAAAGCAGCAGGTGATGCTCCAGAAGGCGCTTTCGATGGCGCAGTCTTCGGACCGTGCAAAGACGACGTTCCTTTCGAACATGAGCCATGATATCCGTACGCCGATGAATGCCATTGTGGGCTTCACGGGCCTTGCGATGGCGCATATCGACGAGAAGGAGGTCGTGCTCGATTACCTGCACAAGCTTGGCCAGAGTTCTAATCACTTGCTCTCGCTCATTAACGATGTGCTGGACATGAGCCGCATTGAATCGGGCAAGATGGTACTTGCAGAAAATGCCGAAGACCTTATCGATATCATCAATACGCTCAAGGATATTGTGCAGGCCGATGTCGATACCAAGAAGCTTGCTTTCGATGTGCAGATGAATATCTGTAATTCCGGAATCATGTGCGATAAGCTCCGCTTGAATCAGGTGCTCTTGAACGTGCTCTCGAATGCCATCAAGTACACGCATGAGGGCGGTTCCATCGAGATGCATGTGGATGAGAAGGAATCTGAAAAGCCCGGGTCCGCTTTATTCGAATTCCGTATTCGTGATAACGGCATGGGCATGAATGCCGAGTTCCTGAAGACGATTTATGAACCGTTTACGCGTGCAAATTCCTCGACGGTGAGCGGAATCCAGGGAACGGGTCTTGGCATGTCCATCACCAAGAACAT
This sequence comes from Fibrobacter sp. UWB2, assembly GCF_002210425.1. NCBI lineage: Bacteria > Pseudomonadati > Fibrobacterota > Fibrobacteria > Fibrobacterales > Fibrobacteraceae > Fibrobacter > Fibrobacter sp. UWB2. The sequence goes on along the minus strand of NZ_MWQK01000003.1, from coordinate 263,539 downwards.
TGTCGAGATGATGGGCGGCCAGATTGAAATCTTCAGTGAAGAGAACAAGGGCACGGAAGTTGTTCTGGATATAGATTTTGTTCTGCATAACAAGAATAGTGCAGGGTTCAAGCTTCCTCTCGGGATTTCCAATTTTAAGGGCAAGAAGATTTTGCTTGTCGAAGACAACGAGATGAACCGCCAGATTGCATGTGATATTTTGGACGATAATGGGTTTATCGTGTCCACGGCAGAAAACGGAAAGCAGGCGGTCGAGCTTATGAAGAATGCGACCCCGGGCCAGTATGACCTTGTGCTTATGGATGTGCAGATGCCGGTGATGGACGGTTTTGCGGCAACGCGTGCTATCCGCATGCTCCCGGCGGGCTACCAGTCGCGTATTCCGATTGTCGCGATGACGGCGAACGCGTTTGAAGAAGACCGCAAGGCCGCTCTTGACGCGGGCATGGATGAGCATATATCCAAGCCGATTGACATTGACAAAATGAAGTATATTTTGTCTAAGTTCCTTAAAAAGTGATAATTGAAAAATGAAGAATGTTGACGGTGTCCACGGCGAAAAGGTGATGCGCAAAGATCACCTGTTTTTTGCCATTGTCCTCCTTGTCGTGACGGCTGTTGTCTTTTTGTTTGTCAGTCAAAAGGTTTTGAAAATTGTAGAAGATGGCTGTTACAATAGACTTCGTGAATATGCCGAGGTGGCATCGAATGAGTTTATCATGAACAATCTGCATTATGGCGGAACGCTACAATTTGTGGCAGATGCCCTGAGTGACCGTGCGGATTATTCTATAGACAGCTTGCAGCCCAAGCTGAACGAGATGCAGCCGTTTTTGCGCGACCAGAAAATCAATATCCTTTTGCCGGGAGATGTCGTAATTTTGCCGGATGGCGTCGTGACGGATGCTTCGAAAATGCAAATCTCGTTTGAAGCGGAATCGAAGGGCGATGCTCATGTATCCGTGCGCCTGGAAAGCGACAAGCCCGAAGAAAAGCTCCTGTACCATTTTGTGCCGATCAAGAGCCATGGGCAGGTGGTCGCCGTGGCGTTCTGGAATTTTAGCCTGGGACTTATCCACCAGTACTTACGCAAGGACAAGCGCTATGACCGTAAAATGTTTGTCTATGTGGTCAACCGCGATGATGGACGCTTTATTGCGGACACCAAGCATGATTCGCTGAAGAGTATCCATGATTACATGAACGAGATGGATAACGAAAGGGGATTGTTCTCGGCGCTTGTGGATAGCATGCTTGTGGGGGCAACGGGCGAGGCTTGCGTTGAAAACTATTGGGAAGAGTCCAACTGCTTCTTCTACAAACCCTTGGCGGTAAACCACTGGAGTATCGTCATTTCGTCTCCTGAAAAGAATGCGATGGCGGCAATACACCAGGTTCGCTTTATTCTGCTCTGCTTTGGCATTGCGGTGCTGGTTCTCTTTTTGGCGTATTTTATTTTGCTGCGCCGTGTGGCGATTCGCTGCATTGCGGGCGAGTTTGACCGCTCGAAGCAAGATGACGTGGGCAAGGTGCGTTACATGCAGATGAAGCTTTTGGGCCTTTTGTCCAAGAACTTTATCCACATCTATTACGTGAATCCCGAATCGGGTTCGTATGTCGTGTATCCAAGCGCCATGAACGACTTGTACAAGGAAATCCTCAGCCGTTTTGACTGCAACGTTTCTCTGTACGACATCATGAACAATGACGAGCTCACGAAAATCCACAAGGACGACCTGGAGCTTTGCCATAGCGTGTTCAACAGGGAATCCTTCCTTGAGATGATGGGCCAGTTCGAGTCCCGAAAGGTTGTGGACATGCGCTGGTTCATTAACGGCAACTGGGTTTGGCTGCGCCATACGTTGATTGGCTTTGCCGATGGCAAGGGCGAGGGTTACGTGCTTATTGGCGTCGAGGACGTGAACGACGAGAAGGTCGCCATTGAATCCGAACGCGAAAGACTTTCTGTGATCAAGGGCCTTTCGGAAGACTTTACGCTGGTGAGCTTCATCAACCCGTCTACGCGTGAAGACCATCTTTATTATGTGAAGAAAAACAACTGGGCCGATAACCCGAATTGGAAAAAGGTTGGGAATTTCGAGGACCGCCTGAAGCTGATTGCAAATACGCTTGTGCACCCCGATGACCGTAAGATGTTCATGGAGATGACGACCCGCGATGTCGTGATGGAACGTCTTGCCGCGAAGGGCGCCTATTATGTCAACTACAGGATGATTATCAACGGGGCGGTTGAATATTGGCAGCTCAAGTTCGTGATGGCGGGCAAGGCGCCCGATGCCCAGGAACAGATTGTGGCGGGCTTTATCAGCGTCGATGAATCTACTCGTTTGCAGCTCGAACAGAAGGAACAGCTCGAAACGCAGGCCGAAGCCTTGAAGCAGGCGCTCTCGGCAGCCCAGGCGGCCAACAGCGCCAAAAAGGAATTCCTCAATAGCATAAGCCATGAAATCCGTACCCCGCTTAACGCTGTCATTGGCCTTACCTCGATTGCCTCGTCGCATCTGGGGGATTGTGATCGCGTCAAGGACTGCCTTGTCAAAATTGACCAGAGTTCTGACCGCCTGCTTTCGATTATCAACGACATTCTCGACATGAGCCGTATTGAATCGGGCAAGTTCGACCTCAACGAGGCTCCGATGCACTTGTTCGAAGTCGTGCACGAGGTGGAACGCGATATCCGCAATGACTTGCAGGCGAAGGACCTCAAGTTTGAACTGGATTGCGTCGATATCAATGATGATGAAGTCGTCTGCGACAGGGAACGCTTGCGCCAGGCACTTCTCAAGGTGCTTTCGAATGCTATCAAGTTTACGAAGGAAGGCGGTACCGTCTCGATGAGTGTCAAGGAGACTCCGCTTACAAAGTCGAGCTATGCCGCCTACGAGTTCCGCATCAAGGATAATGGTATCGGCATGAGCGAAGAATTCCTCAAGACGGTTTACGAGCCGTTTGCAAGAGAATCTACGGTGTCGAGGGATGTCCGCGGCATGGGCCTTGGCCTTGCGATTACGAAGAACTCCGTTGAGATGATGGGTGGCCAGATTGAAATTGCGAGCCGCTTGAATGTCGGTACCGAAGTGACGATGACGTTTGAGTTCAAGCTCGTGCAGTCCAAGAAAAATGACGAAAACGGTGCGCTTGTCAACTCCGGATTTGCAGGAAAGAGAATTCTTTTGGTCGAAGACAATATCCTCAACCGCGAAATCACGATGGAAATCCTCCAGGACAATGGTTTTATCGTGACGGCGGTCGAAGATGGCGATATTGCCGTGAAAATGCTCTCGAAGGCGAAATCGAGACCGTTCGATGTCGTCTTGATGGACGTTCGTATGCCGGTGATGGATGGTTACGAGGCGACAAAGCGCATCCGAGCCTTCGAAAACAAGGATGTAGCCGAAATCCCGATTATCGCTATGACTGCTAACGCGTTTGACGAAGATCGCCAAGCTTCTTTCGAGGCGGGCATGAATGAACATATTGCAAAGCCGGTCAGCATTGAAAAGCTGAAGGACGTGCTTGCGATGTTCTTGTAACGGACTTGTAGTTTTATTCCTATTTATCTGTTACAACGGCGGTATGACTCCAAAAAAATGTAAAAAGTTATCTATATTGAAAACATATGTCAGCACGAGTAACTAGCAGCGATAAAATTGAAGACATGTTTCCGGAAACCCCGGTACGTAAGATTATCACCCCGATTGAACGCCTGATGAAGGTGGAGACGACGGGCGGCATAGTGCTTATCATTATGACGCTTGCGGCTCTCATCTGGGCGAACTTGAGTCCGTCATCGTACGAGCACTTTTGGCATCTGCCGTTCGTGGTGACGATTGGCAGCTGGGTGGGCACTGGTGACTTGCACTGGTTCATCAACGATGCGCTGATGACGATATTCTTCTTCAATATCGGGCTTGAAGTCAAGGGCGAAATGACTTATGGCGAACTCCGCGATCCGAAGGCGGCGAGCCTCCCGATTATTGCGGCTGCTGGCGGTATGCTTTTCCCGGCGCTGATTTACTTGGCTCTTTGCCCTCCGGGTACGTCACATGGCTGGGGAATCCCGACGGCGACGGATATCGCGTTTGTGGTGGGCTGCATGGCGATTCTCGGCAAGAAGGTTCCGCATGCGCTCCGCGTGATGATTTTGACTTTGGCCATTGCGGACGATATCGGTGCAATCCTCGTGATTGCGATTGGCTACCCGAGCGGCGATGGCATCAACTTTAGCGCTCTTGGAATGGCTTTTGTGCTCCTTGCCTTGTTCAACGTGTTCTTCCGCATTGGCGTGCGCAACATGCTGCTGCTCCATTTCACGGGTATTGCCGTGTGGGCGTTCTTTGTCAAGTCCGGTGTGCACCCGACGATTGCGGGCGTGCTCCTTGGCCTCTCCGTGCCTGCTAAGGCCGTGGTGGCGAAAGGCGTGGTGGCCCAGTTTGCAAGTGGCGTGGGCAATGTGCTTTCGGGCGAGACGAAGGACCGCAATGAACAGTACGAAGTGTTTACGATGCTCAAGCGCGGTGCAAGCGAAAGTGTCTCCTTGCAGGAACGCTTGTACAAGATGCTTGTGCCTTGGGTGAACTTTGGCATCATGCCGATTTTTGCGCTTGCAAATGCCGGTGTCGAAATCAAACTCGGCGGTCTGGATGTGCCTGTGCTTGGTGCTGTGGCTCTTGCCCTCATTTTCGGTAAGCCGATCGGTATTTTCCTCTTCAGCCTCTTGTCCGTGAAGATTGGCGTTTCCAAGAAGCCGAGTTACTCCTGGAAGGTTCTTTGGGGTGGTGGCATGCTTGCCGGTATCGGTTTTACGATGGCTCTCTTTGTCGCTGGCCTTGCTTTTGAAGACGGTGCGAACAAGGATTCTGCAAAGCTTGGCATCCTTCTTGGAAGCTTTAGCGCTGCCATTCTCGGCACCATCTACATGAGTATCGTATCTAAGAAAGAATAGTTGGCAGAACTTAGATCTTAGAACTTAGGAATGTCATGCCGGCCGCAGCCTGTGCTGAGCGTAGTCGAAGCATGCCGGCATCTCCATATACGGTAATGACCAAAGCTCATTTCGTCTACATGCTCCGTTGCAAGGGTGACCGCATTTACACGGGCTATGCCGTGGATGTCGACGCCCGCTATGAGGAACATTGCAGTGGGCGTGGGGCGAGGTTTACCAAAGCTTTCCCGCCGGAATGTATTTTACAAACATTCGAACTTGAAACTCGCGAAGAAGCGCTCCGCCTGGAAGCGCGTATTAAAAAGCTTAAACGCCCGCAAAAGGAACTCCTTGCTGCGGGTGATCCTGCATTAGAAGGTGAACTGCGAGCAGGCCTTGGCGAACGCCTAAAGCCGAAAAAGAAACGCCGTAAAAAGCGTGTGTAGTCTTTCTTTGGGGGATTGCCTATTGCTTTCAAAATAGTGTATTTTATTAAAGAACTTTTTTGAAAGTAGACTATGATATCCATCGAAGACGCCAAAAATCAGGAAGACCTCTTCCAAATCAAGTCCGCCATCATGAGCAAGAAGCTCGAAGATATTGGCGGCCGAAAAGGCGTGATGGAAATTTTGAGTTTGTCCCTGGATGCGTACAAGAATAAGGACTATGAAAAGTCGCTGAAGATTCTTGAACCGCTAATGCAGGTTCTTAAAGAACATCCATTTGTGTCTAGTGATGATGTTAGCTACGTCGCTATCTCGGACGAAATGGAATGGGCACTTTATCAGCATTTTTACCAGAACCCGTCGCAACAGATAAAGAACGTGAGCGTTGTCTGCCCGATGGACTGGATTTACCGCCAATATGCGCTCGCCGCTTTGGACTTGGGCGACTATTCTACGGCGTTGAAGGGCGTCACCGAAGCGGTCCAGTGGAATCCGACTTCTGCAAAATGCAGGATCTTGTATGCGATGCTTTGCAGTGCCGAAGGCCGTTGGGAGAACTTGCTCAAGGAAATCGTTTCTGCCATGAAGTACACGTATCGCTCTAGCGATATGATTCATTGCTTCCGCTTTTTGAAGGATTATTTTATATACAAAAAGATGTACGATGTGGCTGTATATTGCAGTTTTTTACGGTCGCGTTTTTCATCTTCTGAAAATGTGCTCATCGAAATCGTTGGCGATATGGTCACGCTCCTTAAGCGCACGAATTTTGACTACAGCAGCATAAACGATGACGACATGATTGAAACTTGCAAAAAATATGGGTTTATGCCAACCTTCAATCCAGAAGTCGTTGCTGTGGCGCAAGACAGTTACGAAGACGCCTTCCTCGCCAAAGATACAGGACGGGCCGCCTATTTCGCACAGATTATGGAAGACCTCAAAACGGAGCAAGAAAAAAGAGATGCCGTGAATCTACGGCAACTCTTCGAAAGTCACAGAAATCCGGTGAGCTAGGGTTATTTCATCACCAAGTCCACCACGAGTGCAATCGCCATGCCGATACTGCAAATGCTGATAAATCGCTGGATGAACTTGTTGCCTTTTTTGCGCTGCGTGAAACTGCCGAGGTAGCCGCCGAACCATGCGCCTGCCGCCATGATAATCGCAACGGGCCAATCGATTTTTCCGGCGAGGCCCAGCGCGACCGTGCTTACAATGAGGAACACGTTCGTGAGCGCATTCTTGATGGCGTTCACGTGAATTGGGTCTAGTCCGGTGTACCGCGTGAGTCCAAATATTTGCACGAACCCAACGCCTACCTGCACAATGCATCCATAGACAGCGATGGCGAAAAATCCGATGGCGCCTTTGACGGTGAGTTTCTCGGGCGGGTTCTCGGGAGGCTTTCCGAGAATGTCCTTGCGCAAGTTGCTCATGACCACCACAAGGCAAATCACGACGGCGAGAATTGCCTGGAAGAGCTTGTCTCCAATGCGGACCAAGAAACATGCGCCAAGGAGTGCGCCGAAGAATGTCGGCAGCAAGAGTTGCAAAAAGATTTTTTTGTTCAGGTAGCCGTGACGCGCAAGGTTGTAGGCACTGCTGAAATTCCCGATGATGAGCCCGATGCGGTTCGTGCCGTTTGCAACAGTCGCGGGGAGCCCGAGGAAAATCATGATGGGGAGGCTAAGCGTAGAACCGCCACCTGCGATGCTGTTGATGAGGCTTACGACTGCTCCCAAAATAAAGAACGCCGGGTACTGGGCGTAATTCCACCAGTCTGTCACTTGGCGAGTTCCTTTTCAATAAACTTTCTGTTGCTTTCGACTTTCTCGCGTTGCGTTGTTTCTGGGAATTCCGCAAGGCATTTGTCGAGCGGTGCGAGGGCGTCGTTCAGCAATTTCTTTTTCTTTTCTTCGTCCGTTTGCTTTAAGGACTTTGAGAAAATCTGCGATGTGGTTTTGCGCTGCTTGTTGCAGTAAGCATCAGCAAGGACGATGTATTTTTCGTTTGCTTCTTTGCGGAGCTTGCTCGTCTTGAGCTTGTTCAGCAAATCCTTGGCCTTATCGAACTTTTCGTTTGCGATGAGCGTATCGGCCTGGGCGAGTGCTGCGGCGGGGTCTTGCTTTTCCCACATTTTAGCGGTCTCGGAATCGGTAGCCTTTTCAAGTTCGTCAACGTGATTCAGGAATGCCTGCACGTGGAGCGTGTCTTCGAAATCGCGGTAGCGGATGCGGAACATCTCGGTCTGCTTGCGAGCTTCGGCGAATTGTGCCTTTTCGTCAGCGAGAACCTTGATGGATTCAAATTCCTTGGAAGCTTTCTTGAGCGTGTTCGAATAAGCGATTTTTTTCTGGCCTTGTGCCCAGTTCGCGAGCGAGTCTCCCGGAGCGAGCTGTGCAATCAAGCTGTCGGCCGTTTCGGCGACCATGCTGTACGAGGCCTGTACGCGGTTCATGTTCTGAATTTGGAGTGCCATTGACTCAAATTCTTTTGCCTTTTCTTCACGGCGCTTGCCGAATGCTTCGCGGAGCGTATCTGAATGCGCTTGCCATTTTTCCCACATCGGAGCCATTGTCGAGAAACTGTTCAAGATGACGGAGGCGGAGTCCGTTTGGCCTGCGCGGCTGAGCGTGTCGGCGTAACTAAAGACGTAATTGGCGAGCGCCGGGAATGCCTTGTACGGGTCCATCGTCGTTTCGAGCGTGCAATGCGAAAAGTGCGTCTTGTCGCACGGCGGCAACATCATCAAAACCGTATCGACTCGAGTTTGTACGAGAATAGTCGGCGTCTGTTCCGGAGTCAAAATCTGGTCGGGCGTAGAGAGCTTGAACTGGTCGAGAATCTGCGAAGCGCTATCGCCGGTGACGACCTGCATCTCGGAATACTTGCCTGTCTGTGTTTCTGCAGACTGGACTGTATCTTGCCCGATGATTTTCGTGAACGGAGTTTCAGTAGGCTTTACGTCTGGAGAAGGGCATTGACTAGTCCCGATACATGCGGTGAGCGAGAACGCTGCGGCGAATGTGGCTGCCTGAACGAAAACCGTTGATTTAGACATGAAACACTCCGTTTTTTAATCGTGAACAAAAATAGCAATTACTCAGCATCGGCTTCGATAGGCACGAATGCATTTTTGCTGCTGAAGTTTTCGGGCAAATCCCAGTCGTCATCCTTGGGCATGGCGGCCTGCGGTTTTGGCGGCTGAACTGGCGTGAACGTCTGCTGCGGATCAAGCGGAATCTGCTTTGCTGCTTCCGTTGCCTTCTTGATGGAATCTGCCTTCATGACTTCTGAAACTGGTCTTGCATCAGCAGGGATGACTTGCTGCGGCTTCGGCGCACTTGTGATTGGCGCTGTCCCAGCTTGCGAAGTAGCGGGCTGTGCGACACTGGGTGCGGCTTCTTGTGCTTTAACCGTCGCGGAATCTGTTGCGTTTCCGGTTTGCGATGGCGTGCTTGTCTGCGGCATCGGCAAGCTCACGACAATTCCAGATTTTGCAATCGTTTCGGCGGCAATCTTCTGCACTTGCGGCGGCGTGAATCCCGGCACATCGAGCCACGGGAGCGGGCGGCCTTTTTCTCCGTTTATCAAAGCTTCACCGGTCATCGGGTCCACCGTGAGTTCGCCGCGTTCATTTGTCAGCATCAGCGGCACTTCGCCCGTGGCGATCATCGAAATGTCAAGGAAGTCGATTTGCTTTGGAATGCCAAGAATGTCGATTTCTTCCTTCGCAAATGAAGCCCACTGCGGCAAACCACCCGAGGCGCCTGCAATACGCGTGCGTCCTGATTTCAAAGGCTTGTTGTCGTCAAAGCCCACATAGCTACCAATAGCAATCACGGAATCCAGTGCGATGCCGTTCTTTTCCTTGACGTACGTCGGGAGCGCTCCAAGGAACGCCACGTTGCGGTAATCGTTTGTTGTACCCGTCTTACCCATTACCGGATAGCGGAGCTTCGAGGCCCCTTCAGGATTCTTGACGCTAAGCGCGGTGAGCTGGCTGTGTGCCGTACCGTTCGTGAACACGGAGCGCAACATCACGCCCATCTGCGTTGTCACGGTATCGTCAAGCACCGTCATCGATTCCATCTTGTTCCTGAAAATCGTACGGCCGTCGCGGTTCTTGATTTCCTTGATAAAGCAAGCTTCGGTCCAGTTAGCGTCCTTGCATTTGAAAATCTTGCCTGTGAGGAGCGTCTGGTAGGCGGTCGTGATTTCGGCAAGCGTAATGTCGTTCACGCCGAGCGGCATACTGAACACTTTCTGCAATTTCTGGTGGATGCCGATTTCGTTTGCAAAGCGGGCATAGTCGGCCATCGCAAGCGCACGGCGGTAATCCGGCCAGTAACGCAAATGAGCCATGTCAAAGTAGTCTGCGTCGCCATCGACCGGTTCAATCATGGCGTTCAAGCGCTTAAAGTCAGCGAGCGTGAAGTTTTCAATCAGCTGTACGGAATCGAGCGGCAACAGCTTTGTCGATTCATCCGGGTCGAGTTCCTGGATTTCGCGGGCACGCCAGATTTCAGAGTAACGCTTAAAGTTGTGGTTTACGTACTTTGTGATTTTCGGGTCGCGCTTCGCTTGTTTCAAACCGATGTCCGTAAACGTGCCGTAGCGCATGTTCTGCACGGCGCGTGCCTGCAATACCTTGCCGTCGTTCATATAACGTTCCACGAGCGCATCGCGTGCCTTCGTGAATTCGATTTCGCGCTTGACGTCTTCCTTCATCATGAGGCCGAACTTGTCGCGCAAGCGTTCCACGAATTTGATGCGTTCTTCGTCCGGATTGCGAGCAAAGCCGTTTTCGCGGGCAACGTCTTCGAATTCCTTGTCTGAGAGCTTGTCCAACAGGTGTTCCAACAGCCAAATACTAGCGATGTTTTCGGAACGCGTAGCGGCCCATGCAATGCTGACAACGTCACCTTTGTTCTTGTGGTCCGGGCGCGGGAAGTAGAATTGGTTCCCGTACTGGAAGGCGTTGAATTCGTTTTCAAGATTGTCGAGATAGTTCCAGTGGTACTTAAGAGCAAGCGCGTAAAGAATCGGCTTCCAGCTAGAACCGAGCTGGCGGAGTGCCTTGAAGCTACGGTCAAATCCCGTGTTGTGGAACCCGCCCTGGCTCGCGAGCACCTTGCCGTTCTGGATCGCAACGAGGGCGCCTTGCAGCACCGGTTCCGTTTCAATCTTGCACTGTGCGTAACCGTCAATCGGTGTTTCGTCGATGATGCTCACGAGGAGGATGGCGCCCGGCTTGAGCTGGGTCGCAAGAATCTTGTTCACATCGCCACCGGCGAGCTTGGCAAAGTCGTTTACGGACTGCTCCGTGACAATGCCCTTGAGCTGCCCGAAGTTTAACTTAAGCGATTGCAGTCTGCCGGTCGTATCGTAGAAAACGCTATCCACGGCGCCGTAGAGGTAGTCGCCTTTGCGAGCGGTGCGGGCGCGGTTTGCGAATTGCGCCTTCGGGAGCACAAAGCCACCGAGCTGTAATTGCAAGTTGCTGATGTTTGTCTGCAATGCGCGTTTGGCGGCGTCCTGCGACTTGGCGTTCAAAGTTGTCGTGATTTCGAGCTGTGCTTTGCGCCAATCTTCGATACCTTCCTGCTGGAAGAGCTCGTGGAAAAAGTCGCTGTCGAGGCGTTCTTCCAAGCGTTCGAGCGTCGTGCTCATCGTGAAGCGGAAATTGCCGTGGTTGAATTCCAAAGGCTTTGCGATGGCGGCGTCCATGTCGGCCTGCTCGATGTAGCCTTCTTCGACCATGCGGCTGAGCACGTAGCGGAGTCGCGTCTCGCCGCGTTCGATTGCCTTTTGCCTGCGTTCTTCGGTGCGTTGGATGAACGGGTCGTAGTTGAACGGTCCCTTCACCGAGCCTGCGATGAATGCGCATTCGGCAAGCGTCAGGTCCTTGAGTTCTTTGTTGAAGAAGTACTGGGCTGCGATAGCCACACCCTTGCCCGTACCCGAGACGTGGAACTGGTTCAGGTAAAATTCCAGGATGTCTTCCTTGGAAAAGTGCTTTTCCATGCGGAGCGCGTTCAAGAATTCCTTGAGCTTTTCCTTGATGCTGCGTTCTTCGCGGCCGAAAATGTTTTTGACTGCCTGCTGCGTGAGCGAGGAACCGCCCTGGCTCATTCGCCCAGACTTGACGTTGTTGACCATGGCGCGCATGAACCCCTTGAGGTCGTAGCCGTTGTGGGTCCAGTAGCGGGAGTCTTCGGCAGCGATAAGGGCATTGATCAGGTTGACCGGAATATCGCCATAGGGCACGTAAACGCGGTGGTTCGCGTCAAAGAATGCGCCGAGCAGGTTTTCACCGTCTTCGTAGAAGACGCGGGTTTCGCCGGAGAGCACCTGCAAGATGGTGGCGCGGTTAAACTGGTTGTCCGGATCGCGTTCGGGGAGAATCTTGAACACGACGATATAAAAGGGGATGTAGCAAATCAAGGCTACAAGGAAGATAGCGACGATGATTTTAACAAACTTATTCATATTTACGTAAATTATTGAGTATTAACGACTTACAAGATATAAAACTTTTGGAGGGGTGGCCTGCCTGGGGGCGTGCAATATGTAAAAATTAGGGGCTTTTTTGTGGAAAAACGATGAATTTGCCCGTTACCCCTTGAAATTTCGCCGGAATTTTGTTAAAATTTGGTCCCCAAGATGGGAAGATGGCCGAGTTGGCCGAAGGCGCGTCCCTGCTAAGGACGTATAGGACTAAATCCTATCGCGAGTTCGAATCTCGCTCTTCCCGCTGAAAAGCCCCGAGTCGCAAGACCCGGGGTTTTTTCTTACACTCGTCACCCGACCTTTTGCATTGTCACCCCGGATTTATTCCGGGGTCAGCATACACACTTGTCACCCCGGCCATCGTGCCGGGGTCAGCATCACGTAACAAACGCCTAGCTCTTCAACTTCCCTTTATCTATATACATGAACGTGTCGGCTCTCTTGAGCACGTCCTTCACGCATTCGTCAATTTGCTGGCTGAAATCCGCCATCCCCGCGGCAAACGAAATGCTCTCCTTCGGGGCATCCGGCTTGCGGTTTACAGACGCCCTCAGCTTCTCGAAAAGCGACGAACGCAGGTCGTACTGCTCGCCAAGCAAAATGATGGCGAATTCGTCGCCCCCGATGCGGTACACCGGGCTATGCTTGAATATATTGCAGAATACCTTGCTGCAGTTCTTGAGGTATTCGTCGCCCATGTCGTGCCCGAACGTGTCGTTGATGACCTTCAGATCGTTCACGTCGCATTCTACAATCGCAAATTTTATTTTGTCCTTAGCCTTAATCTCGCTGTCTATAAGTTCGCACTTGGCCTTGAACGCCGCTGCACTTCCGACACCCGTGAGCGGGTCCTTGTTGGCAATTAGCTTGGTGTGTTGCAGGTCCTTTCTCAACTTCAGCGCGGTTTCTTCGAGCTTGTGTTCGACTTCGACATTGATGATGCCGACCACAAACGATTGCGTGTTGCCCTTGTCGCTTGCAATTTTCATGCGGTAGTGTTCCACGTGCCCGTCAATATTTGCAAGGAAGGGAATGGAATAATACGGCGTCGTCTGCACAATTTCGATGCACTTGGCTAAAGCCGAATTTTCGATAAAGCCGCTGAACTCGTTAGGGACGTAAATGCGCCTCATCAGGTTGTCAAAGTTTTGCGGGCTAGGCAGTATGTGATTTTCGGCAAGGAGCGGTGCAAACCTGTCGCTTACCTGGTAATACTTTGTCTGGTTCTTGGTGATGTTCACGTACATGACCAGGTCGTAGTCAGCAGAAAGCCCTGCGATGATGACCGCCCTTTGCGAGAGGTCCCTGTTGCGGCTAATTTTCGAGATGAAAAATGCATAGATGGTGCAGCAACCGAGCATAAACCCGATGGAATCGCATGGGGCAAGCGGGAATGCTTTCTGGAGGAGCCCGCAAAGGACTGGCGCCAAGATGAACAAAAAGCTTGCAGCGTAATGGCGGCGCGAGGCGATCTTTTTTGCGCTTGCAATCCTGTAGGCGGCAAAAATGGCGATGACGAAGAACGTAAAGTACTGGCTGTAATAAAGCAGGTTTCTGCCCGGGCGTGCGATGTACGAGCCGTCTTCGCCCACGTCAAAAATGAACCGTGACTTGATGTTGACGAGGAGCAAGACGAGTTGGAAAATCACAAGGGCGATCGAGAGCATCTTGGCTGGTATTGCCTTTTCGCGTTCGATACTGATGAAGTTCAGGATGTAGCTCAGCCAGATGTAGGCCGAAAATGCTGCCGCGGCATGGAAAACCGAGGACGAAATGAAAAACAGCGTATTGTTGGGGACGGCGCCGCTCGCAAGAACGCCCCAGATGCCGTCTTGGAGGCAGAAAATGGTCACCCAGCTAGACAGGAAAAGGAAGTCCTTGTCCGTTTTTTCGCTTTTATCCAGCACGGACCTGAACTGATTCATGAAAATCAGCAACACGAGCGCGCAAGTGAACGATAATACAGAGTAAAGAGAATCTGCCATATACACCTTGATTACTGTAATGCAATATAAGATTTTTGTACCGTTTTTGCAAGTTTTAACCTTTGTCACCCCGGCCTTTTACACTTGTCACCCCGGCCTCCGTGCCGGGGTCGGCATATGCATTTATCATCCCGACTTATGCGCTTTTGTCATTCTCGACCAACGGGAGGGAATCCATAATTTCTCGTAAAAAAGGCATTTTTCTAAAAAATTCTTGACTTTTACGTTCTTAGAATGGATATTATTAGGTGGATTTAATTACAAGGAGTTTGACCATGAAGACGAATAGCTTTTTATTCGGCGCCATTCTCGGTGCCGCAGCGACTGTTGCCGTGACGAAGAAATTTTTTAAGTGCTGCTCTTGCAACGAAAACGAAGCCTGCGACAACCCGGTCATCAAGGATGCCGACGATGCCGTCGAAAAGCTCCGCAATTCTGTGGACAGCCTCCGCAAGGAGCTGAACAGCCGCATCGAATCCGAACAGACCTACGCCGCCAAGTGCGAAGACCTCAAGGACCAGGTGGCCAAGCAGAACGCAGAAATCAACAACCTCAAGAACATCTGCGAAATGCAGGACAGCCGCAACAAGAAACTCGAAGACGAACTCGCCAGCAAAAAGTAATTTATGTCATTCTGGCCCCCGAGCCGGAACTTCCATACTTGTCATCCTGAAACCCGTAAGGGTTGAAGGATCCAGTCTCATTATTTAAACGAAAAAGTCGGCGGAGGCCGACTTTTTTTTGCATGGATTCTGTCATGCCCTGCTCCGACAGGGCATCTCCTTTATCGTCTACTACGCTTTCCCGAGATCCTTCGCGAATTCTACGGCAAGTTCTTCGAGCTTTGCTGCAGAAGTCTCGTCGAGTGCGGACTTGAGCGTGACCGTCGTTTCGCAGAATGTCACGTTCTTGAGCGTGTCAAGAATCTCGTGCATTTTCTTGGCTGCCATCGGAGCCCATGTGCCGTTTTCGACAATGCCGACTTTGCGGTTGCCGTAGTTTTTCGCCTTGAGGTGCGTGAGGAACTTTTCGGCAGCGGGGAAGAGCCCGGCATCAAGCGTTGTTGCGCATACGGCGAGATGACTATAGCGGAAAGCCTGTGCGACCGTCTCCGAAGAATACGTGCGGGCCAAATCCATAATCGTTACATCAACGCCTTTTTCGCGGAGCGATTCCGCGAGCTTCTTTGCGGCTTCTGCCGTGTGGCCGTAAACGCCTGCGTAAGCGACAAATACGCCTTGTGTTTCAGGCGCATAGCTGCTCCAGGTGTTGTACTTGTCAATGTAGAAACTTAAATTGTCTGTAAGAACCGGACCATGCAACGGGCAAATCGTTTTGACTTCGATACCGGCGAGCTTCTTCAAAACGCTCTGCACCTGCATACCGTATTTCCCGACGATGTTGATGTAGTAACGTCTTGCTTCGCTCACCCAGTCATCGCCGAGTTTTCCAGAAAGTCCGAATGTGCCGAACGCATCGGCGGAGAACAGAATCTTTTCGGATTCGTCATAGCTGAGCAAGACTTCAGGCCAATGGACCATCGGGGCCGCGATAAACTTTAGCGTGTGCTTGCCGAGCGAAAGCGTGTCGCCATCCTTGAGCGTGAGCGTCTTTGTGCCCTCGGGGAGCTTGACGAACTGCGGAATGAACGCAAGTGCCTTTGCAGATGCGGCGATGGTTGCGTCCGGGTACTTCTTGATAAATTCGAAAAAGCCGCCGGCGTGGTCGGGTTCCAAATGATGGACAATCAGGTAGTCGGGCGTTTTGCCTTGCAATGCATTTTCAACATTTGTCAACCATTCACTTACTTTGTGTGCGTCTACGGAATCCGTGACCGCAATCTTCTCGTCAAAAATTACATAGGAATTGTACGAAACTCCGTCAGGAACTTTGTACTGCCCTTCAAATAAATCAATCTCGCGGTCATCCACACCCACGAACTTAATGCTTTCGCTAAAATCTGAAACAATCATTTTTCTACCTCTTATTTTAATCCTAAACTTGTCATGCCCGCCTCCGAGCGGGCATCTCCTTCTTTGTTTAAAACCTTGACAATATATAACAAAAAATAACTTTTTGAAATTTAATTTGCTGGGCCATTGACCCAAACGTCTTCTGCGGCCTTCTTTCGTTTAGCTTCTTCTTGTTTTTTGATGACCGAGTCGGGTTCAATGGTAAGGCTGTTTCCAGGACAATAGTTCATGTTTTGGCTGTATACCTTGTCCCCTTCGCCCCAATAGCCGTAAAGCATGTGCCTGTAGGTGACATCGCCCCGTTTCATCAGGATTGAAACCCGGCAAGGGGTGTCCGCATCGTGGATGTAATTGCAAACATCTGTGTTTTTGCAAAGGAGTTTCCCTTCGATGTAAAAATCGTATTTTTCACCGTCTCCCGATTTAATGGAAATAGTCTGCGTGTTCTTGTTATCTTGCATCATGAGCATTGTAAAGCAGCCCGTGAGCAACAAGGATGAAAATGTCAGGATAGCGATGAAGAGCCTGTTTAGTGCCATGGCCTGAATATACAAAATAGTTTTTTTCTATATTGCAGTTCGTTTAAAAACGATTAAAACAAAAAAGGAATATCATGCCAGCTTTTGATCCAAATGCGAAAAAGATGCTGATTTCGGGCAACGAAGCCATTTCCCTTTCCATGCGTCATTGCAATGTACAGCTTGCCGCAGGTTATCCGGGAACTCCGTCCACCGAAATCTTGGAAGATTACTCTGAACTGGGTGGCTATGCCCAGTGGGCTCCGAACGAAAAGGTCGCTGCCGAAGTCGCTCTCGGTGCCGCTTTTGGACACGCCCGCAGTGTTGTCACCATGAAGATGGTTGGCTTGAATGTGGCAAGTGATGTTCTCTATACTGCAACTTACACGGGTGTCGATGGCGGCATGGTGTGGATTGTTGCCGATGACCCGGGTCAGGGCAGCTCCCAGAACGAACAGGATACGCGTAATCACGCTAAGGCATCCGTTTGCCCGATGTTCGAACCGTCCAACTCCCAGGAAGCCTATGATTTCTTCCGTATCGCCATGCAGACGAGCGAAAAGTTCAAGATTCCTGTCATCCTCCGCATGACCACCCGTGTGGACCATTCCAAGTCTATCGTCGTGCCGAAGGAAGAACTCCCGGCAATGGTGCCGAACTTTGAACGCAACATCGCCCAGCACGTGATGGTGCCTGGCTTCTCGAAGCCGGCTGGCCGTCGCCTCCGCGCCAAGATGGACGAAATGGAAGCCTGGAACGTTGCTGAAGGCCCGAACAAGGTCGAAATGCGTAGCGCTGATTTCGGTATCATCGTGAGCGGCATCAGCTACCACCACGTCCGCGAAGCCGCCCCGGAAGCAAGCATCCTCAAGCTCGGTATGACCTACCCGCTTCCGATGCAGCTCATCAAGGATTTCGCCAAGAAGTTCGAAGGCAAGCGCCTCATGGTCATCGAAGAAAACGACCCGTGGCTTGCTGAAAACATCAAGGCCGCTGGCATCCAGTGCGAAAGCAAGTTTGACCCGATTTTCCGCTTTGGTGAACTCGACGTGAACCGCGTCCGCCGCATTATCGCAGGCGACAAGAACCCGGATCCGGTTCCGGTCAAGGGTAAGCCGCCTATGCTTTGCCCGGGCTGCCCGCACCGCAGTTCCTTCGCAGTTCTCAAGGAACTCGACTGCATCGTTTCCGGTGACATCGGCTGCTACACGCTCGCCGCTCTCCCGCCGATCAGCGCCATGGACTACATGATTGACATGGGTGCCGCAATCGGTATGGGTATCGGTCTCCGTAACGTGCTTCCGCGCGAACAGGCAAAGCGCGTTGTCTCCGTGATTGGCGACTCTACGTTTGTTCACAGCGGCATCACCGGCCTTGTGGAAGCGGGTTACAACCGCCCGGAAACTGGCCATGTCGTCATCATTCTCGACAACAGCATTACCGCTATGACCGGTCAGCAGGAACACCCGGGTACGGGCCGTCACCTCGACCACTCTCCGGCATACAAGATTGACTACAAGGAAGTCGCAAAGGTCGCCGGTTTCGACAACGTCTATGAAGTGAACCAGGTCAAGGAACCGGAAGAATTCAAGCGCCTCGTGAAGGAATCCCTCGAAAAGGACGAACTCACGCTTATCGTTGCTAAGAGCCCCTGCATTCTCGCCCTCAAGAGCATCCTTGCCTGGGACAAGGCGAACAAGGAAAAGGCCGAAAAGGCACTTGCCGAAGCAGAAGCCGCTGCCAAGAAGAACAATAACTTTTAATAGAGAGGTTGAATAATTATGAGCGTAATGAACGTTAAATTTGCAGGCCTCGGTGGCACAGGTGTTATCAAGGCTAGTGACGTGATGGCCGAACTTGTTTTCGAACAAGGTTACGACGTGAAGAAAGCCGAAGTCCATGGCATGAGCCAGCGCGGCGGTTCCATTGCTTCTGACGTGCGTTTTGCAAAAGATGAAGAAGTGCAGTCCCCGATGATCCCGTGCGGCGAAGCCGACTACCTCGTCGTCTTTGACGAGACGCAGGTTGTCGTGAACGAAGCCTACATGAAGCAGGGCGGCGTGCTCCTCACGCCGGCGGACATCGATGTTTCGAAGCTCGAAAACGTGAAGGCTTTGAACGTCGCCATGCTCGGCAAGCTCTCCAAGCACTTCGACTTCACCGTCGATCAGTGGATGGTCGCTTTGAACAAGCTCTTTGCCGAAAAGTTCCACGAAGGCAACAAGAAGGCATTCATGCTCGGCCGAGAAGGCTAATTAGCGTTGTCATTCCCGCACTTGTTGCGGGATCACCTTTACAATGTCACCCCGGCCACTGTGCTGGGGTCGCCTTTTTTATAGCGTCATCCTGACGCCGCTTTCACTCGTCATCCTGAACGAAGTGAAGGATCCAGTAACATTTCAAAAGGACTGCCCCCGAGCAGTCCTTTTTTCTTTATTGTGTTATTTCCCGAATAAATCAGCGTGTGTTCCTGTTGCGGTAGCGGAAAGGATTAGTTCGTCGTTGATTATTTGGTACATCAAAAGCCAATCGGGTTCAATGTGGCATTCTCTAAAGTCTTTCAAACTGCCGACAAGTTGGTGGTCATGACACTTGGGAGGGAGAGGAATGTTTTTTGATAGTTTGTCAAGAACAGAAACGAGCTTGTTTAAATCTTTGCCTCGTTTTTGCATGGTCTTGACGTCGTGCTTCATTCTGTTGGTATATTTGATTTGGTACAAACTTAATCCTCCAGCATGGAGGCTACTGCTTCTTGCGCAGATGAATAGGGACCGTGTAGATTCTCTTGCTTCCGCGTATCACTAATCGCCTTTTCAAGAGATAAATCTTCAGGGGCGTGGCGGACATCGAATGGAATGCCGTTCTTTTCGATAGCGAATGTCAAAAAAATGCGAATAGCGGTGGATGTGTCCAAACCAAGCGATTGGAACAAGTCGTCTGACTTTTTCTTCAATTCATCATCTACTCTTAATTGCAATGTCGCCATGTTCGACTCCTTTTTTTTATTAAATATACTATAAATGTCATTACAAATCAATACTTTTGATATTAGCTGTAATGAATATTTTGGTTATCTCTTGAAAATCGCTCCCTTGACTCCACATTAAAGGGATGATACTTTTAGTATGAGGAGTGCGTCTGTCATGAAAAAGATGAAATCAACTTTTGAAAGGGTTATGTCTGACCTGAAACAGAAGATGGCTTTTGAAAAGGAATACGCAGAATTTCTTCAGTCGGAAATTCTGTTGGATGTGGAACGAAAGAAGAAAAAATGACTGAAATGAGGAAGATTTTAGCTTATGGACAAATTAAAGAAACGAAAGTTGGAAAAGAAAGGGTGGAAAGTAGGGGATGTTGACGAATATCTCGGATTGAGTCCTGCTGAAATGGAGCTTGTCACGAGGAAAATCGCCCAAATTCCCTCAAATTTCCGAGAAAACCCTAAATAACGTGCTTTTATATTTGTAATTTGTGTTTGTGGCACAATTTTTGCAGAATATTCAGAATGTCCAAAATGCGTTTGCGCCGACATCTCGCCCGGCGGCGTCTTGTTGTGCATCCCGTGCATCTCGTAATGTGTCTCGCAAGGCATCTCGCTTGTGGGGCGTTTTCGCATGTGCCATTCTTGCTCCATTTTTGCTCGGTTGCGAAGAAATCGAAGAACCCAAGCCTTGGATTCGTGTCGAGCGCCCGCAGATGCTCTTTACCGATACGACTCTTCTCGACAGCTACGACAAGGGCGTGCTCAACTGGCGATTGAAAACCGCTTATCTGGAACGCTGGGCCGACAAGGAAATCGTGACGGTGCGTCCGGTGTTCGTGGACATTTACGATTCCATCGGCGAGCGCGTGGCGTTCTTGCGTGCGGACTCCGGCAGTCTCGACATGACGTTCACGTACGTTTACGCTTACGGCCACGTTTATGCGCTGACTCCGAAGGGCGCCTCGGTCCGTGCCGATTCGCTCCTTTGGAATAAGAAGGATAATTTGGTCAGAACCGCAAGCTATGTGCGCGTTGTCTCCGAAGACGGCGACGTGTTGCAAGGTGTCGGTTTTGAAAGCGATGCGCAGTTCGACAACTGGAAAATCCTTTCGAACGTGACGGGTATTTTCCAGGATGCGGCAAAGCGCATGAAGGATGAAGACAAACGACAGGCTGAGGCGGAACGTTTAAGCAATCCGCCGTCCTCGTCATCGCAGGCTGCAAAGCCTGCCTCGTCACCGTCCAGGAAGGCTCCGCCGCGCGGTCTCCCGTTTAGGCCAAAGGCAGGGATGCCGTAATGAATTTCCGCGCACTCCTTTCCATCGTCGCATTGATTTTTGCGGCTAATTTCGCATTTGCGCAGTCCTCGCCGCTCATCATGTACCACGCCGACAACCTCGACGTGTCCCGCAAGCGCGGAACTCTCCTCTTGACCGGCAATGTCCACTTTGTTCACGATAGTGTTGCGTTCAAGACGCAGCGCGCCTCCTGGAACCGTAACACCGAAACAGTTGAATGTGGCGGCGGGTTCCTCTTCACGCATCCGTCTGGATTTGTGCGCGCAAGGAACGGCTCTTACCAAAGAAAGAGCGAAATTGCGATTGCCTCTGGCGAAGTGAGCGCAGGCGATTCCGCAGGCAACTACCTCATGACCGGTCAGTACCTCAAGTACGACCGCAAAGAAGACATCGTGACAATTCCGATGTCGCCGAGACTTTATCAGTACGAAAAGCAGAAAAATGGTACGATTGATACCGTAACGATTTCTTCGCGCTCCCTCATTTTCGACAAGAAGAACAGTTTTGCGCAAGCCTATCAAGATGTGAAGCTCACGCAGAAAGATCTCGTGGTCACTTGCGATACGGGTTACTTTAATCGCAAAGATAATTGGCTCAGCCTGAAGGGCCACCCGACTTGCGATATGAAAAATTACCACCTCACGGGCGACTCCATATTCCTCGTGCTCGACGAGACGGGCAAGATGCTCAAGTCCGCACTCGTGATCCGCAACGCACACGGCATCCAGAACGAAGCCCCGAAACGAGGCAATCCCGGCAACGTGACCGAAGCCTTCGGCGATACGCTTTACTGCGAATTCAAAAAAGGAAAAATTGAACGCCTTTACGTGAACGTGAACGCCAAGGGATTTTTCTACGAAACGGATTTAAAAGAATACCGCAATTTGATGGACGGCGACCGTCTCGATTTGTATTTTAAAAAGGGCCGCATGGACCGCGCGATTGTTTCGGGCAAAGCTCAGAGCACCTACTTCTATGTGAAAAAGGATAGGACGGTCTCTGGCAAGAACGAAGCGACGGGCGACACGATTCACATCTTGTTCGATGCTCAAAAGAACGCGGTGAAGTCGCTCAAGCTCATGGGCAGAAAGACAAACGCAAGTGGGCGATTTATCGACTTGGAAAAGGCGAACCGCATTGCGGAAAATGCCAAGAAGGATTCGCTCGCAAGGCTTGATTCGCTTGCCGCAAAAGATCCGAGCGTGAAAAAGAATTTGACTGCAGCCGATTCGGCAAAAGTTGATAAAGTTTTTAAAGACCGTAAAATGAGAAACATTTTTGGCCGCCGTAAAAACAAGGCAAAGTCGACGGACGAAACTGCGAAAACGGAGGACGCACAGTGAAAAATTTGGTTAGCACGATACGCACCGACAAGCTGCGCAAGATTTATGGCCACCGCCAGGTGGTGAGTGATGTCTCCATTCAAGTTTCGCAGGGCGAAATTGTCGGGCTCCTCGGCCCGAACGGTGCCGGCAAGACGACCACGTTCTACATGATTGTGGGCATGGTCCGCCCGGATGCAGGTCACATCTTTTTGGACGATATCGAGATGACGGACAAGCCGATGTACAAGCGCGCCCGTCTCGGTGTGGGTTACCTCCCGCAAGAAGCTTCCATCTTCCGTAAGCTCTCCGTTGAAGACAACATCATGGCGATCCTCGAAACGCAAGACATGAAGCGTGCCGAGCGCAAAAAGAAGTTGGAACAGCTCCTCGAAGAATTCAAGATTACGCACATCCGCAAGACGAAATCCATGAGTTGCTCCGGTGGCGAACGCCGCCGCTTGGAAATTGCACGAGCGCTGGCAAGCGATCCGTCGTTCCTCTTGCTCGACGAACCGTTTGCAGGCATTGACCCGATTGCCGTTGCCGACATCCAGTCCATTATTTCGGAACTCAAGGACCGCGGCATGGGCGTGCTCATTACGGACCACAACGTTCGCGAAACGCTTTCGATTACGGACCGCGCCTACATTATGTACAAGAGCCAGGTGCTCACGGAAGGTTCTTCGCAACACTTGGCCGAAGACCCAGAAGCACGTCGCATTTATCTCGGTGATTCTTTCCGCTTGGATTAGGAGTTTTTATGAATCTTGGAATGCAGGCAAATATCGGACAGACGCAGGAGCAGACTCTATCTCCTGCGCTTCTCCAGTCTGTGAAGATGCTTCAGAAAACTTCGCAGGAACTGGAAACCGCCATCAAGGAAGAAGTCGAAGTCAACCCGCTTTTGGAAGTGGACGATGGCGACTTTGACGATCAGGAAGTTCCCGTCGACAAGGACCCCGAAGAACTCGACCCGAGAGCAAACGATTCCGATGAAATTCCCGATGATATCGAGGACAAGGCTCGCGGTTCTTTGGACGATACCGCCGATGTCGATAGCAGTTACCTCGATGGGGAATCTTCGGATGTGAACTGGGATAGCTATTTGGGCGATGGCACATCGTACGATGACGCTCCCTTTAACGATTTGAATTCTGGCGGGAAGGACCCGGACGAAGATTGGGACCGCCCGATCAAGGACGTGGGCAAGAGCTTGCAGGAACAGCTCGAAGACCAGCTCCGACTTTGGAACGGCACCCGTGAATTGCAGGAACAGTTGCAAGAAAACGGCGTGACTGAAGAACATTTTCGCAAGCTGGTCCAGTACCTCATCAACTCCATTAATGACGATGGATTCCTTTGCGATGCAAACCGCGACAATGAATCCGAAGCGATGGTTGTCCAGTCGGACGACAAGTACATCGACGAGATTGAACGCATGCTCCGCGGGGAACTCAAGCTCGAAGACGCAAGCCTCCCGGTGCGCGAAGCCGTTCACGTTTTGCAGTCCTTCAAGCCGAGCGGCATTGGTGCCCGCGACCAGCGTGAATGCTTCCTCATCCAGGCGTACGCGATTCCAAATTTCCCGAGCCTTGCCATCCGCATTCTCGAAGAAGAATACGAGAACCTCTTGCAGCTCCGCTATGCAAAAATTGCAAAGGCGTTGAACGTTTCCGCCGACGAAGTCAAGACGGCTGTCGCAAGCCTCTCGCGTTTGCGTCCGCATCCGGGCTTCCAGCTTTCGCATTCGTATTCGCACATTATCAATGCGGATTTGAAAGTCGTCGAAAAGAAGGGCAATTACGAAGTCGTCTGCTTTAAGACCAAGATGCAGAAGTCGCTCCGCATCAACCAGACGTACAAGGCGATTCTTACGGACCCGTCTGCATCGAAGCAGGACAAGGAATATGTGAAGGCGCAGCTAGCGAAGGCAACGGACCTCATCAAGGCGGTCGATAACCGCTTCTCGACGATTGAGCTTGTGATGCGCTCGATTGTCAAACGCCAGCGCGGATTCTTCGAAAACGGCCCCGCATTCCTCAAGCCGATGATCCTCCAGGATGTGGCCGACGATGTTCATTTAGCTGTGAGCACGGTGCAGCGTGCGACCGACAAAAAGTACGTGGAAACGCCTTACGGCATCTACGAACTTAAACAATTCTTTACATCGGGTGTGAAGCAGGGCACAGCTCCGGATGCCGAAGAAGTCGGTTCTGCGCAGATTATCGATGCCATCAAGACGCTCATTGACGAAGAAGACAAGTCCTCTCCGCTCTCCGATCAGGACATCAGCGACGAGCTTTTGAAGCAGGGAATCAAGGTGGCACGCCGTACAGTCGCCAAATACCGCGAAAAAGAGCTCAAGATTTTGCCCAAGAACCAAAGAAAACGCTAAAAAAAGCGAAATTTCGGCAATTCGCTATAGCAAATATTCCAAGATGGAACGAATTTTTTTGCAAAATCCAATTTAGTTGTGGACTTTTGAAAAAAAAAGATGTATATACTTTAATTGCGGAACGGTAGTTCCAAAGTGTTTTTAAACGTAAATAAATCGTAACATTAACATACGGAGGTTTATCATGGATATTCAGTTTTCTGCTCGTCATTTTAACGCATCGGCAGGTCTTCAGGACCGTATTCAGGAAGAAATGGATAAGTTGGCCAAATTTTACCCGAATATCACTAGCGCCTCTGTAATTCTCGACCACGAAGTTGAACACCAGCGTCATTGCGAAATTTCTGTCAACATCACAGGTTCCGTCATTGTCGCTTCTGCCGACGAAGAAAACATGGGCAAGGCTGTCGATGTCACGCTTGAACGTATCAAGGTCCAGCTCAAGAAGGCCAACGACAAGCAGAACGATCACAGATCTCAGCCGGTTTCTGAACTCACCTAATGGCTGATAGATTAAATGACATCAAGATCCTGCATCGGGAACGCTTCCCGGTGCGGGACTTTTTTATCCGCTACGGCAAAGATTTGCAGATGGTGCAACATTGCCCCGATGAGGATATGGAATCCTGCATCGAAGAAAGCGGAATTCACCGCCCTGGCCTTGCCATGGCGGGTTATACTAAAGTTTATAGTTCGCAGCAGATTCAGGTCATTGGACACACGGAATGGAATTACCTCGAGTCGGTCGGCCCTGAAGCGCGTGCGAAAATTTTCGAGAACTTGTCTGTGTTCCGTGCCCCGATGTGGGTCGTGACGCATGCACAGACCCCGCACGATGAACTTAGGAATATGTGCAACCGTTTGCACATCCCGCTGTTCTCGACGACGCTCCATACTTTTGAATTTTTCAAGATGGGCCAGAGAATTCTCGACGAGTTCTTTGCGCCGCATGCCATTATTCACGGAAGCCTCGTGGACGTTTATGGCGTGGGCATGCTCTACGTGGGCGACAGTAACGTCGGTAAGTCCGAATGCGTGCTCGACCTTGTCGAAAGTGGGCACCGCATGGTGGCAGACGATGTTGTTCACATCAGCCATGTGGGCAAGTCGATTATTGGCCGTCCAGATCCGTTGATCCGCCATCACATGGAAATTCGCGGTGTGGGCATCTTGGACATCCGTTCGATGTTCGGTATCCACGCGATTCGCAAAGTCAAGAAAATTGAAATGATTGTCGAGCTCCAGCAGTGGCGTCAAGACGTCTCGTACGAACGCACTGGCTTAAATGAGATGGAAGAAAACGTCATGGGCGTGAACATCCCGAAGGTGGTGCTCCCTGTGGCGCCCGGCAAGAACATGACTGTGATTTCCGAAGTCATTGCGATGAATGCCCTCATGAAAATGAGCGGCCAGAACGTGGCAAAGGATTTCAACGAGTCGTTATTGCAAAAGATTAAGGCGAAGGCGAAGGGCGAATTCACCGATGATTTGCTAGATTTTAATCCGCAGAACTGGTCTTTCTATGAATAGTTTGCTGTTTAAAATCAAAAAAAATTTTGTAGCAAGTCTTATTTTTCTCATTATCGTGGTCTCGTGTGGGCTGGCGATTTATTATTACCATCCGTCTAGCCCGTACCACAAGCGCTATACGTTTGTCGTAAAATACGAGACTATCGGTACGCTTTCTCCAGGGAACCTTGTGCGCGTCCGTGGCATTGCGATGGGCGAGATTGTCGATGTGAAGCTTACGGACGAAGCGGTCTATGTCTCTGCACGCGTACTTGCCGAAGCAAAGATTCCTGTGAACTCTGAATTCCGACTTGTGACGGCGGGCCTCATGGGCGAACGCGAAATGAGCATCATTACCGGCAATTCGAGCAAACTTGTGGCAGATGGCGATACCGTAAGCGGTCTTTACGATGAAGGTACTTCCGGAATTTCGAAGAATCTTGCCGAAGTTTTCAAGGACATTGGCGATATCAAGCAGACCATCACCGATTTTTGTGATTCGATAACAGTGGGCGAGACGGGCAAGCGCTTGGACCGTGTCGGCAAGAAGGTCAAGAAGCTTTTGCGCGTGACCAATGCCGATATCCGCAAGTGGAAATCCATGGTGGATGAGCTTCTCGACGGTTACCAGGCGGCAGGTGAAAATCTTGAACGCTCGTTGCAGGAACTTTCGGATCGCGGTGGCGAAACTGCGACAAAGGCAAACGAAGCTATGGACCGCGTGCGTGCACTGTTGGACCGTGTTGAAGTTTCTAAGAACGAGGCGCTCGCCATTGTCACCAAGTTTGACGAAAGCGAAGGCTCGGCAAGGATGTTCCTCGATGGGTCTTCCAAGCTGAATAAGGATTTTGATGTCCTGAAAAAAGACTTCGACACGTTGCTCAGTGGTGTCAAAAAAGACGGTCTCAAGCTCAACGTGGATATATTCTAGCCGGACAACTCCTTTTTTACCGACTTATCAACATTTTTTTTTGAAAAATATTATTTTAATTGTTCTTTTTTGTAAAAAAAAGATAATTTAAAGCGGTACTTATTACAGTGTAACTCACAAAGAAGGAGTTTAATATGGCTGAGAAGAAACCCGTAAAGATGAGCGATGCTGATCTTAAGTTTTTTGAAGAAATGCTTTTGGAAAAAAGACGCGAGCTTGTGACCGCCCAGAGCGATTCTGAAAAGGCTAACGTGTTTTTGGACCAGAAGAATCAGTCCGGTGACGGTGGCGATTCCGAAGGTGCAGATTCTGCAACGGATATCAACTCGCTCGAAACCAACCTTTCATTGGCAGCCCGCGAAGGCAAGTACCTCGTTTATTTGGAAGAAGCTCTTAAGCGCATCAAGAATGGAACTTTCGGCGTTTGCAAGATTTGTGGACAGCTGATTCCGAAGGCGAGACTTATGGCCGTACCGACTGCTACCAAGTGCGTGAACTGCAAGGAAGAAACCAAGAAAAAGGAAATCCTTGACAACCGCATGGAAATGGCAAAGATGTTTGCTGAAGCTCAGCGCAAGGAAATGCTCCGCAAGGCCGCTGGCCGCTAATGTGTCATCCTGAGCGAAGTCGAAGGATCTATCGATTGTAGAACTTGTCAAGCCCGCCATCGAGCGGGCTTCTCCTTTTATTCCGAAATTGCGCCAAAGAACGCGTCTGCAAGTGTGGCGCGGAATGCGTGAATCCTGTCGGCGTTCGGTTCGCGGTGCGGGTAGGTGAAGTTGCTAAGGAGAATGATGGCGCCTCCCTTGTCCGGGTCGGCGACGATGCTTGCACCCGTGAATCCTGTCTTGCCGAATGCTTGTGGTGAGACCTTTGTGCCCATGAACTTGGTTGCGTTCAGCTCCCAGCCGAGGGCGGTTTCTGCTCCGACGCTATCGGCAAGGGCGTTGTGGCTCACGATGTCCAGAATTCCGGCAGGGGCAATTTGCTTGTCCTCAAACTTGCCGTCCATCAGAATCATTTTCACGAACTTGAGGAGGTCGGGGACGCAACTGAACATGCCGGCACTCCCGACGGGGAACAGCTTTTGCAGAACCCAGGCGCTTTCGTCGTGGACTTCGCCTTGAATTTCGCGATGGCGGAACTCGCAAAGCTCGGTTGCCGCAATTTCTGATTTCGGGACTCGCGTGAGCGGGTTGTAGCCTGAACGCGTCATGCCGAGCGGTGTAAAGAATCGTTCGTTACCTTGTTCCTGCAAGTTCTTGCCTGTAAGTCTCTGCAACAAAATGCCAAGTAGCACACTTGCGGGGTTCCCGTAATTAAAGATGGTTCCCGGAGCGGCGGCGAACTGGTACGTGTAAAGGGCGTTGAGGATTCCTTCGGGCGAGAGCGTTCTGAGCGTCTTCATCGGCACTCGGTAATCGAGGCTGTGCGTGAGCAGGTGCGAAACGCAAATCTGGTCGCGGTAGTTTGTCTTGAGTTCCGGGATAAAGTCGATGACTTTGGCATCAATGGAGAGCTTGCCTTCGAGAATGTACGAGAGCGCAAGCGTCGAGGTGGGGCAGACCTTCGTGAGCGACGCGATGTCGAAAACAGTGTCTTCGGGAGTGTTGAGCGTAACGGTGTGGCTCGTGCCGTCTGGGAGCAAATAACCTACGACGGCCTTGTCAAAAATATCTTCGGATTCTGCTTTCTCTAAAAGTTCGGATAGTTTTTCGGAGATCTCCATTTTCGCCCCGGCAAATTTTGCCACAATAAAAAAAGGGCATCTCCTACGGTACGAACACTCGAAACTACTATTTTACAATGATAGCAGCGCCTCGGGGATTTGTTTTTCGCGTCGATGCGCGCCTAAACTGAACCACAAGAGCAACGAGCTGATTTATTCCTGTTAGATCGGGTGTAAAATCCGTGGGATGCCCACGTATAATATATGTTTCTTGATGGATAAAAACAAGGGAAAATCACAAAAAAAATCTCGGCAAAAATACCGAGATTTCGTAAGTGTATTAAATGTATCCGGATTGGCTTAAACTTGGTTGTCGGCTTTAGGGAGGCCCTCGTCCAATTGGAGCGAAAGTTCCCTAAGGTCCTTATCCATCAGGTCGTGGTATGTTTTGGCCTTGCGCAATTGCTTGCGCAGCTCGACAATCTCGGAAGTGAGCTCCACAGCCAGTAGGCACAGCTGCTTCTTCAGTTCCAGTTTAAATTTCGAGGAATTATCGAGACGACTTTCGATGAAATCGACGATTTCCTTCAAGTCCGTATCGGGCAAGTCTGTGCGGATGTGGATGCGTTCTTGAGCGACGTTAATGCTGACTGATCTAAGTGTCTCGTTTGCCATATTATTTCATTCCTACGCCGAATGGATCGTTATCCAACAACCACCTTAGCCGAAAAAACCGGGTTGCGAGCCTCCATTGCTCGCGAACAGGTCAGGGTTTTCTTCTTGAGGTTTGTTTTCTGCCTGTTCAGCAGGTGCTTGTTCTGCTGCCGGCTCGTTGTTGATGTTGATTTCGGTACCGAGTTCGCTTTCAATCGTAGAAAGGAGCTGCTGGAACTTGCTCTGGGCTTCGGAAATTTCGTTGCCCTGGTTCTGGACTTGGTTGTTAAGGTTGTCGATGATGTCGTTCTTTTCGGCGACCTGACCGTTGAGGCAATCGATGATGTTGTTCTTTTCGTCCATTTGGCCGTTAAGAGAATCGATGATGCCATTCTTTTCGGCGACTTGGCCGTTGAGGGAATCGATGATGCCGTTCTTTTCGGCAACCTGGCCGTTGAGGGAATCGATGATGCCATTCTTTTCGGCGACCTGGCCGTTAAGGGCGTCAATGATACCGTTCTTTTCGTTGATCTGGCCGTTGAGGCTGTCGATAATGCCATTCTTTTCGTTAACTTGTCCGTTCAAAGAATTGATGGTGTTGTCTTTTTCGGCGACTTGACCATTGAGAGCATCGATGATGCCGTTTTTTTCGTTAATTTGTGCGTTCAAGTTGTCGATGATGCCATTCTTTTCGTTGATGGCTTCGTCCTGAGCGGCCGCCTGGTTGGCTCTTGCATTGAGGGCGGCTTCGTAGTCGGCGATCTTTGCGTTGGCAGAGTCCAATAGGTTTTTCTGGTCTTCAGCCTGGGCGTCTTTGCCTTCCAGAAGCTGTTTGAGTTTGGCGTTTTCTTCACGCAGGGCGCGTACTGTTCCGAGGACGCTTTCAACCTTCTGCGACAACAAGTTCATGTTTTCGAAATTCATTATTTCTCCATATTTGGCGGGGTGCGAAACTTACTATGTAAGATATATAAAATTTTCTTGTAACTAGAGTATGATAAAATGTAAAATGACCTTTGTATTTTCGTTTTTTTGAGGCTTTGCGATCTCCTGTCTTTTATGCTGTCATCCCCGATTTATTCGGGGATCACCATTTCATAAATGAGAAAAGGTAAGGGGTTGATTTTATTGGGGCGCGACAATATAAAAAATTAAATAGATTTGAATTTACATGATTCCAGTAAGTGAACACATTGAGCGGCGACTGGCGGAACTCCCTCTGCTACCTGGGGTGTACATCATGAAGAACGCCCAGGGGAAGATTATATATATAGGGAAGGCGAAGGTCCTGAAGAACCGCGTGTCGAGCTACTTTGACGGCAGCGACCATGCCGGCCACCGTGCGGCGACGCTCATGCTCCCGTATATCCGCGATATCGAGTGGATTATCACCGAGAGCGAAACCGAAGCGCTCATCCTGGAAGCAAACCTCATCCGAAAGCATACGCCTAAGTACAACGTATTGCTCAAGGACGATAAGCATTTTCCGTATCTCGCGTTCTCTGTGAATGAACCTTTCCCGAGGCTCTTTTTGAGCCGTTCGGTCAAGAAGGA
Organism: Fibrobacter sp. UWB2; assembly: GCF_002210425.1. Lineage (NCBI taxonomy): Bacteria > Pseudomonadati > Fibrobacterota > Fibrobacteria > Fibrobacterales > Fibrobacteraceae > Fibrobacter > Fibrobacter sp. UWB2. Next base: position 232,838 of record NZ_MWQK01000003.1, on the reverse strand, counting down.
TGGCTGCTTGTATTACGGGCCTTATATGAGCTCGCGTATGATCCGCCAGCTGCAGGATATTGCGGCGAGACTGTTCCAGATTCGTGAATGCAAGCTGAAGTTGCCACTCAATCGGCCTGTGCGCCCTTGCCTCAATTACCACATCGGGCGCTGTGGTGCTCCGTGTGCGGGGCTTGTGACGCGTGAAGAATACCAGAAAAAAGTGGCGCAGACGCAGATGCTCTTGGGTGGCAAACGCGATGACTTGATTCAACTTTGGGAACGCGAAATGCTCGAGGCGAGCGAACGCATGGATTTTGAGACGGCGGCGAAAAAGCGCGACGCGATTCAGGCGCTCAAGGCGACGAGCGCGCACCAGAAAACGGATGTGTCCGATGCAAGCCTCTGTGTGGACGTGCTCTCGCTTAAGCGTAACGGCACGATGGCTGCCGCCGTGATTTTCGAGTACCGCAACGGCGTGCTTTGCGGGCGCCGCCACTACCGCCTGGAATGCAAGCTCGAAGATGACGAAACGGAAATTTTCCGCCAGATGGTGGTGCAATGGTACATGGACGTGGAATTTATTCCGGGCGAAATTGCAACGGATGTGCCGCTCCCGACGGACATGGCGGAACGAGAATCTATTGAACAGGCGCTTGCGTCCAAGACGACGCACAAGGTCGTGCTCACGAATCCGCAGCGCGGTGAAAAGCTCGGGTTCCTGAAACTCGCCTCCGCGAATGCCGACATGATTCTCGTGGAAATGCGCGCCGAAGTGCAGAAGTACAGCGAAATCGACAGCAGCGTTTTCGAACTGCAAAAAGTTCTCGGCTTAAAGAAGACTCCGTTCCGTATCGAATGCGTGGATATTTCGCATTTGTCCGGTACGAACACCGTGGCGAGCTTGGTCGCGTTTAAGAACGGGCGCCCCGACAAGAGCAATTATCGAAAGTTTATCATCAAGACTGTAACGGGTGTCGATGACTTTGCAAGCATGCGCGAAGTGATGACCCGCCGCATCCGCCGTTTGGAAGAAGAAGGAATTCCGATGCCCGACTTGTGGGTGTGCGATGGCGGTAAAGGCCAGGTCGATGCCACGATGCAGATTTTAAAGGAACTTGGTCACGATAAGGACTTGCCGCTGATTGGGCTTGCAAAGCGTCTTGAAGAAATCGTGTTCCCTGATGACCGCAAAAGTATCGTGTTACACCGCACGAGTCCCGCGTTGAAGCTTTTGCAGAACGCTCGCGACGAGGCGCACCGATTTGCTATTACGTACCAGCGTAGCAAGCGCAAAAAAGACCTCGAAGTCGAATGGCTCAAAATGCCTGGCGTCGGGCACGAAACCCGCATCAAGATTCTGAGCAAGTACAAGAGTGCCGAAGCGTTTATGGACGCTCCGCTCGAAGACATCATTGATTTGCTTGGCAAAGTGCGTGGCACAAAACTTCGCGAACAAGTCGCTGAATACTGCGCTGGCGGCGCTGAAGAATCGTAGCTCTTCCAGCTGTTATCCAATAACTAATGGCCAATGACTGTTGACCAACAACTAGTTTGTAAACATTCCTAAATGTAAAATTTTGTTAATCCGTTTTGAGAAATCATCAAGGCTTTTTTATTTCTTTCGAAAATAATTTTGAATTGGAATAATCTATATTAGATTTGAATTTTCAATTAAAAGGGGCCCCTGCAAAGGCCCTATTCTAAGAGGACTCAAATGATTGGATTGAAATCGATTGCTAGAACGGCCTTGGTGCTTTCGGCAACTGGCGCACTTTTTGGGTGCGGTAGCTCATCGCAAGACGAGCTTGCCAGCGGTTCCTTGCCGCGTCAGGAAACGCTCTACTTGTCTGGGCAGCAGAATGATGCTCCTGGTACGTTCAACCCCCTTGCAGAAAGCTGGATGACAACCTGGCCTGTGAGTGGTCGTTTCAACTTGATGTACGAACCGCTTCTCACCTACAACTCTTTGACGGGTGAAATTGAATCCCTCCTCGGCTCTCTCGTGAGCAGGAACAACGATTCTATCGTCGTTGACTTGAACCCGGCCGCAAAGTGGAGCGATGGTGAAAAGGTCACATCTCGTGACGTGAAGTTCATCTACACGATGGGTTCCATCAACACTAGCGAACAGATTTCCGCAATCCACGTCGATACTGTTAAATCCGAACCGGCAGGTGAGGTGGAACGAGTTGCTTTCCTCATCAACAAGAAGCAGCGCAACAACCCGCTTTCTGTTCTTGACTTGTTGCAGGCTATCCGCATTGTCCCTGCTCACGTGTTTGAACCGCTTATCGAAAAGCTTGGCTCCAAGGACGAAGTGAAGAAACTCCCGATGGACCAGAATCCGGTTGTTTCCGGCCCGTATGCTCTCCGCAGTGCCGACCCGAACAAGATTATTCTTGAACGCCGTGACGACTACTGGGGCAATGCCGCTCTCCACAATGGTCAGCTCCCTGCTCCGAAGTATATCGTTCATCCGATTTACAAGAACAACGAACACAACACCATCGCTATGCGTAGCGGCAACCTCGACGCATCCCAGAGCTACATCCCGCGTATCAACCGCAAGGCTGGCGCTGGCGTACATACATGGCTCAATGAACCGCCGTATTTCTTGCCGGGTGCAATGCCGATGCTCATCATCAACACGATGAAGGAGCCGCTTAACGACAAGCGCTTCCGCCGTGCTCTTGCAACCGCTATCGACTATATGGCTCTCCGCAAGTTCGCTGTGTCCGACTACACGGACCAGATCAAGCCGGGCCTCATCATGCCGACACATCTTGAAGGCAAGTATATCAGCGACGAAGACCTCGCTAAGTATGGTGTCAAGCTCACTATCACCGATGAAAAGGAACGCGTCGAAACGGTGAAGCAGATGCTTTCCGAAGCTGGCTACAAGTCTGTCTGGAATGACGACGGTACGCTTGACCACATGGAAAATGCCAAGGGTGAAAAGATCCCGACGATGTACATCACGAGCCCGAACGGCTGGACCGACTGGGAAGCTATGGTGACCATCGCTGTCGAAGGTATGCGCAAGGCTGGTATCGATATTCGTGAAGGCTTCGTGGATGGCGGTTCTTACTGGCCGGCCATGGGTCTCGGTAACTTCGACCTCATCATGCACAAGCCTGTTGCTGACGTGACTCCGTCTCTTCCGTGGAGCCGCTTCAACGAAATCATGGCAAGCCGCGACTGGCAGCCGCTTGGCTCTTGGGCAGGTGTGAACATTGGCCGTTACAACCAGCCGGGGACCGAAGGTTTCCGTCCGGAAGTCGACAAGCTCCTCAATGCTATCCCGCTTATGAAGAATGCTGATTCTATCGCAACTGCTTACCGCGAATTGAACCGAATCTTCATGGAAGACCAGCCGTCCATTCCGCTGGTTTACTTGCCGGAACAGTTCTATGAATTCAGCGACCGCGTCTGGACGAACTGGCCGACTGCTGAAAACCCGTATGCTCCTGCTCAGCTTCCGTGGGTGGCCTCGGGTACCAAGACCCTTTGGAATTTGAAGCTCGCTAAATAAAGGATAAAGGACTACCAATGCTTAAACAATATCCTATGCTACGTTATGTCCTGCAGAAGGCGTTCTGGTACTTGCTGACCTTCGTCTGCGCAGTGGCACTCAACTTCGCGTTGCCGCGTCTCGGCGACAACAACCCGGTTGACATCATCATGGGTCAAGCCGGTAAGGGCCTTTCTCCGACTGAAGCTCAGAAGAAAAAGGCAGAACTCCTCGTCTCCTTCGGTATGGCCGAAGTGGACGAAAATGGTAACGTTATTTATGAACCTGAAACTGATGCTAACGGCAACGTTATCATGCAGAAGGTTCCGAAGCTCGATGCAAACGGCCAGCCGGTCGTGAACGTCGTGAAGGTCGTTGACGAAGCCGGCAATCCGGTGATGGTCGAACGCCAGAAGCTCGACGAAGCTGGCAATCCGGTCTTTGTTGAAAAGTCTCCTGCCGCAGAAAAAGGCAAGAAGGGCAAGAAAGCTAAGAAGGCTAAGAAAATCAAGGCCAAGAAGGGCAAGGCCGCCAAGGCTGCTCCGGCTGTCGAAAAGGTTCCGGTCATGGAAACTGTTCAGGCCGAACGCATCGATACCGTCATGGTCGATCAGCCGGTCATGAAGACTGATCCGAAGCTTGCTTCTGCAGTTTCTCAGTTCTTTAGCTACATTGGCAAGGTGTTCCACGGCGACCTCGGTCTCTCTTACCAAAACAATGAACCGGTGACGAACGTTATTAAGAAGTCCCTCCCGTGGACGCTCGCTATCCAGGCTCCGACGATTCTTCTCGGCTGGATTGTGGGTAACCTTCTTGGTGCCTTCGCTGCTTACAAGCGCGGCATTTTTGACAAGGTATTCTTCCCGTGCGCCATGTTCTTAAACGGTGTGCCGTTCTTCGTGTTCGGTATGCTCTTGGTGGCCCTCTTCTCCATCACGCTCGGCTGGTTCCCGGCTATGGGCGCTTACAGCCCGGACATTCCGGAACTCACGTTCAGCTGGTCCTGCATCAAGAGCGTCAGCTGGTACTACGTGCTCCCGTTCTTCTCTGTGTTCCCGATTCTTCTCTCTGGTCAGGCAACGGGTATGCGTTCCATGTCCATTTACGAACTTGGTACAGACTACATGAAGTATGCTAAGTGGCTCGGCCTCCGCGAAGGCAAGATTATTAGCTATGTGTTCCGCAACGCTATGCTCCCGCAGCTCACTGGTCTTGCCCAGAGCCTCGGTGCCATGGTGGGTGGCGCTCTCATTACCGAAATGATCTTCTCTTATCCGGGTCTCGGTATGGCAATGCTCAATGCCATTCAGAAGAACGACTACGCAACGATCCAGGGTTGCACCTTGATGATTTCGACTTGCGTTCTCGTTGCAAACTTTGCAGTTGACGTTTTGATCGCTGTCTTTGACCCGCGTGTCAAGGCCGGTCTCCAGATGGGAGGTAAGTAATCATGGGTAAGCTTTTAAGAAACCTTCTCAAGTCCCCGATGTTCGTGATTGGCGTGTCCATCTTTGTGCTCACGCTCCTCATCGCCATCTTTGGACCTCTTTTCTACAACGTAGACACTCACGCTCGTGACATCGTCGCTGGCCCGTATGCAGGCTCTAGCTCTGCCCACTGGCTTGGCACCGACCACCTCGGCCGTGACTACGTGTCTCTCTTGATTGCCGGTCTCCGCAGCTCTCTCTACGTGGGCTTCGTTGCTGGTATCATTGCTACGACTATCGGTGTGCTTATCGGTCTGTTCGGCGGTTTCCGCGGTGGCTGGGTTGATGAAGTATTGAACATGCTCACCAACATCTTCATCGTTATCCCGCAGTTCGTGATTCTCGTTCTTATCAGCTCTGCTGTTAAGGATGGCCGTTCCCTCACCTTGATTGGTCTCATCATCGGTCTTACCGCTTGGAGCTGGTCTGCCCGTGCCGTTCGTGCCCAGGCATCTTCTCTCCGTAGCCGCGACCACATCGCCCTTGCCCGCCTCAACGGTGCATCGACTTTGACGATTGTGATCAAGCATGTGCTTCCGTACTTGCTCTCGTACGTGTTCATGGTGTTCATCATGCAGGTGTCTTCCGGTATTCTTTCCGAAGCTTCCATCTCCATGATCGGTCTTGGCCCTGTAGATTCCACCAGCCTCGGTATCATCTTGAACCAGGCTAAGGACAACGGTGCTCTCTCCGACTCCATCTGGATTGCATTCATCCCGGCAACGATCGTCGTTACCCTCACGGTGTTTGCTCTGTACTTGATTAACACTTCTATGGAAGGCGTCTTCAACCCGCGTCTGCGCAAGTAAGAGGTAAAAAATGTCTGAAAATGTTTTTGAAGTTGACCACTTGGGTCTTTATTACCTCGGCCGTTTTGGAGACAAGACTCACGCTGTTACAGACGTGTCCTTCTCCATGAAGCAGGGGGAAATTCTCGGTATCGCCGGTGAATCTGGTTGCGGTAAGTCTACGCTCGTTTCTGGCCTTATGGGCATGTGCATTCCGCCGCTTTACCCGGAAACGGGTGACGTTCGCGTCAAGAACGGTGACAAGATGGAATCCCTCATGAACCGCAGCGTCGAAGATGTTCGTGCGAATGTCCTCGCCCAGCAGGTTTCCATGATTCCGCAGGGTGCATTCAACGCATTGAACCCGGTTCGCAAGATTAAGGATATCGCAGCCGACGTGCTCAGAGCTCACGCAAGACCGGGCGAAAGACCGGACGCTAAGCAGATCTACGATCGCGTCTATGCTCATTTCGACCGTATCGGCATGGACACCAAGCGCGTGCTCAACTCCTTCCCGATCAACCTCACTGCAGGTGAACGCCAGCGTTGCGTGATTGCAATCTCTACGATTCTTCTCCCGAAGATGGTGATTGCTGACGAACCGACTTCTGCTTTGGACGTTTCCACGCAGAAGGAAGTGATCAAGATGATCTTCGACTTGCTCGACAAGGGCATCTTCCAATCGATGATCTTCATTACCCACGAACTTCCGCTCCTCTACCACGTGGCTGACAACATCGCCATCATGTACGCAGGCGAAATCGTGGAAAAGGGTACTGCAGAACAGGTCGTCAAGGATCCGCGTCATCCGTATACGCAGGCCTTGATGGGCGCTATGCTCAGTACCGAGGCAAGCCAGCGTGGCCGCCATCCGGTGGCTATCGAAGGTGCTCCTCCTAGCCTCAAGAACAAGATTGTGGGCTGCCGCTTCGCTCCGCGTTGCAGCAAGGCATGCCCGGACTGCAAGAAGAATACCCAGAATCTCCGCATTGTCGGCGATCGTGACGTGAGGTGCGATTATGCAAAGTGATAAGCCCATTGTTTTTTCTGCCAAGCGCATCAGCAAGGATTTCGGTGCCGGCAAGAGCTTGAAGACTGCTGTTAAGGACGTTTCCTTTGACATCTACGACGAAGAATTCATCTCCATCGTGGGTGGTTCCGGTTGCGGTAAGTCCGTGCTTGCAAAGATCATGCTCGGTCTCTACCAGCCGACTCGCGGTCAGTTCCTCTATCGCGACAAGCCGATCAAGAACTTGAAGAACCACTGGAACGAAGTCCAGTCCGTTTTCCAGGACCCGTTCGGCTGCTTCAACCAGTTCTTTACGATCCGTAGCCAGCTCGAAGACGCTCTCAACATCTTGAAGGATAAGCCCTCCAAGGAAGAAGTCCGTCGCCGCGTTGACGAAGGTCTCAAGGCTGTGAACGTTGCTCCGGCAGATATCGAAGGCAAGTATCCGTTCGAACTTTCCGGTGGTCAGATGCAGCGTATGCTTCTCGCCCGTATCTTCGCGCTCCGTCCGAAGGTCCTCATTGCTGACGAAGCTACCTCCATGGTGGACGCCTGTGTGCGTGCAAACATCCTCGATTACCTCCGCAAGTTGAAAGACGAGCTGAAGATGACCGTGGTGTTCGTGACCCACGATATCGGTCTTGCAAACTACGTTTCTGACCGTATCTTCATCATGCACGACGGTAAGATCGTGAACCAGGGTACTCCTGCTGAAGTGCTCGACAACACGAACGAACCGCATACGCTCCGCTTGCTCGATGACATTCCGGAAGTCCACAAGACTGAATGGATCAAGAATAGCCATCGCAGCAAAAAGTAATTGACGCGTGTCATCCTGAGCGAAGAGGCGTAGCCTCGTAGTCGAAGGATCTAGTGCAATTCGAAAAGCCGCAGCAACCGCTGCGGTTTTTCTTTTATATAAAAAAGCCTGACGTTTTTTACGTCAGGCTTTCATTATTCATGATTTATCTCCTTTGGTGAGATAAAGTTGAAATTTTTAGTTTGTTAGACCATGATGAGTTAGAATTTGGGCGTTGATGCCGTCTTTTGGCGAAGTCGAAGATTTTTGCAATTAAAAATATATATTACTTCTATGACAACATTTTTTTCACGTTTTTCTTTTGGATGGGGCTTTACGTTGGCGACTTTGTCGCTTGCTTTTTTGCAATCTCCTGCTTTTGCATCGGGGCTTGTGAAACAGGGTATAGACTCCACCGACTACATGATTACTCTTGCAAATTACGACCGCGGTTTTTATACGCCTCAGGTGTTGCATATAAAGCCCTCGGGAGGTAAGCCGATTGAAAAGCCGTACAGCCAGCTCTTGCACTTGCGTGCCGAAATTTCGGAATTCAGTAGCCGTGCCTGGCTCGGAATTGATACGACGGGTGGCAAGAAGGATACGACTTGGGGAAAGAGCCAAGATTTGACCGAAGACGCGCTGAACGTGTTGCAGCAGACATTTGACAATATCCGCGCGAACAAGGGCTTTGTAATTGTGCGCATTTGTTATGACCCGTGGTACAATGGCCGCAGCAATGTGACTCCGGAACACAAGTGGGTGTTACGCCATGTGGAGCAGCTCGCCCCTGTGCTTTCAAAGAATACCGATGTGATTGTCGCACTTGAAATGGGCATGCACGGCGCCTATGGCGAAATGCATTCCGACACGAGCATCACGTATGACCGCGTTGCCGAAGCGACGAACTTGATGCTTCGCAGCACACCTCCCGAACTCAAGATTTTAACGCGAACGGGAAATTATTCAGCGAAAGTGCTCGGGTTTGACAATTGGGGAGTGGACTTCCATATCGACGGTGAAAAGTTTGCAGAAATCGCAAAGGCCAAGGGCGATACGATGTACCGCGTGGGAATGTTCAATGACGGCTACTTGGGAACGCAATACGATTACGGCACTTGGGGTGCGGATTGCAAAACGTCCATTTGCCGTGAAGAAGGCGTTGCCTGGCTCGAAAAGTACGGCATCAACACGCCTTACGGCGGCGAAGCTCTCACGACGGCGAACGGCTACCAGGTCATCAATACGCCGGAATTCCTCGCGTACGAGGGCTTCCGCACGCACACGAGCTATTTGAATATCCAGTGGAACAACAACCTGATTAATAGCTGGAAAAAGACGCTGTTCAAGCAGAAAGATTTTGATTATGATCCGGCGCATGTCGATTCGCTGACGGGCTTCAAGTACATCAATGACCACTTGGGCTACCGCTTTGTGCTGCGAGAATCGTGGTTAAGCGATACGGTGGGCTCTGACCATATGCTCCATGCAAAATTCCGCGTGCAGAATGTGGGCTTTGGCAACCTCACTTGGATGGCTCCGGTAAAACTTGCCATTTTGGAAGACCTGGAAGGAAGCGATTTGGATATGTGCCCTGACATGGATTATGTGGACTTGCCCGATGTTGATTTTAGAGATGTCCATAGCCGCACCATCTCGGTCGCAGGCGGAGATACCGTAATGACATTTGACGGAAACAACGAAATTGAGGTTTCCGTTAAACTAGGCAAACTTCGTTATCGTAATTATCAGGTGTATTTGAAGGTAGGCGACATTCAGTTTGCCAATGATAAGCCTAGTGGAAAGGGAACTTGTGGCCAGGAACAGCCTGCCGCTTATTTAGGCAAGTTCTATTTTAATGAGAATGTTCAGTCCATTGCGCCGCGCATTCGTCGCAGCTCTGTGCAAAAGACCGAAACGCCCTACGTTCTGCGTACACGTAATCACGTGATTATCCGTAACGGAGAACGCTCATACAAGCCAAACGGCTCGAAACAGTAGTAACATGGTTCTTCGCAAAACAGCATTGTCATGCCCGCTGGAGCCTGTACTGAGCGAAGTCGAAGTAAGCGGGCATCTCCTTTTCAAAATCTTTGCACGAAAAAAACTCCAGCCGTTGGCTGGAGTTTTAATATCTGTTTGCGGGCGGAGCCCGCCTTTATTTAATTACTTGTTCACCCAGCGGATGGAAGCCTTGCTGCTGCCCTGGCGGACAACGAGCGTGTAGGAGCCGTTCGGGAGACCCTTGAGGTCGATAGCGTGGCTGCCCTTGCCGTAGACTTCGGACATCTGCTTCACGCTTGCGCCGAGAGCGTCATAGATGTCCACCTTCACGAGACCAGTGTTCTTGGTCGTGAACTGGAGCATCGAACCGTTCATGCGGGCGTTGAAGCTGTTTACAATCTTGTTAGCCGGCTTGATGGCGTCGGTGGCCTTGTTGGTGTATGCGATCCAATCGGCCAAGTTGACTGCCGTGCCTGCGTCGCCAACGATAACCGTTACAGTTCTTTCGAATTCTTCGTAGTCGGCAGTTTCAGCAATGTGGGCCGTAATAGCGAAGATTGCGTTCTGGGCGCCACCGACGAAGGCGTTGCCGACCTTGGTCAAGTAAGGCGTGGTGGGCAGGCCGTTGAACGTGTAAGTAACGGCGTTGCCGAGCAATGCATCCGGGAATCCTTCAGTAGTGGTTCCGCCAAGAGCGATGGTCTGATCCTTGAACTTGTTGTTCATGTTGTAGGAACCCTTCTTGTAAGTGATTTCGAAGGTGTCCTGCATGGCGCGGAAGCCTGTAATTGCCGGAGCAGATGCAACGACCTTAGCTGTGCCGTACTTGTGGAAGTGCAACATCCAAACTTGCTGATTCTTCTGAGAGTTGGAGCAGTTGGCGTTAGTGCACTTGTTCTTGCTTACAGAAACGGTTGTCGGGTCGAGAGACGTGAGGGTGAACTTGGAGCCTTCATTGGTCTTGTCGTCCATGGTGAGGAGGTAGTCCTTGGTACCGTCACCGTCAAAGTCGCGAGACATGCCGTTCTTGGAGGCGGCCGTGCAGCTACCGGAGAAATTGCAAGTGATATCAGAGAGGTTCGTGATGGTCTGGCCTGCAACTTGCTTGACCGTCACGATAGACTGAGAACCGTCATTACCAGTGAGGATGGCGAAACCATAGTCGCCCACGACGATGTCGCTGCCAGAAGCGGAAGCAACCTTTTCGTTGCTGGAGGTGTAAGTACAACCGGACTTGAGGACTCCAGAAATCTTGCCGTCAGTCTGCTTGGCTGTTGTAGCCTTGAAGGAGCAGCTGCCGCTCTTGCCCTTGACGAGGGAGTCTGCCCAGGAACGTGCGTTCTTGGTGAGGTAGCTCTTGATGATATTACCCGAGGAGGTGAAAGTTGCTGCATCGAGGGCTGCGGCCGTGATGAGGGACTTGTCGCCAGCGAAGATGGCGGACTTTTCACTCTTCTGGTCCACATCGGAAGTCTGCTGACGCAAGCTCCAGTTGCAGTTCGGAATCATGTTCTGGTCCATGAACTGAGTCCATTCGTTCGTGGCGCTGGAGTTCGGTTCGCCGTCACCGTCAGCGTTCGTGGTACCCCATTCAGAGATGAACACCGGATAACCGGCGCTGAGTGCGCTAGAGACGTAACCGCCGTAGCTACCCTTGGAGTGGCTGGAGGCGTAGAAGTGCAAAACGTAAGCAATGTTCGTGGATTGGATCGGGTCTCTTGCGCCCTGTTCCGGATGCTGGGACCAGTTCGGCGTACCGACGATGATCAAGTTCTGCGTGTTGGTACGGATGGCTGGGACAACGGAGTTGGCGTAGTTCTTGATGGCACCCCAGTCGCCACCGCTACCGCTGACCGGTTCGTTGTAGATTTCGTAGATGATGTTCGGGACATCTTTGTATTTCTGGGAAATCTTGGCGAAGAAATCCTTGGCGATGGGTGTTTCGAGGTGAGCTCTGTGGCTATGCCAGTCGATGACGATATAGACGTCGTTTTCGATAGCAGCCTGGATCATTCTGTCGATGGTGGAGAGCTGGCCTTCCGGGGACTTCGTATAAGAAACCTGATCGTCCAGCTTGTTCTTGGTGCCGCCATTGGAGTCATAGTATTCGATACCCATGGCGTAACGGAACACGTCAATCTTGAGATTGTCTACAACCCATGAAATGACGGTCGGGTTATAGTAAGAAAGACCCGTTGCGTCGGACCAGAAAAGGCTCACACCGCGGAGCATGACCTGCTGGTTGTTCTTGGCGCCAATGATCTTACTGCCGCTAGTGTGGAGTGCGCCATAATAAGACACCGGCCCAACTTTCTTGGGGGTTGCTGTCGATGCATCGGCTGCAAAGGCGGATATTGCCGCGCCTGCCAAGATGCTTGTCAGAAGCTTTGTCAATTTCATGAGTGTTTTCCTTTTGTTTTGACAAAAATTATCTAATTAAATCGAAGATAGTAAACAATTTAGGCTAATTTTTTGTTTACTATTGAACACAAGGCTGTTCGCTTTGTGTCTGTTGTACACCTTTACCCCGTTTTTTGCCACCCTTGCGACGTGGGATCCCGCTTTGCGCAAGGCCTTGGTCGAGATGGCAAGTATATTTATATATAATGTAGCTTTCTGCTCGCAGGAGTCAAGGATTTCTATCGTAATAAAAAAATTGCGTTGTGTTTTCGTGTGATGAACGACACAGAAGTAAATTGTAAAGAAATTTGTATGTACTTTGGATGCCGCCAAAGTTGTATATTGTCTAGGAAAGGGCGGTTTGTAAACAGTAATGTAAATTTTTTTTTCAAACGGCTGTAGGTATGGCATTTTGAAAGAAAAAAAAATATATTGTTGTCCAAATCACCCAATTTGGGTAAACAGTTAAAAAAAGAGAGAGAATTATGAATAAGAAACTCACAATTGCTTCGGCAATTCTCGCTGCCTCTGCTGCTTTTGCATTTGACACCTGGCTGGGCGATGCTCCGCAGGTTGAAACTGGCATTGGTAACGACACGAACACCTACGGTTACTGGTTCAGCTACGGCGACGACGGTGACGGTGGTGAATCTAAGGTTGTTTGGCCGGTTGAACTCGGTAACGAATACTCTGCTACCGCTATGGACCCGGTTGTTGAACATTGCCACGGTATCTGCGGTACTGCAGCTCTTGCCAAGGGTTCCTTGACTTATAACCCGTTCGTCGGTATCGGCTTCAACGTCGTCGGCGAAGGCGCTTCTGGTGATCCGGTGCCGGGTGACGCTTCTGCTTGGGGTGGCCTCTGCATTACTTATACTTCCGCTGCTGCTCCGACTCTTGAACTCGGTCTCGGCGACGTTGACGCAACCATCGGTTACGCAAACCCGGCTGCTTCCCTCGCTAAGGCTGCTTCTGCTGCTGCAACGAAGTCCATTCCGTGGTCTGGCTTTGCTCAGCCGTCTTGGTACAAGGGTGCCACAAAGATGAGCGGTACTGACGCTGCTGCACAGCTCGTTGCTGTTAAGTTCAAGATCCAGGCTGCTGCTGGTAACTATGACTTCAACATCTGCGCTATCGGTCCGTACGCTGGTGGCACCTGCCCGGCTACTTGCCCCACTGGTGCTATTCACTCTGTCCGTGCAGCTTCCTCTGCTAAGGCTACCCTCTCTGGCCGTACCCTCAGCTTCTCTGGTGTTAAGTCCAACGCTACTGCAGAAGTCATGAACCTCCAGGGTCAGGTTGTTGCTAAGGGCGACGCTTCCTCCTCCATGAACCTCGCTGCTCTCGATGCAGGCGTCTACATGGTTCGCGTTGCTGGCAAGTCCGTCAACTTCTCCAACAAGATCGTGTTGAAGTAATTTCGGATTCCTAAGAATCTTTAGAGAAGGGTCGCGCAAGCGGCCCTTTTCTGTATTTTAAGCACTGCTATTTTCGCCCCTGTCATCCTGGAGCCTGTCATTCTGGAGGCACGGAGTGCCGATAGAAACCATTATTTCTTGAATCGCATTTGGCGATAGGATCCATTTTCGCCCCTGTCATCCTGGAGCCGAAGGCGATAGGATCCATATTTTCTTATTCTTTTGTTTGATAAAATGTTATATTCAATAGAGTGAGGAGAGAGTGTTCTATGAATAAGAGTTTTGTGGCTGCTACGGCGCTTTTGTCGGTCTCTGCCGCGTTTGCAGGTGAGTTTAAAACCTGGTATGGCGATGATTATCAGATTCAGACTGGCCTTGAAAACGAAACCAAAACTCAAGGTTACTGGTTCAGTTACGACGACCATGAGGATGGGGGAGAATCTAAGATTATATGGCCGGGGTCGATCGAAATAGGTAATAGTCAATTTGCTGATGCCTTGGACCCCGTTATTGAACACTGTGGCGGTATCTGTGGTACGGCAGCTCTTTCTAAAGGCGCTTTGACCTATAATCCGTTTGCCGGTGTCGGTTTCAACGTGGTTGGAGAAACCTCTTTAGCGGACGATACTCCGGTTGCTGGTGATGCTTCTGCATGGGGCGGTCTTTGCATTACTTATACTGCTGCTGCGTCTCCGTCTCTTGAACTCGGCCTTGGCGACTTTGACGCCACAATCGGTTATGCAAATCCGTCGTTTTCTCTTCCGAGGGCTGCTAGTGCTCAGGCAAATAAGGTTATTCCATGGTCTGGCTTTACGCAGCCGTCTTGGTACAAGGGAACTACTAAAATTTCAGGTGAAGAAGCCGCTAAAAAGCTTGTTTCGGTAAAGTTCAAGATTCAGGCTGCGTCTGGTAACTATGACTTTAATATTCAATCTATCGGTCCGTATGATGGAGGCCGTTGCCCGAGCGGTAATAAGATTAGCTCGGTTCGTAGGCCGTCCAAGGCCAAGGCTACCCTTTTGGGGCGTAATCTCGGTATTTTTGGCGTAAATTCGGCTGCTACGGTCGAGGTCAAGAACATCCAAGGTCAAGTAGTCGTTAAGGGCTCCATTGACAATGGCTCTACGCTAGACCTTTCTTCTCTCAATGTGGGAGTGTACATGGTCCATGTGACCGGCAAGTCTGTCAATTTCGTAGATAAAATCGTGCTGAGGTAGGGTGATTATGAACAAGAAGGTTTTTGCCGCTTCGGCATTGCTTGCTATTTCTGCCGCATTCGCAGGTGGGTTTGAAACTTGGTTGGGCGATGCTCCGCAGATTCAAACGGGTCTCGGTAACGAAACCAATACTCATGGGTATTGGTACAGTTATAATGACAATGACGATGGTGGTACTTCGAAGATTGTATGGCCAGTTGAGTCCGACTCCTATAATGCTTATGACGGTTCGATGGACCCCGTTATTGAACACTGCGGTGGTATCTGTGGTTCTGCGGTCCTCGATAAAGGCATTTTGACCTATAATCCGTTCGTCGGTATTGGTTTCAACGTCGTTGGTGAAGACGCTTCTGGTAATCCGGTTCCAGGTGATGCTTCTGCTTGGGGCGGCCTCTGCATTACTTATACTTCCGCTGCTGCTCCGTCTCTTGAACTCGGTCTCGGAGACTTTGATGCCACAATTGGTTATGCAAATCCGTCGTTTTCTCTTGCGAAGGCTGCTAGTGCTCATGCAAATAAGGTTATTCCTTGGTCTAGCTTTACACAGCCCTCCTGGTACAAGGGGACTACGAAAATTACAGGTGAAGAAGCGGCAAAACAGCTTGTTTCGGTGAAGTTTAAGATTCAGGCTGCTTCTGGTAACTATGCCTTCAATATCTGCGCTATCGGCCCGTACGATGGAACTTGCCCGAGCACCTGTGACTGTTGCGGTCCTATTTTTCCTGATGCGATTAATTCCGTTCGAGGACCATCCAATGCCAAGGCGACCCTCTTGGGGCGTAATCTCGGTATTTCCGGCGTAAATTCGGCTGCTATGGTCGAGGTCAGGAACATCCAGGGGCAAGTGGTTGCCAAGGGGGCCATTGACAAAGGCTCTACGTTAGACCTTTCTTCTCTCAATGTGGGCGTGTACATGGTCCATGTGACCGGCAAGTCCGCCAACTTCGTAGATAAAATCGTGTTGAGGTGATTTAAAATTCAAAAAATCTTTTAATAAGGGTCGCGCAAGCGACCCTTTTTCTGAATAGAAAATTCGTTCGTGTTTGTGCTCACAAGTAAACTTGATTTTTGCTTGCAGCCTTTCCTTAAAAGCTATATTTATATATATTACTTTGGCATTTACCAGCCCCGCTTTGGGGATATTTAATGAGAGGCTTTTATGGTTTGCAAAAAAATCCTGTTGCCTGTTTTGGTGGGCTCAGCATTTTTCTTTGGCGCCTGCGGTGACGATGCCGCACCGAGCGCTCCGAATACGACCCCGAGCTCTGCGGTTATCTACCCGACGTTGAGCTCCTCTTCTGTTTATACTCCGCTCCCGACGAGCTCTACTCCGGCTCCGACTTCTTCTGCACCGGCTCCGGCAAGTTCTGCAACGCCGACTCCGACCCCGGCTGGAACTTATGCTCCGCTCGCCACGACTGCAAATCCTGCATATGCAGTGAACCATTATGCATTGTGGAAGAGCTTCCACTTCACGACCGAAGAACAGGAAATGATCACGTACCCGACCCTCGCAACGGAATTTAACGTTGTGTTCCCGGCCGTGTATATGCCGGCGGGCCGTGTCGTTTGGTCTAGCCAGACGGGTTATTACAAGAGCTACTGCTCTGATAACACCACTACGGTCCCGAACATGAAGACCCGTGCTTGCACGGTGTCGGAAGGTATCGGTTACGGTATGCTTTTGGCTTACTTCAATGGTGATGATGACACGTTCCTCCGCTTGTGGAATTACAGCAGAGCTTTTAGGGAATATTCCAACAGAAAGCTTATGCCGTGGATCACCCAGTCGTTCCACTGGACCGAAGTCGATAACTCCAGTGCTACAGACGCCGATGAAGATATCGCGACGGCTTTGATCCTTATGTATTTCAAGTCGGGTAACGCCTTGTACTTGCAAGACGCTATGAGCTTGATCAATGCCATTTGGGATGCCGAAGTGAACCCGACGAACTTGCTCATCTACTCTGGTGACGAAGATATGTGGAAGGGCGCAAATCCGGTTTACAACCTGAGCTACTTCTCTCCGGTGGCACTCCGTCTCTTTGCAATCGTGGACGTTGCTCATAACTGGACTGGCGTCTTGAATGCAATGTATGCTTACATGCAGCAGGTCCAGAACGCTGGTACGGGCGTGTTCCCGGACTGGAGCGATGGTGCTGGCAATGCAATCAAGCCTGCTAACGGTTCTGCAAATACGACCTACTGGCAGTTCAACAAGGAATCTGTGCGTATCCCGTGGCGTATCGCTTGGGACTACTACTGGTACCAGGATACACGCGCTCTCGCAGTACTTTCTACTTTGAACTCCTTCATTTCGAAGAAGGCTAGCGGCAACCCGAATGACATGGCCCTTGCCGTCAACTACTCCTGGAACTTGGCTGTCGGTGCCGACTACACGAGCAATACGGTTGTTCCGTCGCAGTGGTATGGCGCTTGGTGCGCTACGGGCATTGCTGGCAATGCAACATGGCTCTCTACCTGCACGACGGGCTTGAACGCAAAGGTGCCTTCGCTTACGACGCAGAGCTACTTCTCGGATATCTTGCTCACGATGTATTCCGCCTTGCTGAATGGCTTGTTCGTTCGCCCGGCTGGTGTATAATCAAGACGTAGCTTAAATCGCTCTTTATCTGTCGCCCCGCACGTTGTTGCGGGGTCGACTTTTTTTTATTGGAATTTGTATATTCTTCAATATGAAAAAGAACGCAAATACTAAGGCCGCGAAGCCTGTCAAGGCGAAAAAAGCCAAGGCTGAAAATCAAGAAAAAAATGCTGATTCGTTGCTTGTTGCAACAAAAAAAGATTCGACGAATGTCCTTGCGATAGAACCGGATAGTTTGAATGCTCCGGGCGATTTGGATGCAGGTGCTGTTGACGGTGATTCCGTGGAAAATGATGCGGGGATGCCTGCGCTCCCGACGGCAGAACAGCTCGGGATTACGATTACAGCTGGAAACGTAGGGAGTGCAACGAGTGCGCCGCTTTCGGCGACTGTAGGCGATACGATCCACTTCCCGGTGACGGTCTCGTGGAGTGTAAACGGGAGTGCGATTCTCGTGGTGCCGACAAGTTCTGCAAATGCGAAGGGCATTTTGCAGCTGGGCGTGTCGCAGGAATCTAGCCGATCGGTAAAAGACGGCAAGGAAATGGCGCAGATTACGTTCAACTACAAGCTCGTTATGCAGGATACGGGCAACTTGAACATCCCCGCGATGCGTTTTGAAATTCCGACGCCGATGGGGCAGTCGCTTGATTTGCGTAGCGATAGCGTGCCTATACGTGTCGATGCGCCGTTTAATGTGATGCCGTTTATTGCAGGTGGTGCCGTTGGCGTTTGTGTGCTGCTTGCGGCGTTGTGGCGCATGCGCAAGCGTGCTCATTTGCGTGCAGCGACTGCCGCGAAGAATGCGTTTGAGAATGCGTTACGCGAGAAGATGGTCGTCTTGAAGCAGCGCGTGATGGTTGCCGATAGCCGCGAATGGCTCTTGGAACTTGAAGGAATCTGCAAGGAATATGCTCTGCACCAATTTGGCGCGAGTGTTTGCGGAATTGCGGCGAATGCTAGTGATGCGGGAATGCCCGCTGATAAAATGCCCGCCGCCTCCGCGGTGAATCTAGATGCTCTTGTGGCCGATGGCAAACTGGACGGCTGGAAACCTCTGCTCGAGGAATTTGCGCACGCCCGCTACGGCGGCGGCAAGCGTGACAGCTTCGAGAACAAGGAAACCTGGAAACTTGCCATGACGCTCATGGGCATCAAGGAAGAAGATTAGTGATTATCGACAAGTCCAAAATGCAACACCGTGCGGTGGGGCTGGACCTCTTTCGCGTTGTAGCTGCTGTGATGGTATTGCTGTTCCATTGCAATATCCATCACGAAAGCAATTTTGGACCGTTGACGGGATTTGTCTCGATGGGCGCCGTGTTCATGACGGCATTCTTTATGCTCTCGGGCTATGTGCTGTTCTTGACGTACAAGGATAAATCGCTTGTGCAGGCGCCTGCGCTCAAAAACTTTTATCTGAAACGCATTTTCGGGATATTTCCTTTGTACTTGGTTGTGGCGGTGTTGTACGTCGTGATCTTGGGAGAGAAATCGGTGTTCCAGAATCTAGTGCTGTTGCCGATTGAAATCTTGGGATTGCAAAGTGTGTTTTCGACGCTGTTCCCGGTGAGCCATAATGGCGGGACTTGGTTTATTTCTTGCCTGCTGTTTGCGTACTTGGCGTTCCCGCTGATGCAAGAAGTCGTAAAGCAGATGACGACTCGCACGAAGTGGATGTCGCTTGCAATATGCTCGGCGATTTTGTTCTGGTCGCCACTTGTTGTGCATACGTTCAAGACGGACTCGATTTATTCGAACCCGTTTTTCCGTGGGCTGGAATTTTTCATTGGCGTGCTTTTGTGCTCGTTGCCAATCCGCGATGGCATTGCGAAAATCCTTGCGACTTGGAAAGCTTTGCTTGTTGAAGTTTTGCTTTTGGTGGCGGGCGTTTCAATTGCCGTGCGATTGAATATTTTCGTGGGCAATTACATGCTTTACGACTGGATTGTGATTCCGCTGTTTGCTTGCATGATTTTGACGCTGGCAAGCCTCAAGTCGCCACGGCTGCAGAATTCGAAAGTGCTCCGCTACGCAAGTGCAGCGAGTTATGCGTTTTTCTTGGCGCAGACTTTTAATACCGAAATTGAAAATTGGTTGTTTGCTACTTGCGATATTCAAAACAACGTATTGCAAATTGCGGTGTCGGTTGCGCTATGCGCGGTTATGGCAATTGCGTTATATGAACTTGTAGAAAAGCCCTGTGCGAAGGTGCTGAAAAAGAAATTGTAAAGTACGGCTCTACCGGAGAGCCGTTTCAAGGTTTCTTTTGTTGATTTGTTATGCTTGTTTTTACCAAAAACAGGCGTATAAAATGGTAATGATTACCATAATACACAATGCTCCGTAATTGAAGTACTTGTCTGTACGGAACGCAGCTAGATCGATGCCCATAGATTTGATGTCCTCGACTTTGTCTTTTGCGTTTGATCTCAGGTAAATCGAAGATACGAGAAGCATGGTTGCAAAGAAGAATATCGCCTCGAATCCATAATTGCGGCAGTATTCAGAGAACATGGATGCGCAGCCTGTTATGTAGCAGGTCAAAGATGCTGCAAGGAGAATTTTGCTCCATTTCATTTGTGCCCTTATTTGAGATTCTGTCTGAGGAGCGGCTGCTCGGGTGTTTTTGTCGGTGAGCGAAATGCTGATGAACAGAACCGCTAAGCACATAAATACGTAACCCATACGTAACAGGAATGGCACCTCGGGCAAGGTGAACTTGAATATAGTCGACAACACGAACGTGGCGATAGCCGTCACCACAGCGGCACGCCCCGAAGCGCGTTTCCACAAAAGTCCCAGGCTGAAAATGACTACGATTCCAGGGTAAACAAATCCACAGTATTCTTGTATCACTAAAAATGCCTGGTCGGCGCTACCTACAATCGGGTACACCGCTACCAAGGCTGCAATCATTGCGCAAACTGCTGTTAGACGGCCAACGTGAACAAGTTTTTTTTCGCTTGCGTTCTTGTTGATGTATTGCCTGTAAATGTCCATTGTAAAGATGGTGGATGTCGAGTTTATCATGGAGGCAAGCGAGGAAATGACGGCCGCAGAAAGTGCAGCGAAAGAAAGTCCCTTAATGATGATGGGAGTGAAGTTTCGAATCAGGAACGGATATGCGTCATCGGAACGCGTAATGGATCCTACGAGAGTTGCACGGAGAGCTTCGCATTCGGGAGCGTTCATGACGTAATAGGCGCAAACGCCTGGGATACATACGATGAACGGGATAAGAATTTTCAGAAACGCCGCAAAAACCAGGCCTTTCTTGGCTTCGGAAATGGATTTGGCGGCAAGTCCCTTTTGGATAATGAACTGGTTGAAACCCCAGTAACCAAGGTTTGTGAGCCAGAGTCCCCCTACAATCACGACAATGCCCGGAATGTCGAAATAGGGGTCGTTTAAAATAGAAGGGAAGGCTTCGGGATTGCGCGATACGACAAGGTTAAAGTGCCTGTCTGCGACGTCTTGGGCAAGGTAATCCTTGATATGCCCAAGCGCAGAAAGTGCTCCGTCAACACCCGGAATGGTTTCGGCGATAATCGAAAGCACCGCGAAGGTGGTAATAAGACCTCCGCCAATGAGGAAAACAACTTGTATGACATCAGTCCATGCTACAGATGTGAGGCCTCTATAAATAGAGTAGATGGCCGCAATCAAAAACAAGAAAAATATGATTCCAAGTAGTGTGTAGTCTACGCTCATTCCGAGGATAGAACCTTCGAGGGAGGGAAGCCCTAATATTTGCTTGGTCGCCAATGCGCCAAGCCACGAAACGGAGGTCATCTGGATAAATATGTAGAGAAACAGCCAGAAAATAGAGAAAGCGAGGCCAGTGCCCTTGTTGTAGCGGTTTCTCAAGAATTGCGGAATGGTAAAAACTTTGTCTTGGATCATGAGTGGCAAAATGAACTTGGCCAATACCACCAGTGTTACGGCTGCCATCAACTCGTAAGCGGCCATTGCGATTCCAGACTTGTATGCAGTACCTGACATGCCGATAAAATGCTCGGCAGAGATGTTTGCTGCAATGAGAGATGCGCCTACGGCCCACCAGGTAAGCGATCCGCCCGCCAAGAAGTAGTCTTTGGAAGTCTCCTTTTTACCGCGCGAAAGTAAAATGCCCATGATAACAAGGATGATGATATAGAGTGCGAAAACTCCATAATCCCAGCATGTAAAACCGTTGTTGGCGAGTGCTCCCCAGATGCTTTGTTTTTCCATATTATTACCGTTATTTTCTCTTTCTTAAAAAGAAATCTAATAAAAAAAACGGCAAAGAGGATTGCCGTGCATTTTTTTGCAAAAAAGCCTTGATCGCTAGTGGATGTCCATTTTCGAGAAAAGATTCAACACGGCGACGCCTGAAATAATCAGGACGAGCCCGATAATGGCGCCCAAATCCGGCATCTGCTTGAAAAAGAAAATGCCGCTTATTGTAATTAGGGCGATGCCCAGTGCCGACCAGGTGGCGTACGCGATGCCGATGGGGATAGTGCGCAGGCATAGACTCAGCAGGTAAAGCGAGGCGACATAGCAGATAAGCGAGGCTATGGAAGGAATAAGTTTGGTGAATTGTTCCGACATCTTGAGGAACGTGGTGCCGGCGGCTTCTGCAAAAATGGCGAGGATAAGGAATACGTAGTTGAGCATAGGAGTAATATACAAATTAAATTTTTATATTGTGAAAAAAATGAGAGGAATCCATGCCGAGTTCAGAGAAGTATCGTGACCACGTTTTGGAGCAGTTCAATGGGAAGCTGCTTGAAGGAGGTTTCCGCGTGACCACCCGCAAGATGATGGGCGAGTATATCCTTTACGCCGACGGAAAAATCTTCGGCGGAATTTACGATGACCGCTTGTTGGTGAAGCCTGTGGCCGCCGCAAAAGCGATGCTCCCAAATGCAAAATTGCAGTTGCCCTACGATGGTGCAAAGCCGATGCTTCGTGTCACCGCAGAGCAAATTGCAGACAACGGCTTGCTTGTGCGCTTGCTCGACGCCATGCTCCCGGAATTGCCCGCTGTGAAAAAGAAAAAGTAATATCATTTTCCCGGCGTTGGGAAAATGGTTCTTTCCGTCTTGTCTTCCCCGACTTGTTCGGGGATCTCCTTCTTGTATGAAACGTCTGATGAATAGCTGAAATTTGCCGATGGACGACGTTGAATTTTTTTTAATTAAAGCTATTTTATACGTGATGAATCGGTTGGCTCATTTACTTGTTTTGCTTGTGACGGTGATGCTTGCGGGGGGCAGTTCTATAATGCGTCCGCCATCTGCTGCGGCATTCATGAACAGTTACGAAAAAGATGCTGCTGTTGTAAATATGAGCCTTGCGCTGTATGGCGGCGATTTAGATAATAATGATAAGCATTACAATCACCACAAAGATATGAGCGAAAGCCATTCAGAGTGGGTACTTGATTTTTCGGAAATTATTGTTTGGAATAAAGAAATCTTTTCGATTGGTTTGGGCGCTCAATCGGTAACGCCATTTGCGCAATTGGGATTTGTTTCACCATATTTTGGTCTTTCTGCATGGAGCTCTATTTATTCTCCTTTTAATATGGGTAACTATGTGAAGGATGATTTTTGGAAGGACGTTTCATTTGGAACAATGTTGATTCAACAAATTCCTTTTGGAACCAGGGTGAAAATTGGCTTAACGGAGCATTTTTCTAGAAATGGAGTTGAACGATATCTGTCTGAATCAAAAGAGGGATTCATGGCGCTTTCTTTCCCTGAACCGCATCCGCTTTTTTATTATGAGGTAGGAGGTGGATTCTTTGCTTCGTATCAATTAGAAGGGGTCATGCTTGCTTTGGAATTTCGTTATGGTAGAGATTTAGATAATAAACAGAATCGGTTTGCTGTAACTTTGAGCGCTGTTGGTATGAAGGGTAAAAAAAGTGCGAATGAGAAAAAACAAGAAGAAGAGCTCCTGATAAGAATGGAAAAAGAAAGGAATGAGGCAGAAGAAAGACGGAAGGCGAGAGAACTGCAGTCTTTGGAAGAGTACGAAGAACTGCAAAAAAATGAAAACTAGTTAAAAAATCTTGCTGATGATTTGCTCGAGGGCGGCTGCGAAAGCGATTAATGTTATTCCGTAATTGGGGCGGAATTTTTTGATAATCGGGAAAAATACGTTGATGATGTACAAAGTAGATGAAATGAGGTAGCCGGTGGCGATGATGTATGCGGGGAGTCCGTTGCCGGAGTAGAATACGCCGTTGTATGTCTTGGTGGAAAAGATTTCTAGAGAGAAGAAGAAAAGGAAGGACGCAAAGCTTAGGGCGATTTTAAAGTTCCTGAGCCAAAATTCGGGAATGTCCTTGAAAAATTGCTTTTTCTCGTCCCATACATTTCTTCTGAAAAAGGGAATGTAATAGGTATACCATCCGAAAATGCCGATTGTAGGGAAATATTTTACTGTGCCAAAGAATCGCCCGAGATTGAATTTTGTGATAAGCGAAAATCCGTCTCTAGAGAAGAGTATTTCGATTAGGATGTATGCGAATGTGGCTGCAATGATAAAAAGAAAATGCTTGAATCCGTCCTTGTCGGGCAAGGGCTGTTTCTGCTTGGCTGCGATTTTTCGCTTTACGTTGTTGTATCTTTTTTCTCGGTTCTCGAGAATCCTGATGCGAGTCTTGACGATGTTCGGACGATCTGGCGTGGGGTCGTTGATGACATCAAGCAGTTCGTCACGAAGCTTGGGCAGAGGCATCCTGCGGATTTTTGCCTTGTAAATTTGGAGTTCTTCTTCGGTAAATTGAGCCATATTTCGCAATAAATGTAATATACAAAAGATGGGTTTGCTTTTTTCGGGACGAAATTTGTATTTTAATGGGCGTAAAATCTTAGAGGTAAAATAAATGGATATTCAGGAACTTTCGGAAAAGGTGAAGCAGCAGAGTTCTTTTTGCATGAACTTGCTGCGTGAAGTTGAAGATACGGTGATTGGTCAGAAGGCAATGGTCGAAAGCATTCTGACGGGTATTTTGGCAGATGGCCACGTGCTTTTGGAAGGCCTTCCGGGCTTGGCCAAGACGACTGCGGTGAAGGCTTTTGCCGATGCTGTTTCGCTCGACTTCAAGCGCATCCAGTTTACTCCTGATTTGCTGCCGGCAGACTTGCTCGGTACGACGATTTATAACGCCCGCGAAGCAAAGTTCGAAACGCGCAAGGGGCCGCTCTTTACGAACCTTGTGCTTGCTGATGAAATTAACCGTGCTCCGTCAAAGGTGCAGAGCGCTTTGCTCGAAGCTATGCAGGAACGCCACATCACGATTGGCGATGAAACGTTCAAGCTGGACGAACCGTTCTTGGTGCTTGCCACGCAGAACCCGATTGAGCAGGAAGGTACGTATCCGCTGCCGGAAGCTCAGGTGGACCGTTTCCTGTTGAAGGTAAAGGTGAGCTACCCGAACAAGGCCGACGAAATGAAAATTCTCGATGCTGTCTCGGGTGCAGGACTCCGCCAGCCGAAGGCTGTTGCAACGAAGGAAGATATCTTGAAGGCTCGCGAGCTCGTGAAGCAGGTTTATGTGGACGAACGCGTGCGCGAATACATCGTGAACTTGGTCTTGGCAACGCGTGATCCGGGTAGCATCAAGCGTAGTGACTTGGTGGGCTTTGTGGAAGTGGGCGCTTCTCCGCGTGCTTCTATCGGTCTTGCCCAGGCTTCGAAGGCTCATGCGTTTATCCAGGGTCGCGCTTACGTGACGCCGGAAGATGTGAAGGCTGTCGCGATGGAAGTGCTCCGCCACCGCGTAATCCTGAGCTACGAAGCTGAAGCGGAAGAAGTCACTGCCGAAACCGTCGTGCAGAAGATTTTGGATTCTGTTGAGGTGCCGTAATTTTCTGTATTCGCGAGAGTCGTGGACTTTGTTAAAAATGCACCCCGATGGGGGTGCTTTTTTAATGGGCGTGAAGTTCAATAATTATGGCGCCGACGAATATTATCAAGAAGAATAAAAAGAGAATAATTGTTTTGCGTTTCTCTGATTTCCAGTTTTGCTGTAGGTATTTAATGGGAACATAGAGATAATGGAAAAGGTCAATTTTAGGAATGTTCTTGAGTTTTGAGGCGTCTACTTTGTCGTACATATATCCCCAAAGGCCTAGTAGGACGATTCCCAATAGGAAGTAGATGGCTACGCAGATGGCCGATTCAAGATCTGCTATGTTCTCGTTTGGCATGATGCTTAATATACGAAAAAAGCCCCCAGGCGGGGGCTTTGAAGCTTGTTTGTTATGGATTTTTGTATTCACGCAGGAATCCGTCGTCTAGTGCTTTGACGGGGAGCTTTATAACGTTGTTTTCGGAATCAACGATGAGGACTACACCGGTGAGGTAGTTAATCCAATAGTTAAAATCCGGATTCCAATTGATGTCGCGATCATGCTTGTGGAAGCGGAGATCGTATTTGGAATTTTTAACGTCGTCGTGGATTTGTTTGTTGCTGATTGTAACGACAAACGGCACAAGGTACTGGTCATGCGAAATGGCCAAGGTGTACTTGTGCATTTGTTCGTATGTGAAGTAGTTTTCGATGAATGCTTCGATTCTTGTGTCGATGGGGTAGAATGCGTTTTCGCAGTTTTGACGGTTGTTATCGTTGTCGTATTCCTGGTAGGCAATTTTGGAATAAGAACTCCAGCCCCAGCTGGCGTTACCCTTGCAGTTGTTTGCACTTTGATTGGGTTTGACATACCAGGATTCCTTCAGGTTCTGGTTGATTTCAGTAAGGTTTTCGATGCTATGCTTGTGCCAGTCGTTGATGTTTGACGAAACGTTTTCGCCTTTGTTCACGGCGATGATTTGTGCGGTTTCTGCGGTGCGCTTGACGTTGGTGTACATGTAATAGAAGTCGTCGAGGTTGAGCTTTTTGAGTTTTTCGCCGACTTGCTTTGCCTGTGCTCTACCGACGTCAATGAGGCCGTCGTCGTCGCCGTATTTGTTGATGTCGCGTTGGGCGTGGCGCAAGATGATGGCGACTTTTTCGTCAGAGCGGGTGCAGCCGAGAACGTCGTAGAGGGAATTGAATACGTCTGTTGTGGCACGGAGCGTTTTGCACTTTTCGCTGAGCTGTTCAACGCTGGAGCTAGACGGGGTTTCGCTGCTAGAGGAAACGACGCTGCTACTGGAGGGCGTTACGCTACTAGAGGATGCTACGCTGCTGCTAGACGGTGTGACACTGCTAGAGGAAACCTTGCTGCTGCTAGAAGGTGCTGCACTGCTTGAAGAAGCGATGCTGCTGGAGGAAGGAAGGACTGCGTCCTTACCGTTGCGGAGTTCACCGACCTTCTTGTCACCGCAGATGACATCGTATCCGTCGATTTCCTTGTTCTCTTCAACAGTGCAAGAAGTTCCGTCCTTACCGTCGATACCGTTCTTGCCATCCGCGCCATCCTTGCCGTTAGTGAGGAATCCGAGGAATTCGGTACCGCAGTAGACTTCGTATCCATTGACTTTTTCGTTCTTTACGACAGAGCAGGACGTTCCATCCTTACCATCAGTGCCGTTCTTTCCGTCTTGGCCGTCCTTACCGTTGCGGAGCTCACCGACCTTCTTGCCTGCGCAAACGACGTCGAAACCATTGATGTCATCGTTTACTTCGACCGTGCAGGAAGAACCGTCGTTGCCATCTTTACCATCCTTGCCGTTTTCGCCATCCTTTCCATTAAGGAGCTGACCAACTTTCTTGTCGCCGCAGATAACATCGTAACCATTGATTTCCTTGTTCACTTCGACACGGCAAGAAGTTCCGTCTTTACCATCAGTACCATTCTTACCATCTTGGCCGTCCTTACCGTTGCGAAGTTCACCGACCTTCTTGTCGCCACAGATAACGTCGAAACCGTTAATATCCTTATTTTCTACAACGCTGCAGGAAGTTCCGTCCTTACCGTTGGTACCGTTCTTGCCATCAGCGCCATCCTTTCCGTTAGTGAGGAATCCGAGGAATTCGGTACCGCAGTAGACTTCGTATCCATTGACCTTTTCGTTCTTTACGACAGAGCAGGACGTTCCATCTTTACCATCGGTGCCATTCTTTCCGTCCTTGCCGTTTTCGCCATCCTTTCCATTAAGGAGCTGACCCACTTTCTTGTCGCCGCATATAACGTCGTAACCATCGATTTCCTTGTTCTCTTCAACGCTGCAAGAAGTTCCGTCTTTACCATCAGTACCGTTCTTTCCGTCAGCGCCATCCTTTCCGTTGAGGAGCTCGCCGACCTTCTTGTCGCCACAGATGACGTCGAAACCGTTAATATCCTTATTTTCTACAACGCTGCAGGAAGTTCCGTCCTTACCGTTGGTACCGTTCTTGCCATCAGCGCCATCCTTTCCGTTATAGAGTTCACCGACCTTCTTGCCTGCGCAAACGACGTCGTAACCGTTGATTTCCTTGTTCACTTCGACACGGCAAGAAGTGCCATCGTTGCCGTCCTTACCATCGGTACCATTCTTTCCGTCTTGGCCGTCCTTGCCGTTAGTGAGGAATCCGAGGAATTCGGTACCGCAGTAGACTTCGTATCCATTGATTTTTTCGTTCTTTACGACAGAGCAGGACGTTCCGTCTTTACCGTCAATGCCGTTCTTTCCATCCTGGCCGTTTTTACCGTTGTGAATTTCTCCGACTTTCTTGTTACCGCAGATGACGTCGTAACCATCGATATCATCGTTTACTTCGACCGAGCAAGAGGAACCGTCGTTGCCATCTTTACCATCCTTGCCGTTTTCGCCATCCTTTCCATTAAGGAGCTGACCAACTTTCTTGTCGCCGCATATAACGTCGTAACCATCGATTTCCTTGTTCACTTCGACTTTGCAAGAAGTTCCATCTTTTCCGTCTTTACCGTCCTTGCCATCGTCACCCTTGTCGCCATCCTTACCGTTGGCGCCGTTTTCACCATTTTTACCGTCGGCACCATCCTTGCCATTTACGATAGAACCGATTTTTTCATCGCCGCAGAACACGTCGTAGCCGTTGATTTCTGCGTTTTCGGTGACGTAGCAGGATGATCCGTCTTTGCCGTCGGCTCCAGATTTGCCTTCCTTGCCATCTTCGCCATCTTTACCATCGGCTCCATCTTTTCCGTCTTTGCCGTTTAAAACGACACCTACGGAATCCCCGCCGCAGATAACCTTGAGACCACTATCGTCGTCTAGCGGTTCTGTTTTGCAGGCGAGTTCGGACAAGTCCGGGGCGCTTGCTTCACTCACCTCGTCGAGGCAGCCGTAAAGCATGGAAAGTGTGAAGATAGATGTTGTTAAGAGTAATTTGGATTTCATACATTGCTCCCAAATAAGATTTTCGCGCCAAATTTAAAAATTTTGTCCTTACTGCCGAGCTCGTTATGCTCGATTTTCATTGACTATTTGTCCGTTTATGACTTCTTTTGTATATTAAAATCATGAAATTTGTTTTAATTGCTTTTGCTTTGTTTGTTTTAGGTTGTGCGTGCGATAATCCGAGGGGCTGCCCTGCTGTAATCGGCGTTGGCAATAATTCAGATGAAATGCAGCTGAGGAAGGATGGCCGCGATGACCAGTCCGCTCAAATGGCGAAAATGCCTGCGCCTCCGACGGAGCTTGGTACGCCCGAGCCGGTGGACGTCAATGTTCAAAACCAGAATGAACCGATTCCGGTTGATGACAAGCTTGACTTTAGTAAAGTGAAGTAAATCCTAGTATTTATTCCAATGTATAGCGCCTAAAATGTGCGTTTTTTCACCATCTGCGTGCACGGGATGGGGTTATACATTATATTTATGATACTAGGGTATAGCAATGATAAATTTTCTGGATTACGCAAATCATGTGTTCTTTTTTCCGTCGCTGTTGGCGAGCGGTTTTTTGCTTTTTACGCTGGCTGCGCTTAGTGAAAAACAGAACCTGAAGAAAGTACTTTTTTGGGGTGCCGTTTTTTCGTTGACCCCTTACATGATCTATTCGGACTTGATTTATCACGGGATGATGCACTTGCTTGGGTGCATGATGGGCGAGGTCCCGTTACTGCTCGATGTGATTGTGGACTACATGAGCCGCGTCATTCTGATTCCTGTGGCAATTTTTATTTTTGGAAGGACACTCTCGATCCACTGGTCTCCATCGCTGTTCATGCTTTCGGCATCTGTCGGTGTGGGTTACCTCGGCATGGTGGTGGGCAAGACGCAGGTTGGTGCAGCCCTAGTAAACTTGGTTGCAATTTTCATTTGGTGGAAACTCCTTTGGAATGAACTTTTATTTGTCCGTAACACGCAAATCTTTGCGCGCTTTGGGTTCTTGGGCTTTGTCACGTTATTTAGTATGCTAGTGAACCTCGCCATGTATGTGTGCGTGCGCATGATCGAGGTAACTCCTGAATTTTTGAATTACCTTGTCTTTGTATCGTGGTTCTTCTGGCTTACGCTTACCATTGCCGTGAAACTTATCTTTAGAACGGTGCGACTGACGCAACAGGCTGAAATTGCGCGTAACCATGACAAGCTGACGGGGCTCCCGAATGCGCTTCTGTTCTCGAACTACGTGCAGGACTTGCTCTTTAGGAACCCGAGGAAACGCTATGCGTTTGTCGCCTTTGATTTGGAGAATTTCAAGGCCTTTAACGAGAGGTTTGGCTTTGAAGAAGGTGACGGTGCGCTGAAGTTCATGGCGGATACGTTTAAGACGCTGTTTGGCGAGCGCTATGTGACACATGTGTCGTGCGATACGTTCCGCGTTGTAGGTGATGCCGCCGGGATGAAGGCAAAAATCAAGGAAGCGCATGACAAGATTCGTAGCTTCTCGACTCAAGGTGTGCTAGAGCTCAAGGCGGGCGTGTATGTGCAGCGTGTTGAAAATGAAAACGTAGAACGTTGCTTTATGCGGGCTCGCCTTGCCGAAGCGACGACCAAGGGCGTTTACGATGAATATGTCGCCGTTTATGCCGATGAAATGGGCGCCCGTGAACGCTTGAAAATGTACTTGATTGCACACATTGATGAGGCTGTAGAAAAGGAATACATCAAGGTCTTTTATCAGCCCGTCGTGGATATCAATACGAACAAGCTTTGTGGCTTTGAAGCGCTTGCCCGTTGGGATGACCCGGAGCACGGCTTTTTGCCGCCGCTTGATTTTGTCGGCGTTTTAGAAGACGCTCATTTGATCCAGAAATTGGACTTGTTCGTGCTCAAGAAAATTTGCGAAAAATACCGTGTGGAAACGAATTTGGGGAACAAGTGCGTTCCGATTTCGTTCAACCTTTCACGTCTGGACTTTAAGTTGAGTGACATTTATAAGGAACTCACGCGGTTGACTAAAGAATATAACGTGCCGCATGAGATGATCCATATCGAGATTACGGAATCCGTGCTGGACGGTGACGAGGATGGCTATATCCGTGAACAGGTGACGCGTTTCCAAAATGACGGATTTGAAGTCTGGATGGATGACTTTGGTTCGGGATTCTCGTCGTTGAACGTGCTGAAAGATTACGATTTCGACTTTTTGAAAATCGACATGATGTTCTTGCGGAACTTCTCGGAAAAGTCCAAGGTGATTATCCGCGCCATTGTGGAAATGGCTAAGCTATTGCATATTGGCACGCTTTCGGAAGGTGTGGAGATAAAGGAACATCTAGACTTTTTGAAGGAAATCGGATGCGACCGCGTGCAGGGCTATTATTTCTCGAAACCGCTCCCGTATGACGAGGTAATGGCGGTGCTCAAGGAAAAAGGCGTGGAAGTTTAGGACGCGTAAGATTGAGTACAAAAAAAAGCCGCAGCGGAGTGCTGCGGCTTTTTCTATAAAAGGAGATTCCCGCTCAAGGCGGGAATGACAAGCGACTAAGCCTGGTGAGCCTTGAACCACTTGATCAGCCCGTTGGTGGAACTGTCGTGGTGGAGTTCGGCATCGGCCTTTGCGAGTTCCGGGAGGATCTTCTTGGCGAGCTGCTTACCGAGTTCAACACCCCACTGGTCGTAGCTGTTGATGTTCCAGATAACGCCCTGCGTGAAGATCTTGTGTTCGTACATGGCGATGAGAGCGCCAAGGCGTTCCGGGCTCACGTAGTCCATCATGATGGAGTTCGTCGGCTTGTTGCCTTCGAATACCTTGTGCGGAGCGAGGAATGCGATTTCTTCTTCGGACTTGCCGGCGGCGCGGAGTTCTTCCTGAGCCTGGGCGAGAGTCTTGCCGTTCATCAAAGCTTCCGGCTGAGCGAAGAAGTTGGAGAGCAACTTCTGGTGGTGATCGCCAATCTTGTTGTGGCTGTTTGCCGGGGCGATGAAGTCGCACGGAATCATCTTGGTGCCCTGGTGGATGAGCTGGTAGAAGGCGTGCTGGCCGTTCGTACCCGGTTCGCCCCAGAGGATCGGACCCGTCTGGTAGTTCACGCGCTTGGAATCGCGGTCAACGGTCTTGCCGTTGGATTCCATGTCGGCCTGCTGGAAGTAGGCGGCGAGGCGGTGGAGGTACTGGTCGTACGGGAGCATGGCGTAGCTGGATGCGCCAAAGAAGTTGTTGTACCAAACGCCGATGAGGGCGAGGATGACCGGGAGGTTCTTGTCGACCGGAGCGGTCTTGAAATGCTGATCCATTTCGTAAGCGCCCTGGTGGAGCTTCATGTAGTTTTCGAAGCCGATGCGGAGGCTGATGGAAAGACCGATTGCAGACCACAGAGAATAGCGGCCGCCAACCCAGTTCCAGAATTCGAACATGTTTGCCGGGTCGATACCGAATTCGGTAACGGCTTCGGTGTTGGTGGAGAGAGCGACGAAGTGCTTTGCGATAGCGGACTTGTCACCGTTGAATGCCTTGAGAACGGCTGCCTTAGCGGTTTCGGCGTTCGTCATGGTTTCAAGAGTCGTGAACGTCTTGGAAGCAACGATGAAGAGCGTTTCTTCGATGTTCACCTTCTTGAGGGTTTCGGCCATGTGGGTGCCGTCGATGTTAGAAACAAAGTAGACTTCCGGAGAAGTTTCGCCTGCGATCGGCTTTTCTGCATACGGCTTGAGGGCTTCGGTGACCATCACCGGACCGAGGTCGGAACCGCCGATACCGATGTTGACAACGTACTTGATGGACTTGCCGCTCTGGCCTTTCCACTTGCCGCTACGGACGAGGTGGGTGAAGTCTTCCATGTGCTTGAGCACGGCGCGAACTTCAGGCATGACATCCTTGCCATCGACGCAGATCGGATCGTTGCCCTTGTAGCGGAGTGCAGTGTGGAGCACGGCGCGCTTTTCGGTGGTGTTAATCTTTTCGCCAGCAAAGTACTTGGCGCGCATGTCTTCGAAATTGGCGGACTTCAGGAGGTCCTGGAGCTTGGCCATGGTTTCGTCGGTGATGATGTTCTTGGAGTAGTCGAGGAAGAGTCCGCAGGCTTCGGCGCTGAACTTGTCGGCGCGAGTCGGGTCCTTCGCGAAGAGTTCCTTCATCTGCCAAGTCTTGGCGACTTCGGCATGGGCCTCGAGGGCCTTCCATTCCTTAGAATCAGTCAGTTTAGACATAGATTATCCTTTCCGCACACGCGGGTTTTTGTTTCGATGCAAATATAGAAAAAGTGTGCAAGGCGAGTTCATGCGCAAAAGCTTGCTTTTGCATATGCGAGCCGCCGCTACGGACGCCAAAGGCGTCAATAGGCGAGAGCCGCAGCTCTTAAAGATTGTATATTAAACTTATAGCCGTGGGTGTTTCGCGGCGAAGGAGAAATATATGTCTAGAGTTAAAGAAGCTTTATTGTTGGCTATTGGTATTCTCGGGCTTGGCGCATTCCTCTATTGCGCTATGATCCACACGAAAGATAGGGACCGTGTTGTGTCGGTCCGGGGACTCTCGGAACGCGAGGTCAAGGCCGATTTTGTGATTTGGCCTATTGTGTACAAAGAAGTCGGGAATGACCTTTCATTGATTCACGATGCCGTGCAGACGAAAAATGCAACGCTTGCAAAGTTCTTGCGCGATAACGGCGTGGATGCGGCTGAAATCAGTTGGTCTGCTCCGGAAATTGAAGATGCCCAAGGCGAACGCTATGGCGATAACCGCCGTCCGTTCCGCTACATTGCAACTGTGGTGACGACGGTTGCATCGAAGAATGTAGATCGCGTCCGTGAAATCATGGGTAAGCAGGGCGAACTTTTGAAACAGGGAATTGCATTCAGTGGCGATGATTACCGCTACCGCAAAATTTACAGCTTTAATGGCCTGAACGAAATCAAGCCCACGATGATTGACGAGGCGAACAAGAACGCCCGTGCCGCTGCTGAAAAGTTTGCAACGGATTCCGAAAGCAAGCTCGGTAAAATCAAAACAGCAACGCAGGGACAGTTCTCCATTAGCGACCGTGATGAAAATACGCCGTTTATCAAGAACGTGCGCGTAGTGACCAATGTTCAGTACTTCCTGGAGGACTAAAAATGGATACTTCTGTTCTCGACAAGGCTATTGTTTTTGCGGTCAAGGCTCATGCCGGTACGGGCCGCCGCGGAAAAGGCTTCCCCTACATTGTCCACCCGATGGAAGCTGTGGAAATTGTAGCGACCATGACGGATGACCAGGAATTGATGGCGGCTGCCGCTTTGCACGATACCGTTGAAGATACGTCTGTTACTTTGGATGATATCAGTCGCGAGTTTGGACCACGCGTGGCGAAACTTGTGGAAGAAGAATCGGACGTGTTCATGGAAGGCGTGAGCGAATCGGATTCTTGGCATTCTCGCAAGCAGGCGGCAATTGACCGCTTGGCAGGGGCCAGTCGCGATGCAAAGATTGTGGCGATGGGCGATAAGCTCAGCAATGCAAGAATCATTTATCGTGATTTTGTCCAAAAAGGCGATGAACTCTGGAAAATTTTCCACGTGACCGATATTAAGGAACACGAATGGCATTATCGCGGTTTGGCTGCATCGTTGAAAGAACTCGAAGGTACTTTTGCGTATGCAGAATTTACGGATTTGATTGAAAAGATATTTGGCGGTAGAAAGTAATGAACGAAGATTCTGTTGAAAAATATGGATTGAGTCCTGCTGAAACGATGATTCTTGAAGATTATCGTGAAAAGATGCCTGTTTTTGAAAAAATGAGGGATTTTGTCTGTGATTTGCTCAAGAAAAAAGTGGCAGAGAACAATATCTATGTGACTGCCGTTGAAGCTAGAATCAAGGCTGAAGCAAGCCTTGCCGAAAAGCTTGAGCGTAAAAATGGCAAGTATAAGTCTCTGACTGATTTGACGGACATTTTGGGTGCCCGCGTGATTGCGTTCTATAACGACGATGTGGATAAAATTGCAGCGCTTGTCGAGAGCTTGTTTGAAATTGACTGGAAAAATAGCGTTGACAAACGCAAAATGCACGAGCTCGACAGTTTTGGCTATAACTCGTTACACTTTATATGTACCATTCCGAAAGCTTTGTTCGAAGATCCGGAGTGCCCTGAGCTCAATGAAATTCGATTTGAAATCCAGATGCGTACGGCTTTGCAACATGTGTGGGCTACGCTGGATCACGATACGGGTTACAAGTCGGGCTTTGAAATTCCGCATGAATACTTACGCAATTTGAACCGCTTGGCGGGTATGTTGGAACTTGTCGATGAACAGTTCTGCAAAATTCGAACGGAAATCAACAATTACAGATATCATGTGCAGTCGCTTGTGCATTCGGGGCGCTTTGATGAAGTGGCGCTGAACGGCGACTCGTTTACGAATTATCTGAAGTTGCGACCGTTTGACAAGTTGAACCAGCGTATTGCGGCAATCAACCAGGCGGAAATTCACGAGTCGTCGATGATGCCTTTTTTGAAGGCGCTGAAGTTCTTACGCTTTGAAACGCTTGCAGATGTAGATAAACTCATCAAGGAGGATTCCGATGATGCGTACCATTTGGCTGCATTCCAGCTCGCGAATACGGACTTGGATATTATCAACTCGTCGCTTGGCGTGATTAGCCTGCTCGTGGTATACATCTTGAAAAAGGGTGGCGGCGTAGCGGGAATCCGGACGATTCTGGATGACCTTTATGGTGAATCTGCAAGCCACGAAGCTTGGGCAAATCGACTCTACAAGAATGCGCTGAAACTCTCGTTCATGAACCGGTAAAAATGTATCTTTGGGCTTATGAAACAGCCGATTCGAAATATTGCCATTCTCGCCCACGTTGATGCGGGCAAGACGACACTTTCTGAGAGAATCCTTTTCGCGGCGGGCGAGATTCACCGCCCGGGGCGCGTGGAAGATGGCTTAGCCACGATGGACTACATGCCCGAAGAAAAGGAACGCGGCATCACGATTGAAAGTGGCGTGGCGCATTTCGAATGGAAAAATACATGGTTCAATTTTATTGATACGCCGGGGCATGTCGACTTTGGTGCCGAAGTCGATATGGCGCTTACGGCTGTGGAAGGCGCTGTGCTTGTGGTGAGTGCCGCAAGTGGCGTCGAAACGCAGACGCTTGCGTCGTTCCGCAAGTTGCGCGAATCCCGCGTGCGTACGATTTTGTTTGTAAACAAGCTCGATAATCCCGATTATTCGCTGGACGAGACGCTCATTAACATTGAAGAAACGCTTGGCGTGCGCCCGGTGCTCATGTCTGTGCCACAGTTTAAAAAAGGCAAGATGTGCGCGATGCTCGATGTGCTGAGCCAGAGTCGCTTGGTGCATTCGGAGTCGGGTGCGGAAGTTCTCGATGACGGCTGGGAATCGGATGCGGGTGCGGCGGAAGAACGTGCGCTTTTGAAAAAGTACTACGATGAAGCGGTGGAATTTGCAAGCAATTTTGACGATGAAATTTTGTCGCTTGCGCTTGAAAATAAGCCGGTGCCGCCAAAGATGCTTTTGCGCGGGCTCAAGGCTCTTGCTGCAAGCGATGAATATGTGATTTGCTATGCGGGTTCTGCGTTGGAAGGCTTTGGAATTCGCAGCCTTGTGACGGCGCTTTCGTTCTTTTTACCGGAAGTCCCGACGTTTGGTGTAAATGAGCTTGGGCAAGTTGTGCGCCTGAGGCATTTCCGTGGCGTGGGCGAGATTTCGCTGTTCCGCAGTCATGTGGATTTGTTGCGTCGCGATTGGCCGGCGGGTTTTGAATTTTCACGGCTCAAGGCGAATATGCTTTTGCCAGTGGATGAAATCCGTTCGGGCGACATTTATGCGATGGTTTCGCCGTTTGAAACGGAACTCGGGCAGGTGATTTGGTTAGATGGTTGTGGAATGTGCAGCGAGAGTGCGGAGCGAGATGCGGCGGGGAATGTTGTTGAAAATGCCGCGCCGTCGATCAGCGAAAATTATTTGCCACTTTTGCAGACTCGTGTGGAATGTGTGCGCACGGAAGATTATGCCCACGTGGAGCGCAGCCTCTCAGTGCTTGCGCGAATGGATCCGAGTTTCCGCGTGCAAAAGGACGATGGCGGATTCTGGTATTTGCATACCGTGGGCGAGGTGCAGCTCGATGTTTTGCTTGCTCGATTGAAACGTGAATTTGGTTGCGAAGTGCGTGCAGGGAGTCCTGAAGTGCGCTGGCAAGAACGCTTGTGCCGTGAAGTTGGCCCTGCCGAAAACACATTCCAGATTGGTCCGCACAAAATGTCCATCAGCATTTCGGCATCTCCGCTAGAGGGTGATGCTCATGATATTCGCTTGTCTGCGGAATTTATGGAAAAGGCTCCGCTTGAAATTTTGGCAGGCGTGCGCTCGGCGCTTTTGGAATCGACCGAAGTTGGCGTGCTCGGCAAGGGTCCGCTTGTAGGCGTGCGTTTTGAAGTCCATCGCTTTGAATGGACAGAAGGGGCGCTCCCGCCGATGATCAAGAAGTGCTGTGCTGATGCGGTGGCAAAACTTGTGAAACCTGCGGATGTGCAGTTGTACGAACCTGTGATGGAACTTTCGCTTGAATGCCCGGTGAATTTTGCAGGGCTTGTGACGGGCGATATTCAGGCGCGTGACGGCAAAGTGAAAGAAATCGAAGGCGATGGCAAAACGCACTTTTTGAAAGCGGATGTGCCGCTTCGAAAAATTTTCGGATACGCTACGGGCGTTCGTAGCATCAGCAAGGGGACTGCGCTTTATAGCATGAAATTGCTCGGGTATAGGCCGGCAACGGTTTAGAAAGCTTTGCTAATAAAAGGAGATTCCGGCTCGGAGGCCGGAATGACAAGTTCAACTGAGTCGGCCAAAATGTTGAATGTTAGTTATCGGCTGGCAGCACGGGCGCGGCGGCGGAAGTGCTCGATGAGCGGGGCGACTGTTTCCTTGAAGTCGTCGTGAGTCTCGATGCGGACAAAGTCAATGGACATGCGCTGGAAGAGTTCCTTGGTTGCCTTGCCTTGACGTTTGGCTTCGCGGGCGAATGCTTCGCGGAAGGCGGCATCGCCGGTGTCTATCAAAAGCGTTTCACCGGTTTCGGGGTCTTCGAGTTCTACGAGGCCTGCGGGCGGAAGTTCCATTTCGCGCGGGTCCACAACGGACACGGCGAGAACGTCATGGCGCTTGCGCAAAATCTTGAATGCGTTTTCGAAACCTTCATCCAAAAAGTCACTCATTACGACAACGACAGCTTTGCGGTTCAAAATCTTGCCGGCATATTCCAATGCTACTTGCGTATTGGTGCCGTGGTGTTGCGGCTTGAAGTAAAGAATTTCGCGGATGAGGCGAAGCACGTGCTTGCGGCCTTTCTCAGGCGGAATGAAAAGTTCGACTTGGTCGGTGTAAATGAGGAGACCGACCTTGTCGTTATTCTTAATGGCCGCAAAGGCGAGGAGAGCCGTGAGCGTTGCCATGACTTCACCTTTCATTTGCTTGCCAGAACCGAATTCGGAGCTGCTTGAAGCATCGACCATGAGGAGCATGGTCATTTCGCGTTCTTCGATAAATTTTTTGACGTAAGGTGTGCCGGTTCGGGCGGTCACGTTCCAGTCGATGGTGCGCACGTCATCACCGGGCATATATTCGCGGACTTCGCTGAATTCCATACCGTTCCCTTTGAAGGAACTGTGGTAAGCTCCGGTCATCACGGTGTCGAGCGTGCCGCGCACAGAAAGTTCAATGCGGCTAACGGTCTTTAAAACTTCTTTATCAAGCAATTCTTTATCGGCCATCGTAATTCTTCTTTTTTACGCTAAAGAATATACAAATATCGCGCGAGAAAGACCATAATCGCCACCGCTTTGCCGCTAAATCTCGACTTTTACGAGGATGCTTATATTACGTCCTTTCTCGGGCATGACGGATTTGAGTCGAGAAAGATGGTTGCGGACATCGGCATTGAACAAGTTATCGCCACGAAGGATGATGCTGTAATTAGCGAGTGTGAGCGCCCAATGGAATTCCAGTAGCGCACCGAACGTGACGTAGCCGGGTGTGCGTTGTTCGTAGCGGTCTAGGCGGTTTTGCGCGAGTGCAAATTCCGTGTTGACTCCTGCGTGGACGTGTGACCAAATGTAGGCCATTTCGGCGTGAAAATGGAACGGCGGAATTTGTGGCATATCGCTCCAGTTTTCGTTCTGGTAAAATCCGCAAACGTAACTCGCACCCGCTTGGGCGTAAAATCCCTGCTCTGCAGAAGTCTCGATGGATGCGCTTGCGCCCATGAGGAGTGCGTCATCTCCACTGACCTGGTAGATCGGCAAAAGCTGGGACCAGTTAGTGTCACCAGTGGCGCGTGGCGCCAAGTGATTCAGGAACCAGGTGATGTGTGTTGAGGCTCGCCAGTTGAAGTGCTCGCCGTAATCTCGAAATTCGAGTTCTGCTCCGTAACCGCTTTCATCATCGAGTTTGTGATAGCCGCGTTCGTAGGTGTAGGCGGCGAGATGTGGACCTTGGTTGTAGAGTTCTTCGATGGTCGGGGCGCGCGTGGTGCGGAATACATCAAGTGTCAGAAATTTCCCGGGGGCGACGATTTGTGAAAATTCGGCAGCGAAAGCCCATAGTGCAAAATTGCGGTCTTCAATAGCGTCTTTGTCTGCAACGACGCTTTCGCGAGGTCTGAAGAATGCTCCGCCAAGTCGTGCGGATAAGGTGATTTCTAAACCATCCCATCCATTTAAACTGGCGATGGAAAATAGCGATGCGGCGTAAGAATTGGTGGGAGGCGTAAAGACGTAACCGCCCATTTCGACAGAGCGGCTGTCGAGTTCTGTGCCGAGGCGAATGCCGAAAAATGGACCGCTATTGGCGATGAATTTTTCAATGCGCAAGTTTGCTTGATTGACCGCGAATTCTGCGCCAACGTATTTCTTTGTCTCAAATTCCTTGTGGTGGTATTGGTTGTAACGGAAGATGACGTTGAGTGTGTCGGGGCGTGCTGCGGGAATGTACAGTCCTTGCAAAGTAAAATCGCGTTTGGATAGTTCAATGTCGACGCCGTTGGGGTGACCACCGATGAATCCGCCGGGGATGCCGTAATCGGAATTGAAAGAACGGAATGAGGCTCCAAACTTGAAACGGTCAAGGCTGTAGGCGGCACCGATGGCGATGCTCCTGTTTTCGATATCCGTGTTTTTGAGCGTGCCATTGGGCGTTTGCATGTCGCCCATGTTACGTGCAGAAACTTCGCCTTTGAGCGAAACGCCGTGAACGTTGGCATTTGCGCTGATAACGGTTGCGAATCCCGGTTGGCCTGTTTCGGCGTAGTTCGCGATGTAGCCGTGGAAAAGCGAATCATCGTAGGGAATGTCTTGGTGATTTACTTGAATGACGCCGCCTGCGGTGGCGAAAGATTGTGCGAGAATTTGCGGTCCGCGCGTGATGCGCAATTTGTGTGCGGTCAGCACTTCGGATGCAACGGCATGGTCGGGCGAGGTGGCGCTCATGTCTCCGCAAAAGGAACCGTCTTCGATAAGCGTGACGTGACTGCCTGAAAGCCCCTTGATGACAGGGCGTGCGGCGGCAGGGCCCATTGAACGAATGGCGATGTCGGGCTCGTTTTTTATAGTCTCTGCAATAGTTGTAGAAATTTTGCGATCGAGTTTTTCGTCTTTTAAAACTTCGTCTTCGCGGAGTCCGTTTAAAATTGTTTCGCTAGATTGTTCGGCGACAACTGTTGAATTGCCTAAATCTTGGATAAATTCTTGGGCAAGAGAAAAATGAAGGAAGCCTCCGCAAAGGAGGCTCCCCATGACAGCCCTAATAAGGGTGTTATTCATCATCGTCATCGTCCTGGAACGGGCAATCTTCTGCCTTCAAGGCTTTATCAACAATAATGCGGATTTCCGGCGTACGTGCGTCGGCATGGTCGTGGTGCTTGACTTTGAGAGTCAGCGTTGTTTCGCCTTCCTTGACGCCTTTCAGGTGGAATCCCCAGCTGCCACATGCTTCGATGTCGAGGATGGATTCGTCGCCAATGCTCCAGCCGAGTGTGTGCTCGTCGTCCTTGGGAGCGGAAACTTCTTTCTTTTCGTCATCGAGAAACTTGACGGTCAAATGTTCGCTAAGGCAATTTGCATTGACACGGAGCGTTTCAAGGCTCTTGTCTTCTTTGCCCTGGTAAACACTGTAGGCAAGTTTCCAGTCGGGCCAGTAGAGGTTCCAACCTTCGGCTTCGAAGTGCTCGTGCTGATCGGTGGAGGTGGAATTGCTGTCGCTACATGCGGCAAAGAACGCGCAGAGCGCGGCAATAGAGAGATGTTTGATTTTCATTTTTATCCTTTGTATGGGTGAAATCTTATCTGAACATTTTGGCGTCTTTGATTATTGGGAAACCGATGCCGTCTTCTACTTTTTCAAATTCAAATGTGCCGATGATGGTGATGAATGTACCTTCGGATGGGTATTCGCTTGGAAACTTGCGTGGCTTGGCTAGCTCAAATGCGAGACCTTGTGAACAACAGGCGAGGGCGTCCTTGATAACACAACCGAAAAAACGTTGGTTTGCTTCTTCATCGAAATAGCTCGAAAAGGCTCCTTTCATTTTGATGCGCTTGCCGACGTATTTTTGAGGGTCGGTGACCATTTGGTAGACCATCGAGTAGACCATGGTACTGCTCATTCGCGTGAGGTCGATGTCGGCATTGCTGGAATTTTCTTTGGCAAATGTTGAGGTTGTGAAGAGGAGTAGAAGAGAAATTGAAAATAATTTATGCAAGATTTAATCTCCAAAAAATATGGATCCTTCGCGGAGTTTATCCCGGACTCCGTTTCGGGACTCAGGATGACGTTAAGCTCTCCTGCAGCGGATGAAACTTGTTGTGTAACAGATGAGGAATGCGACAATATCGGCAGCGACAATCGTTGAACCGACAGGAGTTCCAGCGAGGATGGCAATGATGATACCGGTGAGGGAACAGACGACGGAAATTACAGCTGCGGCAACGGTTACTGTGAAAAAGCTTTTGAAAACTCGCATGGCGGAAAGTGCGGGGAATACGACGAGTGCCGAAACGAGTAACGCGCCAACGAGATTCATGGCAAGGACTATAATCGCTGCGATGATGATGGCGATAAGGAGGTTGAATGCGTTGACATTTACGCCTGTTGCACGTGCAAAATTTTCGTCAAACGTGATGGCAAAAATCTTGTGGTAAAAGAGGACGAATGTTACGAGGACGATTGCAGAAAGGATTACGCAAAGGTAAACGTCTGTCGGCTTGAGCGTGAGAATGGACATGGAGCCGAATAGCGTTGTGCAGACATCGCCCGCGACATTTGCCGATGACGAGAATATGTTCACCAGCAAATAGCCTATGGCAAGGGCCCCAGCCGAAACCATGGCGATGGCGGCATCACCCTTGATTTGTATGCCCGAACGCGAGTCTCTGCTACCGCAAAGGAGTAAAATTGCAACAGCTACGGTCACGGGCAAAATGATGAGCATGTTGTTCGTGACTTTAAGAACTGCAGCAATCGCGAGCGCTCCGAATGCGACGTGCGAAAGTCCATCGCCTATGTAGGAGTACCGCTTGAGAACGAGCGTGACGCCCAAAAGCGAGGAACATAGCGAGATGAGCGTTCCGACAATAATCGCGTAGCGTACAAAAGGGAAGTCTAGGTAGAAGAATAGTTTGTCAAGCATGGGATAAATTGTCATGCCCGCCTCTGTGCGGGCATCTCCGTTAATGCACTAATTCGTTAAAGTTCAGTATCCTAGTGGCATTGTTGCGTGCGGCCTCAACGTCGTGTGTGACCATCACGATAGTCATGTTCTTATTTTCGTGAAGGTCCTTGATAATGTTGTACATGTTCTGCGATGATTCGGGATCAAGTCCTGTGACGGGCTCGTCCAAAAGCAACAAGCGCTCGGCAGCGCACAATGCCCTCGCCAAAAGAACGCGCTGCTTTTGACCGCCAGAAAGTTCGCGGAAACTTTCTTTCCGCAGATTCTCTGTCCGCGTGAGTTCCAAGCACTCGTTTGCGCGTTTGCGGAGGGCTTTCCCATAAAATGGCAACAACAGGCTTTTCCCTTGAAATGCCGAAAGGACGATTTCTTCGACAGATGCCGGGAAATCTTTTTGCGCTATCGTGATTTGAGGCAAGTAGCCGATTTGGTTTCGCCTGAGATTGTCGCAAAGTTCGATCTTCCCAGATTTTGGGCGTAAAACTCCGGCGAGGCCGCGCAAGAACGTCGTCTTTCCGCAGCCGTTTCTGCCTATGATGCAGAGGTATTCGCCGGAATGAATCCCGTAATCAAAACTGTGAAGAATGTCTTTGTTGTTGTATCCCAGTGTTAATTTGTTGCACTTGAGCAGAAACATATCAGTTCAAAGCCTTTTTCAAGTTTTCCAAGTTAGCTTTCATTAGCGATAAGTAATTGATGCCGTTGTTTATTTGCTCTTCTGTGATAGACTGCATTGAATTGATGGTGAGAATTTGTGCGTTCTGGGATTTTTTACTTGCGGCAAGCACTGCCTTTGCGATTTTGTCATTGCCGTTTTCGATAATGAAAATTGACGGGAGGGATTCGCTGTCCATTTTTCCTGCGAGGAATGCGATAGTTTCAAAGCTAGCCTCGCTTTCGGCGGAACAGCCAACAAACGCGGCATAATACTTAATACCATAATCGTCCACCAGATAGCGAAAAGGAAATCGATCGCCGAAAAGAACTGTCTTGCGGGCGGCGCTTTCTACTGCGGTGCGGTATTCTGCGTCAAGTGACTGGATTTGGGCAATGTAGGCTTCGGCATTTTGTTTGTAGGCGGATGCGTGGGTGACATCGATTTTGGAAAGTTCTTCGGCAATTTTCTTCACGAGAATTTCGGCATTCTTCAGCGAGAGCCAAACGTGTTCATCGTTTTCAACTTCTTCGTCGTGATGGTGTTCTTCTTCGGCCTGCATGCCTTCGACGATTTCTTCTGCCTTTACGCGGTCGCCAAGAGCTTCCAT
The DNA here is from genome assembly GCF_002210425.1 of Fibrobacter sp. UWB2. Lineage (NCBI taxonomy): Bacteria > Pseudomonadati > Fibrobacterota > Fibrobacteria > Fibrobacterales > Fibrobacteraceae > Fibrobacter > Fibrobacter sp. UWB2. The sequence goes on along the minus strand of NZ_MWQK01000003.1, from coordinate 189,319 downwards.
CAAATTGATTTCAACGCGGCCCTTTTTCGGGGATGCTGTGAGCGCGTCTTTAATCCATTCGTCAGATTCGCCACCGACGTAAATTACCATGTCGGCACTTGCAATTTTTGCGACATCGTGGGCTGTGGGCTTGTAACTGTGCAAATCGATACCGTTCTTGATGAGCAACGTGAGATTGACGGAATCGGTGCGTGTTCCGAGGATTTCTTTTGTCCACGCGTATTCTGGATAAATGGTGGTGATGATGGAGAGCTCGTGTGATTCCTGCTTTTTGTTTTCGGAAACGCTGTTGCAGGCTACGAGGGAGAAGAGCGCTGCGACAAAAATGGCGCACGCCAAAGAACAAAATGAAAGCTTTTTCATTTTTTAACCTTTTATGAATGTTGAATAATTTTTTAGGGCAATAGAAAGAATATGCCTGATGTTATCCCAGACGAGTCCTGGGGCGTTCATGGCAAGATTCTATTGAAAAAGAATTTAGTTGTACTGCTGGAAAGTTAATTTAGCAGTAAAATCTTTTGTGAAACTAGCGTTGTCGGGCGCAGTACAAGGACTGCAAATTTCACTAACTTAAAAAGAAAACAGCGGCAAATGATTTCAATCGGTGCTTCAACGAGTTCAAAGCAGAATTCCGAAATCAAGTCCAGACAGTGATGGAGGTGATGGCAGACGTGGCAATGCTCGCCGTGACAATGATGTTCAACGTGGTGCTCCGTGTAAAAGAGCGCCAGCGCGACCATCAACCTGTCAAGTACGTGTAAATTCAATTTGAGAATCATTCGCAAATTCAAATATAGTACAAAAAAGAAATTTTGGCAATAAAAAATTCCCGACATCGCTGCCGGGAATTTCTTTGTTCTAAGGAGGAGTTGTATGAAAAATTGCTTGGTTAATGTGCTTTTCAGCACGAGGCGCTAGCCCGATTGCCGTTAGGCAATGGTAATTTTGCGGGCTGCAGCCTGAGCTTTCTTGGTAAGGTCGAATTTCAGGATACCGTTTTCCAAGGAGACTTTAATGTTTTCGGTATCGATATCGTCTGCCAAGCGGAAGCTACGTTCGTAAGTGAACTTTTCGTCCTTGCGTGCGCGGGTCGCCTTGACGGTCAAGATATTCTTTTCGACCTGGATGTCCATGTCTTCTTTCTTGACGCCCGGAAGTTCGACTTCAAGAGCAAAGCCGCCTTCGGTTTCGTAGTAGTCGGCCTTTGGCGTGTAGGTGCCTTCGCACTTTGCGTTTGCGGCGTTCAAGCTGTCAATGAAGTTCTGGATACCATAGAAAGCGTTCGGAAGGATCTGTGTGTTCATCATAATTTTAACCTCTTTTTGTTGCGGGCTCGGCGTTTACCGTTGGCCCTTTTGTTTTACACCCTACCTTAAGCTAAAGCCGTGCCAACTTTTTCTTTTTTGAGGCTTGTGCAGAAAAATTTTTTTGTGAGGTGATGGCGAAAATTGCAAAAATGGCGAAATTTGATGAAAAAACGCAATTTTTGATGGGTGAAACGGCGAAAAAAGTGCAAAAATGTGTGCGCGGGTGGCTGAAAAATGCGATTGGAAGGTCGCAGACGAGGCGGGTATTTCAGAAAGTGACGGTCGGTGTTTCGCCAGTGAAACAATCGGTGCGTCAAAATGAAATGGGGATGTTTTGGCGAGATTTGTTATTTCTTCGCGATGGTTTTCTTGCGTTCCTGTTTCAACTTTTTAGCACTGATTTTGGGCGTGGGGAGGTTTTCTGGCATTGTTCCACCAAGTTCGGCGATTGTTTGGCGAACTTTCTTGCCTACGGCAAAATGAGTTTCATTTGCCAATTCTTTTCCCTTGATGTTTTCACGACGGAGTTTGTCATCTGTTTGTGTAATGCGGAAAAGATTTGCAGCAAGCTCTGTAGCTCCCATGTGGTCCAGTATTTGCTCGTTTTTCTTGAGACCTTTACGCTTGTGAATGTCTTTCATTCCCAAGCCGTTGTAAAGCCCCTGATATCCGCGATTTTGGAACACCGCATAATCCACGGGCGTTTCAACACCAGCTGCTTTCGCAGAACTGGCTAGGAATTTGTTGCGAATCGTAACCTCATCGCGAATAGCCAATCGTTTTTCATCTTCCGAAAGTTGCGACATTGTATCCGAAATTTCTTTTTGACGAGTCTTTACTGCAAAATATGTTTGTCCAAGAGCAATTACTTCTTTACGGGGGTCCCCGTTCATTACAATCAGGTAACAAGCGTAACGGGAAAGCTTGATATCGGTAATTTCACGCTGTGAACCAGAACCAAGAGTAACCATTTTGTTGACGCCAACAAAATGGTCTGTCTCAACAAAACCGCTTGATGCGCATGCTTCCTTTGCTCGTTTTATGCTTTTTTCGAAATTTCTCCATTCTGTATATTCCAAAGCCGTTTGCAGTTCTCTTGCATACCAAAATTCATTCCCGTTTTCATCAAAGTGCTTGATGTTTTCAAACGTCTGTTGAGAATAAGTGGTAACTTCTTTTTTAGTCATAGGGTCTCCTGTGTTTATTGTTTTTACTGGGAGCGCCCTTGCAATATGGCAAAGCCGAATAAAGCAAAAGCGCATCATTCCTTTTTACGGAATGACGCGCTGAGATGTAATGTACCTAATATCCAAAAAACTGGCAAGAGGGGCAAGAAAATTTTACATAACCTACTACTTCCTGCGAATTTACGCAGCCATCTTTTCCTCCCTACTAGATTTCTACCAACACTTCCCAATATCCGTTACGCGTTGTACCGATATGGCGGATTGCCGGATTAGGACCGTTCTTAAGCTTGTTAAGGTAATACTTTATTTGGTTTGAATCCATTCCCAATGATTGAGCCATTTCTCCTTGCGTCATAGAGGGATTGCTTTTGAGGACTTGGAGAATCAAAAGCTCTTTTTCGCTATATTGGATAGGACTGGGTAGGTTTGGGTAGTGCTTTTTTGTTTGCGACGAAAATAAAAAAATCGCCCGCGTAATTGCGGGCGATGCGCTGTAAACATTTGTGTATGGCGGCCCCGGAATAAATCCGGGGTGACATTCTATTACTACTTCTTCTTCGCAGTGCTCTTTTTCGGAGCGGTGAAGTAGTTCTTCATGAAAACTTCGAATTCTTCGTCTTCGATTTTGTGCATGGTCGAGAGTTTATCGAAAATCCAGCAAAGTTGTTCATCGGTTTGGATGGCGACGTAGCCGTCTTTGCGGAAGACTTTGAGTTTCAAGAGGCCGCTATCCCAGCGCTTCGAAAGTTTGAAGTCTTCGAGCAAACGGGACTGTTCCTTACAGATTGCGAGTTTGTCTGCAAATGAGTAAATCGGGGCGTAGATGTTCGGGTTGCAGAGGTGCAAAAGTCCGTTACGGGCGTTTGCAGGGTTCTTTGCAAACTTCTTGGAAGCGAAGTCTTCGAGCTGTTCCTTGATTTCGGAAACGGTCTTGCCGCGGGTGGCTGCCGGGAGGGTGGAAAACTGGTTCAGGATGCCCTGCAAAAAGCTGAGGTCCCAGTTCTTGGAGGACGTGCCGGTGCCTGCTTTCCAGAGGCCTGCATTGCCTTTGCCTGTGTTGGCGATGGCGTAGAGTGCGACTGCCTGCGGGGCGAATTCGCCGTTGGTCGGTGCTGCGGGGATGGCTTCGACGGTTTCACCGAGAAAGTTCTCAGCGAGGTACTGGTCGAATGCGTCGTAGATTTCTTCTTTGCCCGGGACTTTGAAACGCGGGGCGCCATTTGCTTTGAGTTCTTTGATTGTTGCCATTTTTCTTCCTTTATTTTTTTCTTACTTAAATATACACAGAAATGTGGGCGCGGGTACAAGGAATTGTAAAACTATAGCGAAATTCCCGTGTCGCGCTCGCTGACGGTGGTGACTGCGGCTTTGAACGTGTCATCGCCTGCGATGATGGTGACGCTCTCCTTGGCGCGGGTGATGCCTGTGTATATGATTTGGTTGGTGAGGAGGGGGTGGCCGATTTTAGTTGGCAGGAACATGGTGACGTGTTTATATTCGGAGCCTTGCGATTTGTGGATGGTGATGGCAAATGCTGTCGCAATGGAATCTTCGGGGAGGACCGAGAGCGGGTAGAAGACGAAGTCGTCGCGTGTCCTTTCGCTGCCTTGGGGAGGCGCTTTTTTGAGCATGAGGCAGGGGGTGTTGCCGTCGAAGACGACGATTCCCGTGTCGCCGTTGTAGAGCTTGAACATTTCCTGGTTTCGCGTGATGATGAGGAGTTGACCCGGGAAGTAGCCGGAATCATCCCATTGGACGGTTTCGCCTTGCGATTTCTTTTTGGCGCGCCAGAGGCTCTTGATTTTAGAGCAAACTTTTTTGTTTATGTTTTCGATGCCACGGAGGCCTCGGCGTTCGGCACAGAGGATTCGCTTTGTCAGCGATAGTTGCCAGATTTGATTGCGTCGGGCGGTTTCGCTGTGGTCGGGATCGTCTGCTTCGGTGCCGGTGCGTTGCGGATGAATCTGTTCAGCGAGCTCGGGGAGCTTGGCAAAATTGCGGGACCATTCGGCAATGAACGATTCGATGCGTTTGTCTTCTTCTTTTTTAGTGAGTGGGTTGTTGTCTGTTTCGAGCTTTCTGTAGAAAACTTTGTCCTTGAAGGTTGCGGAGTTTTCGTTTGCGAGGTCGTCAAATGCCTCGCCACTTATGAATTTGTGCGGGACGAACTTGTTGTTGTTCTTGCTCTCGGCGACTTCCTTGATTTCTGCGGCGAGTTTGCCGATGTTTGAACGGTCGTCAAATCGATTGGATTCGTTGAGCTTGACGGAAAAATCCTTGCCGGATTGCACTTTCAAGATTTCGCCGAGGACGGCGCCGGAATCAACAGACGGGAGCTGGAACGGGTCACCGAGAATGAAGAGGCGTGCGCCTTCGGGGATGGCTTCGAGAAGTGCAGCGAACATTTCGATGTCTATCATGCTCGCTTCGTCAATGACGAAGATGGAATTCTTGGGGAATTGCTCTTCGTGATTGTACATGAAGCCGCCTTTGCTTTTGGAGAATCGGAGCAGACGGTGGATGGTACTGCTTTCGAGTTCGTTCAGCTTGCGGAAAATGCGCTCGTTGTCGCTCTTTTGTTCGTCGCGGATTCTCGCGAGACCATCGATAAGGCTTTCGCGCATGCGGTCGGCGGCTTTGCCGCTCGGAGCGGCGAGATAGATGTTCCAATCGAGCATTTCGCTATGGCTTGCAAGCAGGTTCCACAGAATGTAGAGAACGACGGTAGTCTTGCCGGTGCCCGGGCCACCTGTGACAACGAGGTTTTCGGTTTGCCCGCGGATTATGGCTTCGGCCTGGCGCTTCTTGATGAGGAAGGGCTTGTCGCCGAATGGCTTACAGATGCTTGCGACTTTTTCGGTGCACTGCGCGATTTCTTCGTCGGTCGGCTTGCTACCGTTTTTGAACAAAATATTCGCTGCTTTTTCAATCACGCATTTGGCATCGAAATGCTTGGTGAAATAGAGGTGCGTACCGCTTTCGCGCTTGGCGAGAATGAACGGCTTGCTTAAAGAATCTTCGGTGGAAGCCGTGTCGGTTTCTCGGCTTTCCATAATGGCAGAAAAGTCACTTGTCAGGAGGTCTTGAATGCCGTTCGTGATAATGCTTGCAAAATCGTCTGCGGTTGCAAATGCGCTTTCGTCGATATCTTCTTCGGCGGTGCTGATGCGGAGCATCACGAGGCCGTTCCATTTGCGGGTCCACATATCCGTGAATTGCAATGCATCTAGCGGAACGCGCGTGTTGCCGTCGTCGAGGAGCGACATGCATAGCGTCAGGAATTTTTGCGTATGGAGTGGAATGTCGCTTTTGATTTCAAAAAGCAGGTGGAGCAAGTGCTTGTCAAGCGGAACGAGCCCGCGCATTTCAATGAGGGCGTCGATGAATTCGTCAATCGATTCTGTTGCGAGTATTTTATTGTCCATTTTAGTTTTCCTCCTTAACGATGGAGGGCTTGCTCATAAGGTCTTTTACTTTTTGATAGGCGTTTGCAAGTTCAGTGTAGCTATTCCAAGTTTGTGCGTAAATTCCCTTGGGGGTGCCGCCTTCGGTGCCGCGGATGAACGCGTAATAAATGCCACCGAAGTGCTTTTTGAAAATGTCATCTTCGCTCAAGTTCTCGGCTGTGCCTTCGCCGTAGAACTGCTTGAGCCATTGGATCAAACAGTAGCTGTAAAGCACGCGTTGGATGGAGTAATCGTTATCGACTTTTTCCTTGAGTGCTTCGGGCGTGTAATTGTTGTTCTCGAGCATATCCGATTTCCAGTCGAGAATGGAATAGTACTTTTGACTGTTTATGGTGCGGACGAAAAGCAAGTCGATGAAGCCTTTGCAGAAACGCTTGAGAATGTCGCTTTCGGCGCGTTTTTCGTCGCTTGTGCATTTTTCGTCATTTTCATCGGTGGCATTCTGGTTGAACTGTACTTCGGGCTTGTGGTCGCTTAGCGGAATGTCGATCAGCGCAAATGTCTGCGGCGCATCTTGTTTAGCGTTCCCTGCGGAATCTTGCTCTGTGTATTGCACGGAGTTGCCCGCGATTTCTGGCAATCTTGCATTTAACGTATTCCACGTGTAGCGTGTTGCAATGTCAATCCAGGCGTCTCGATGATTCCAGATGGGAAGCGATTCGCGCTTGAATTCTTCTTCGATGATGTTTCTCGTTTGCGGATTCGCGAGCGCGTCTTCGAGCGTCTTGTTTTCCAGACCGAACTTTTGAAATTGGGTGCATTCGAAAATGCGGTGGAGTGCGTTACCGGCGTGTGAACCGCGCGGGAACTTGTGTGCGCTCTCGTTCAAATGCGTCTGATAATCAAGCGAAGCATCGGCTGCGATGGTGCAGTTGACGGCTGCGGTATCGATATCGCGAATCTGGACCGTTGACGTGCGCGATGTTGCGATTTCTTCGCCTTCGCGGTTCGTGCGATTCCCGTCATCGGCGTCTACGAGAGTATCGGCCTTGCCCGAAAGTGAGCTGTACGAATACTGCATGATGCTTGCGTCGGCGAGCTTACCTTGCAAACTTGCCATGGCGCATTTTTGCTGGATGATGTTATCCCGAATTTCATCGGTGCTTAACGCTTTCCCGATTTCGGAATTTTCATTGAGCGGTTTTAAAATGCGCTCCTTAACGGTTTCGCTTAGCTGTTGCGGATTCCTGTTTTCCGCTTTCGGTAAAATCGCTGTCAGTTCCGATGCTTTCTCGATGAGTCTGTTGATGGAACTTTCAAGGAATACGTATTCCGGCTTGACGCCTTTGGTATTTTTCCATTTCTCGTAACGTGGCAACATGAGAATCGAAGATGCACGTGTGAAGTCAACGTAGAAGAGGCGCTTCCATTCTTCAAGTTCTTCGCGTTCGCGAGTGGTCTTGGCGTGTTCGCTGAATCCAAGACGGATTTCATCGTTGTCATGGTAAAGGAACGGGACTGTTGCTGGGCGCTTGCCTTTGAAACCTGCAACAGAAATCACGACGGGGAATTCAAGGCCTTTCGAGGCGTGAATCGTCATGACTTGCACGGCGTCGTAATCGCTACTTTTTTCGACGAGGTTGCCGTCTTCATCATCGGCGTTTTCGCTGTAGCTTGCGAGCGCTTCCAAGTGCCGCACGAGATCTTCAATGGAACAGTTGTGATTGTAAAGGTATTCGATGGCGTAATTGCCGATTTGACGGAGTCTTGCCAAATTCTGCAATCTGGAAATTTCGGTCAAGCGTTCTTCGACTTGCGTATCGCTGTAAATGCGTTCGAGCATTTCGGCGTAACGGCGTTTTTGCGCCAATTCCGTCCATGTGTTTAATTTTTGGCGCACGGGATTGTTTGGGTCATCGAATGCTTTGCTTTCGGCGTAGTGAATGTCCTGGCGGGCGATTCTGAAAAAGTCCGTGATGAGCGCTTCGCTTAAAAGGCGTCTGTTCCATGCCGAGAAATCGGGCGCGTTGATGGCCTTGAAAATGGCAATCCATTCAGCGCATTCACGGCAACTGAAAAGATTGCTGTCCTTGTAACGGCTGAACGGAACGCCTGCAGAACGCATCGCATCTTCGATAGCGTCCATTTCGCTACGGCTGCGGGCGAGTACGGCGAAGTCCTTGAAAGTCACGTTCCGGTATTGCGTGCAGTCCTCTTTTTTGAAAACTTGCAATACGGTTTTGCCATCGACAAAAGTGCACCAGTCAATGATTTTTTGAACGGCGGCGCGTGCAAAATCCACTTCGTTGATGTCTTGTTCGCTAATCCAGATGGGGGCTACTTCATTGTCGTTAATTTTAGGCGGAGCCTTGACTTGCTTTTCATTTTGCGGCGGGAGCGATGGCTCAAAATCGACGAGTTTTGTCGCCCCTTCGTTCGGTGTGAAAAAATCGCCTTTGAAAAGTTCGTTACAACCGTTGATGATTCCCGTGGTGGACCTGAAATTTGTCTGTAGCGACATGCCGTTTTTGATTTCGTGAATCGCTTTTTGATAGACATTCACGTCGGCACTTTGGAAACTGTAAATAGATTGCTTGGGATCGCCCACGACAAAAATCTTGTCGAAAATGGCACTGAAAATATCCCATTGCAACTGGTTCGTGTCTTGGAATTCGTCAATGATGGCGTACGTGTATTGCGCGCGGAGCCTGCTCTTGAGCAAGGAATCGCCTTTGCTTGTGTCAAGTGCTGCGCGGTGAACCGAGAGAATCATGTCGTTGAATGACTGGCATTTCTTTTCGGTCTTGTACTTTTGCCATTCGTCAAAAACGCTTGCGGCTTGCGAAATCAAGAAGTTGTTGAGCAAAACGTTATTGATGGAGGGGAGCAATTCTTTCAATGCTTTGAAAGATAAGAATGCTTCGTAAGCGTCGGTCGGCCATGTTGTGCGAACGAAATCGCTATCCTTGAACGAGACTCCTGAAAAGAGTGTCTTGTCTTTTTCCCAGAGCTTGAGCGCACTTAAAAAATCGCTAATGCAATTCTTAGATGTCTTGCCAAATTTTTCGGCCGGATGCTTTTCGAGTGTTGAAAATGCGTCGCCAAAAACAGGGATGCCGAGAATGTCGTCAAACGTTTTTGCAATGGCGATGGTGCGAATGTCATCATCGCTTAAAGCTGTATCGCCGAACGTGATTTGTTCAGGCTTGTCGAGAGGAATGATTTCTCGGTCGCCTTCACTACCGCGATAGACGTTGACGATGTTTTCGAGGCCGGTTGCAACTTTGTTAGCGATGGACTGTGCAGAATCGGTCTTGAGCAAAAACTGGAAATTGCTATTGTCGCTCCACTTGTCGCGAATGAACTGTTCGACAAGATCGTGAACTTCGCTATCGTCAATCATCGACATGTCAAATGGTCTGCCTGCATCGTAGGCGTATTCCTTGAGCGCCTTTTGGCAGAACGAATGAATCGTGAAAATGGCGGCGTTGTCTACATCTTGGTAGGCTTTGGAAAACAGTGCAAGTGTAGCGTCGTCGAGTTCCTTTTCTGCTTCGTTAGTCTTGTCGAGTTTGCGGCTCACGAGGACTTCGTCAATTTTTTTGCGAATGCGGTCCTTGAGCTCGCCGGCGGCTTTTTCGGTGTACGTGACGATGAGGATTTTCTTGAGCGGTGTACCGAGGCTGATGAGCTTTGCGACCATCAATTGGATGGTGTACGTTTTGCCTGTACCTGCCGAGGCTTCAATGAAAAGGCTTTTGGAAGGGTCGAATTTTTGGAGACTGAAATTTTCCATGATTATGCCTTCCTTTTCTTTGTGTTTTCGGTGACTGTAATCAGCATGAGGCTGCGCATTTTCTTTATCGCATCGGCCCATTGGTTTGTAAAGTTATTGGCTTCAAAACCGACATCGGTGATGGGGTCGAAAAGTGATTTCTTGTCGAAATATTTCCAGCAGTCTAAAAGCTTGTCCTTGAACGCGCGGATATTTGTAATGCCCTGCGTGTCGAGCAAGCTGGCGGGAACGGCCTTGGAATAAGGGCGCTCTGTTTCGTTACCGAATGCGGCGGTGTAGATTTCTTGCAATGTTTCGGTCGCCTTTTGCGGTGTCATGGAGACCGTCGCGGTCGAGGGTTCTGCGGTAGCTTCAGTATTGTAGATGGAAATCTTTACAGTCTGTTCTGAATTTGCGTCGAGTGTACTTGCTCTCTGTGCAATGACGGCTAGTGCCTTGACGTAAGGGGATAAGAACTTGTCTAAAGTCGTCTTGCTGTAAGACGAAGAGACGGTAATCATCTCGGAAATGTTGTCGAGATTTTCGCTATTGCACCAGTCGAGCGTTCCCGAAAGAGTCCACTTGCTGTCGGCGCCGCGGTTTATTTGAATGTCCTGAATTTTTGCCTGATAGCTCCAGGATTCCTTGATTTGTGAAACGAGATTTTCTCCCATTTTTGCAAGGATCAAGTTCTTTTGCGATTCCATTTCGGCAAGAAGTTTTTCGCCGAAGATGCCATCGGGCATGTTGCCTTTAAGCGCTGATTCCTTCTTGAATTTCTCAAGCTCTTCGGACTTGTGCGAAAGTTCTGCGGCAACCATCATCTTGAGAAGTTCGCTCTTTTGTAGCGGTTCAAAATGAATCGGCTCGAACAGTTCCTTTTCTGGGTCGTCAGATTCGGAGGCGGCAAGCATTTGGCTGATGCGGAATTCGAACGGGTCTTTCAAAAAATCGCTGAGCATATACAACGGGACGCGTTCGGGCAATTTGACGGCGACGTCTTCGTCTGCAGATTGCATGGCGCCAGTTGCGGGATTCACGTGCGCAAATCCGTCCTGCATCATGTTCAAGAATGCGCGTTTGTTGCGGAGGCTCTTTTGCGTGAATAGTTCCGTAAAGTCTCGAGTTTCATCCAGCGAAATTTTGTTCTCGGGCCACGCTTCGGAAAGCCCGATTTTCTCGGCGGTCGCGCCGTTCTTATCGCAATTGATAGCGTTGACCAAAAACTTTCGGATGTCATTTACGACGGAGGTCGGGTAAAGTTCGGCATCCTTGCGGATGTCCTGATTCACGTAGCTCACGTGGAAACTTGCGCTTGTGCTCATGAGCTGGCAGAGGAACGCGTAACGGCGCTTGGCGATGGGTGAATCGTCGCCCGGCCACGGGCGGCAAGACTTGCGGAGGTCTAGCGTGTTGTGCTGTTTTGCACCCGGGAAGTTCATGGAATCGCCGCCGATAAAGAACAAGTGCTTTACAGGGATAATGCGGTTCGGGATGAAGTTCATGAACGTGATGCCGTTGACGAAAAGTGTTCCGCAGCTGTAAGCGGATGACTGTGCGGCGGTGAGAAGCGTCTGCTTGACGACTTTCCACGAGATGCTTTCGAGCCCGGCATCCATCTGGTTGCGGAGACCTTCGATGGCCTGCATCACGTTGTTGACGATAATCGTTTCGCTGGCGAAACCGTCGGGTGCGCCAGACATCGTAATCCATTCGCTGATAAAATCACTGAGCTTGTTGAGGTCCGCGACTTGCCCGGCCTTTCCGAAATCCATCCACTTCTTGAGAGCTTCGATGCATTCCACAAACTTGCAAAGCGAGCGGCTGTCGCTTGTTGCCATGTCGGCATACGGCATGAGCGTTTCGCTAGAATCCCCGTGTGAAAATGCAACGGGATTCTTCGTCATTTTTGCAAGGAGCAATCGGCGAACGCCTCCGAGCCAGTCCTCTTTTTTGTGCTCGCGGTCGCGATAGACGTTTGTCTCTTCAATCCAGCTTTCCCAATTGTTCACGTCGTCTTCGCTGATGTGGCGCGTCTGCTGCACGACCGGATTGCGCAAAAGCGCAAAGAATGTCGGGCGTGTAATGGTTCCCTGTTCCAAAATCGAGAACAAGTTGTCCAGTACATTTTCGGTCTGCGAACTTCTGGCCGGTGAATCGACAATCGCAAACGGGATGTGCAAAAATCCGTCCCTGTCGTTTTCGCTGGCATACTTTTTCCTTTCGGGAGTCTGGTCGAAAATCGTCTTGATGGCGGTGCGGTAATCGTCTAGCGCAGGCGATACGACGAGAATGTCGTTCACTCGTGCGCCTTCCTGCATGAGCTTGCAGATGCTGGTGTGGAGCGCTTCGACTTCGCGAATCTTGGTCGGCGCTGCGGTCACATCTAGGCTAAAATCTTTTGATTTGCAATCGCTTGCGGCAAAGTCAGGCAATGTGTTGATGCGGTTTGCAATCGCGTACTGCACCTTGTGCAAAAGCGTATCGTGCGGAAGCTCGCTTGCATCGCTTGTGCTAAAGTCGAAATCGTAATTGGCGGCTTGGCACCAGAGCTTGATGTTGTCGCGGCCGGAACGTCCCCAGTTGCAGAGCAATGTATTTTCGGCTTCCGCTTCTGCGATTGTGTATTCGGGGATGTCGTCGACGTCATTGCTTTCGCCGGCATCTGAAATACCGACAGACATCTTTGCTTTGACATTTTCGATGTTCCCGCTCTTGTCGCTCCACTGTCCACTGCGCGAAATCCAGTTTCGGTGGATGTTGGCGTTTTGGTTGTGAACGGTTGAAGTATCTTCCCAGAATTCCATACAGGGGTTCTGGATGTAGGCGTAAACGTCGTGCGTTTCGGCGTATTTCTGCAAAATCACGCGGTAGAACTGGCCCATGCCGCCAAGACCAAAAATGAATAGCGGCGTGTTGCCCGTGTGTTCCGTGTGGAATGTGACATTGCCTTTATCATCTTGGCATGCAATGTAGAGGTACGGAATCGTCATGTATTCCGTGCGTTCAATTCCTTTGCGCTTTGCTTCGTTTTCGAAAACTTCAGAAAGCAGCGAAAGGTTTCCGTCGTGGGCGTGGAAAATGGCGGAGTACAGTTCGCGCTGCCAGGCTTCACGCTTTGCTATGTCGTGGTTCGCCATTCCAAAAAAGTCATCTAATTGCTCTTGCTTCCACTTATCGAGAATGCCCGGCGCAGACTTCCCGTCAATGCCGCGAATGAAATCGCTCGGCCTGCTTGTTTCGTATTCCAAGAATAGCGATGCCATCTTGCTTGCAAAATCGAAAAGGTGTGTTTCGTCGAGCGCTCCATCGATGACCAGGTAGCGCTTGACCTCGTCGTCCATCAGCATGTAGTTCGGCGTGCCGTTTGTCTCCTTGACGAGATACGCGAGAATCACGTTCCGGAGCATATCGGAATTCAGCTTTTGCTTGTGCGGATCGTCGCCGATGAGGATTTCCATGAGGAAACGGTCGATCATCATCGAATTGAATCCGACAAGGGACTTCTTTTTCTGTACCCATTTTAGCCTGAACCACTGCTCCAGTTTCGGGTCCGGGAAGAGGACGGCCGGGGCTTCAAACGGGTTTGTCCATGCTTTGGATACCGCCTCGATCAGTTCGTCGGCGAGATTTTCAAGGTTTAACGCGAATTTCAGATATAGCATGGCTACAATATATCTTTCACATGTGTCAAAAACAGGCGTTGACAGCTAAAAAATTGCAAAATTTCCTCTTTTTTGAGGCTTTTGGGCCTGTGACCTTAATCTCATGTTTTTGGGGAAAACATTTGCTTTTTGGGGATTTTTCATATATTTAATAGGGACGGAGCATGAATGATAAATAAAGACGTAAATCAACAATCCTGGATTGAAAAGAGCAATGCCATCATCGATTCCATCGCTGATGAATTTGACTGTGTCTGCTATGTCGATTTGGCAAAAAATCTAGATGAAGATGATGTCGATATTTTCCATGCTAGCCAGTTCTTGGTTGCCCGTGTACCCGCTCTCCGTGGAGAGCGCAATCTCCGTAAGCGGTTTAAGCTCATTTGCGATAATTTCGTTTGCTCCGAAGATCGTGATGATTTTCGTGAACGAACCCGTCGCGAAGTGATTGCGCAAAATCTTGAAAAAGCCACTCAATATATAGTTCCGTTTAGATGTGAACTGGATGGTGCCGAAGTTTATTTCCAGATGAACTTCTTTGCCGACCGCGACAAGTCCGGTATGCTTAAGGGCTTTACTTTAAGACTGCGCAATGTGGACCGCGATATCCGTTCCAAGCAACGCTACGAACTTGAACGCCACCTCAACGAAAATATCGTCATGAAGTTTGGCGAAAAGGTGGAGTCCGTTTTTGTCTTCAATCCGACAAAAAAGACATTCAGGACTTTGTATTGCAAGGACGAACTCAAAGGTCTTTTTCCGGCCGAGGGCAAGCTCAATGGAATAGGTGGGCTTGTTGTCATGGACGTCATTCATCCCGCTGATCGGGAGATGATGAAGAAAGGCCTTGACATAAACAATGTCCTTGACCGCCTTTCTCGCGAGCGTAATTTCCGCTACCTGTTCCGTGATATTGCTCTTGGTTATGCCCGCTGGTACGAAGCGCGCGTGATGCGTTTTGATATCGGTGACGATAATGAATTTTTGGTGGGCTTTGTCAACAAGAACGATGAAGTCATCAATAAAAAAATCAACGAAAAAGTCAGTGAAGAATTTGCAAACATTGACCTTATCAATTTGGAAGAGAATATCATACAGGTTGTTCGCAGGTCAAAATATTACAATGGCGTAAAAGAAAAGGATATTATTCCTTTTGAAGTCGGCTTCAAGAACGCGTCTGCATTTGTTCATGAAGAATTTCGGGAACAGTGGAATAAGTTTGGAAGTATTGAAAACTTGAAACGTATTTTTGCGACTACAGATAGCCGGGAAATTGTTTTCAAGCATTTGACGGGTGACGGCTCGTATTTTTGGTGTCGCAACGTATTCCGTGTCCTGGATAGGATTGACGGTGTCCCGGTAACGCTTGTCATGACGGCCTCGGTTGTGGATAGGGACCAGTCCGAAAGGCTCAGCTTGAACGAAAAGCTCGTGCAGCAGAAAAAGGAACTGGAAATCAACCTTTCGATTATCGACGTGCTTGCGTCGGAATATTCCTCGGTGATGTATGTGAACCTCATGACCAAAGAGGTGATTCCATATTCCATGAACGAGTTGTCGCAGCGTTATTATGAGACGATGATAAAAAAGGGTGCGCTCTACAATGAAGTGTACCTGAGCTTTGTAAAAGAATTTGTTTATGACGCCGATAAGCCAAAAATGTTTGAGGCTGGTGAACTCAACAACATCAAGGCTTACCTTAAGAACAATAAGACCTATGTGACGTTGTTCCGTTCAAATGTTGCGGGGCAAATCCGCTACAGCGAAATGAAGTTCGTGAAGGTCGATGATGAAAATGAAGAGCCGACGGCAATGGTGGTCGCCTTTGCAAACCGTGATGACGAGGTTAGCGCACGCTTTGTTCACGAAAAGATTATGGCGGAGTACGAGGCGATACTTCTTTGCGATTTGTCGAACGATACGGCCCGTGAAATTTTGCCCTCGAAAAATGTTGATTTTGGCAACGAGCAAGAGCGCAATACATGTTCTTATCGCGCTAGCCGAATGGTGCAGATTGTCGATAGCGAATACAAGGAAGAATGGATGCGCCTTGCAAGCCCGCAGTATATCCAGCGTCTCCTTGCTTACGATGACCGTCGCGAATTGCTCTTTAAGGCTTCGATTTTCAAGAACCCGTGGATAAGCTTTGTGATGCAGGTCGTGGAACGCCGCAATGGCGTTGCGACTCTTGTGATTATGACGTTTGCCGCAGTGGACAAGAAACGTGCCGAAAGGATTCAGCTGAACAAAAAAATTGCAGAACAGAAAGTAGAACTCGAACGCAATATTTCCATTATCGAAGCGCTATCGTCTGAATACACGTCGGTGTACTACATCAATCTCGAAACCGAAGAGATTACGCCTTATTCCATGAATAAGGCGACGGCGAACTCGTTTGGTGAAACGTTCAAGCGTAACGTCAAGTATTCGGTAGCGTACTCTGTTTACGTCGACAAGTTTGTGAGCGGCATCTATAAGAATCGCATGCTCCAGGCGGGGGCTATCAAGAATATCCGCGAGCAACTTGCCACCCAGAAAAGCTTTAATACGATGTACGTGAACTTCCTCAATCGCTATTGCGAGATGAAGTTCGTGAAGGTGGGCGATTCGGACCATCCGAAATTTGCGGCGCTTGGTTTTGCCGACAAGGATGACGAGCTCCGCAAGGAAATCCAGCAGCAGGCGGTGATTCAAGGCCTTGCCGAAGACTTTGACTTGGTGTGCTATATTGATGCTGTTTCCATGCACGAAAACGTGTACCGCTGTACGGACGTCTTCTTGCGTTTGTTCCCGAACTGGAACGAAATTCAAGGCTTTGCAAATCGAATTGATGCCATTGTCGAAAAGTTTGTCTGCGAAGAGGACCGCGAAGGCTTCTGTAAGGCGACACGTCGGGAAATTGTTCTTGAAAACCTCAAAAACAAGAATGCCTATTACGTGAACTTCAAGGCGAATGTCTTTGGACACGTTGAATATTGGCAAATCAAGTTTGTGCTGACTGCAACGAACCCAGTGCAGATTGTGGCGGGTTTCCATAGCGTTGACGAAGAAACTCGCAAGCAGAAGAAAGACCAGGAAGCTTTGGAACGGGCGCTACAGATGGCAAATTCTGCAAGCCGCGCAAAGACGACGTTCCTCAACAACATGAGTCACGATATCCGTACACCGATGAACGCTATTATCGGGTTTACGGGCCTTGCTGCAGAACATATCGACAACAAGGAACAGGTTGCCGATTACCTCTCGAAAATCGGGCAGTCTTCGGAACACTTGCTTGCGCTTATCAATGACGTGCTCGACATGAGCCGCATCGAATCGGGCAAGATGAACATTACCGCTCGTCCGGAACGCCTTTCGGATATTATCCACACGCTTAAGGGAATTGTGCTTTCGGATGTCCGCAATCGCAAACAGCAGTTCTTTGTGGAACTTGAAAACGTTCACAATGAAATGATTTTCTGTGACAAGTTGCGCTTGAATCAGGTGCTGTTAAACGTTGTTTCCAATGCCATCAAGTACACGCCGAAAAATGGACTCATTACGATGAATGTCAAGGAATTGCCTGCTGAATCGGGCTATGGCGTTTATGAGTTCCTGGTGAAAGATAACGGCATCGGCATGAGCGAAGCATTCCTGAAGCAGATTTTCGATCCGTTTACCCGCGTGAATTCTTCGACGGTGAGCGGCATTCAGGGCACAGGTCTTGGCATGTCCATCACGAAGAATATCATTGACATGATGGGCGGGACGATTAAGGTTTCGAGTGAAGAAAATTTTGGCACCGAAGTCTTGATGACATTTAAGTTTAAACTTTGCGAAGATTCTGAATCGACTCTTGAAACCGGAAAGTTCAAGGGCTTGCATTGCCTCGTCGTTAATGACCGCCCGAATATTTGCAGAACCGTTGATGCGTCTTTGAAAGGTGAAGGCTTGCGCTATGATTTCTGTACATCGGATGCTGGCGCTCTCGAATGCATTGAAAAATCCCGCACTGCAGAGGATGATTACCAGCTGATTTTGATTGACTGGAATGTGCAAGAGATGAGGGGCATTCAGATTTCGCGCAAGATCCGCAAGGTGCTTGGGCCGAAAACGCCGATTGTGGTGCTTACCTCTTATGACTGGCTTGACATTGAAAAAGAAGCGCTTGAAGCGGGCGTGACCTCGTTCTTTGCAAAGCCCTTGTTCCCCTCGGATTTAAGGCGAATGCTCGAAAAGTTCTGTGGGAATTCTTCGGAAATTTCGCTGGAATCTGATTCTGCGTTGAAGATGCTTTCGAATCAGCCCCAAACGTATGACTTTACGGGTCGCAAGGTCATGCTTGTTGAAGATAACGAACTGAACCGTGAAATTGCAACGGAAATTCTGGAAGACCGCGGTATAGAAGTGACGGCGATGGAACGTGGCGACTTGGCTGTAGAAAAACTCAAGTATTCGTCTGTCAAGTACGATGCGATTTTGATGGATATCCAGATGCCGGGTATTGACGGTTATGAGGCGGCTCGCCGGATTCGTAACCTAGAAAACAGGGAAGTCGCGAATGTGCCGATTATTGCGATGACCGCAAACGCATTTGAAGAAGACAAGCGCGCTGCCTTAGAATCGGGCATGAACGATCATGTGGCAAAACCCGTGGATGTAAACGTCCTCTGCGCTACCCTCGCCAGGTTCTTTAAATAGTTTTTTGCACGCCGTTGTCAAATTCGACGGTAAACCACTTTTCTTCGATAACTTCGTAGTCGGAACCGCCGTTAAAGACGTTTGCGTTTCCGTAGACTTCGTAGCCCTTGCGCATGGAAACGGTGCAGGCAAACTTTTCGGAAAGCTGTTTGCAGACTTCGGTGATGATGGATTCCGGGATGTTCTTGCAGATTTCTTGAATGCTGATGGATTCGCTTTTTGAATTACTGTCGGTGATACCGCGCAGGCTAATGCTTATCTGTTCGCTAAACTTTCGGAGCAAAAACTTGTAGCCCTTGTACGTATATTCAACAGGGGTATCCGGCACCGATGCAAGCGCCTCCGCGTTACAATAAACCGACCCGATAACACTATATTCGTAATCCATGATTGAATTATAGTAAAACCTAGAACTTCGCTTTTTGGCGACGGCCAAGGTATTATCTTCGCAGTAGCGTGCAAAACGAGTGTTGCGACGGGCTGCTAGCAGACCGGCATAACCGAGTGAAGCCGCTGACGCCGGAGGCGTCAACTCCGAGCTGGGGCCCCGCCCGCATAACTTTCATTTCAGCATTATAAAATGCCTTCAAGCTGAAAGCTCTAGATTTGTCATAAATAGACATTTACATTTTTTATATTTAAAACGATAAAGAATTAGAGGTTTTTAGAAGATGAAATTTATCCATACCGCAGACTGGCATCTTGGCAATATGATGCACGACATTGACCGCACGGATGAAACGGCTGCGTTCCTGAAATGGCTGAAAAGTGAAATTGAACGCGTCGGTGCCCAGGCGCTTATCATTGCAGGCGACATTTTTGATGTCGTGAATCCTTCGAATGTGGCGAAAACGCAGTATTACAAATTCTTGGCTTCGCTCCTGAAAACGAACTGCACCAATGTCGTTGTCGTTGGCGGTAACCATGATTCCGGCTCGCTTCTTGATGCGCCGGGGGGTGTTCTCGAAGCGCTGAACATCAAGGTCGTGGGTTCAATCAATGACCGCAAAGTTGAAGATTTGGTGGTCGAGCTCAAGGATGGCGATGAAAATGTTATCGGCATTTGCTGCGCCGTGCCGTTCATGCGCAATTTGGAACTGGAGCAGTTCTATAAGGATTGTGGAGATGCGGTTTCTGACGAAGATTTACTGAAACGCCTTTATGGTGATGTGTACCGCTATGCCGTAGAATTGCGCGGGGATAGGAATATTCCGATTATTGCGACCGGGCATCTGTACGCTTCGAACCTTTCGGGCCGTAACGGCGATGAGCGAGAATCTAGCGCGGATGGCAATGCTGCAATTCCTGAAAATTCTGTAGAAGATGGTGTCCGTGAAGTTATCGGGACGCTTGGCAATGTGGATATTTCGACGTTCCCGAGTGAACTCGATTATGTGGCGCTAGGGCATATTCATTATGCTTCGATGGTTGCCAAGAATCCGAAGGTGCGCTATTCGGGCTCGCCGTTCGTGATGGGCTTTGATGAATCGAATTGCAAGCGCGTTGTGCTTACGGTCGATGTGAAGCCGAATGAGGCGCCTGTTGTTGAAAAGGCGGAAGTCCCGAAATCGATGCGTTTTGAACAGTTCAAGGGCGATCTTGAAACTCTCAAGCGCGATTTGCGAAATCTTGAAAAAGAGCTCATTGCAAATCCGATGGAAACGTATGTCGACTTGCTTTTGACAACGGGTAATTTTGTGAACTTGAACGATGCGCTCGAAGCCGAAGAATCGGGCAAGCATTTTGTGGTCAAGCGCCATCGCGTTTCTCGAGAGGTTTTGCGTGGTGCAAATGCGTTTGATGACTGCGTGGAATCTACAAAGCAGTACACCAAGGAAGATTATTTCAGAATGCTCATTGCATCGAACGCTCAAGAAAGCGATGAATCTGAAGTTGTGAAAAATCAGTACAATAAGTTTATCAGTCTGTTTAACGAAGCTGTCGCCAAAGCTCAGGACAATGTTTAAGGGAGTGCTCGATGAAGATTAAGAAGGTTGAATTCAGTAATATCAATTCCCTTGCCGGCGAATGGACGATCGATTTTGAATCGCCGGATTTTGCGAATAGCGGCATGTTCTGCATTTCGGGCCCGACTGGTTCCGGAAAAACGTCGATTCTCGATGCGATTTGCCTTGGACTTTATGGCAAGACGCCGCGCTTGGGCGCCATCGTGGGCGATTCCAATGAGGTGATGACTTACGGGGCCAAGAGCTGTTCTGCAAAAGTGACTTTTGAATGCAAGGGCGTTGTCTATTCGGCATGCTGGAATCAGCACCGCTCTTTGAGAACGAATAAGTTGCAGAAATATTCCTGGGCGCTGACGAATGAAACTTCGCAGACTATTGAAGCGTCTTTTTCTAAGCAGGCCGAAATCGAATCGACGATGACGCGCGTGATTGGTCTTGACTTTGGACAGTTCACCAAGTCCATGATGCTTGCGCAGGGCGAGTTCAACAAGTTCCTGAAATGCAATGAAAATGAACGTGCGGCGATTCTTGAAAAGCTGACGGGCGATGGGATCTACAGAAAAATTGCAGTGGCGGTTCATGACTTGTATGCTAATGCAAACAGGGCTGTCGAAGACGTTGAAACCAAGATGGGCGCAGTCACGTTGCTGACTGAAGAAGAGCTTGATGCATTGGGCAAAAAAATTGAAGAGGCGACTTCTCAAAAGGATACGCTCGCTCATGAAGAAGAACGCTTCCGCAATATTTGCACTTGGTTCGAAACTCTGCATGGCATTGAATCGCATTTGGACACGGCCAAGGGGCTGCTCGTAACTGCAGAACGCGCCAAGGCTGAATTTGAACCGAACCGCGAAAAGTTGGAACGCGCATTGCGCGCTCAGGAAGTGGAATCGTCGTATGCAGAGTTCAATTCTGTGCGTGGAAATCTTGAACACATGAAAATGCAACTCGGCGAGTGCCAAAAGCGACTCCCCGAAGCCGAAGAAAAACTCGAAAGTGCTGCAAAGGATAATGGCGAAAAGCAGGCCGCATTTGAAAAATGCAAGGCAGAATATGTTGCCAATGAATCTGTCTGGCAGCAGGTTTCTACGCTGGATGGCGATATTCGAAATGCACGTACGCAGGTGAAAAATGCGGACGCTGATGTCGTGAAAATTGCATCTGAAATTAGCACGACCCAGACGAAAATCAAGGAGTTCGGTGACCGGATTTCTGAAAATGAAGGCGCTCTTGAAAAAGTCAAAAAGTACATTGAAGACAACGAAAAAGATGATGCGATTGATGGCTTGTTGCCTCTCTTGAAAGCGATTGCCCTGGAAAGAGACCATGAAAACGCTACAGTTGCTGTTGAATCTCTGCATTTCGATGCCCTGAAAAAAGGGCTGCAGAAATTTGATGAAGCAAGCGAACAGCAAAAGCAAGATTTGAGTGCGTTGCGGGATTATTTGAACGAACATCAGATCGATGCGGACCTTGTGAATTTGTTGCCCGAAATGAATGGCTGTGCTAGCGATGCGGAACGCCATCACGGTGAATCTGTGCGTTTGCAGAGTGATATTGAATCTAAGCAAAAGCAAATTGCTGGTTTGACATGTGAACGTGAACAGGCTCAGACGAAATTGTCAACGCTCCTGAATGAGAAGGAAACGATTATCCAGGATGATATTCCCGTTGTTGTTGCTGAACTCCGCCACGCGTTGAAGCCGGGCGAACCGTGCCCTGTTTGCGGCTCGCGTGAACACCTCTCGTGTGACGATTCGGCAAAGGTTGAAAATGGCGCGGAACGCTTGAACGATTTTGCCGCCAAGTTGCGTAAGATCAATGGCGAAATGGAACAGGTCCAGCGCAAGCTGGATGGCTTTGCAACGCAACAGCAGAATCTTGAAGAATTGCTTCGCGAAAGTTCGCAAAAGCAGAATGATGAGTCCATTGCCGAAGCGGCCTCGCTTGAACTTTTGAACGCTAAACTTGAGCCGTGGAAGGAATGCGCGACTCTTGGAAGCGTGACTCTTGAAAATGCTCGTGAGGTTTTGCAGAATCTGCAGACGCTTAAGACAACATATTTGCAAAAAAAAGAGAATGCCGATGACTTGCAAAACAAGGTCAACAGTGCCGCTGTTGAAAGAGCAAATCTCGTGGGCAACCTGAGCCGTACAGAGGAAACTCTTAAAAAGGCACAAGATAAGGTGCAGGAGTTCTCGCAGAAAATCGAAAAATTGCTTGAACCGTGGTTCTCGAATATCCGCATGGAAGATATGGACGCGCTCCTTGTCGAACTCGAAAAGAAGAATGACTGGTGGAGCAAGGCTCAAGATAAAAAGGTCAAGGTCGAAAGCGACTTGGAAACGTTCCGCTCGAATGTGGAGCAGCTCAAGGAAAATCTTGAACAGGCTCAGTCGAGACTCGATGAAACCAAGCGCAAGCTAGACGGCCTTCGCGAAAATCTCGCCACGCTCGAAAAGAGCCGTAACGAGCTCTTTGGTGAAAAGTCTGTGGATGATGAACGCAACAAGGCGAGAACCTTGCGCGACACGGCTGAACGTGTGTCCAATGAAGCCCGCCGTTTGGAACAGCAAATGCGCGAAGCGAAAATTGCGCTTGACAATTCCATTGCGGAATTGAACCGCCACATTGCAGATGCTGAACCGAAACTTGCTGAACTCCAGGCGCTTTTCCTCGAGAATCTCGCTTCGAAGAATTTTGCGAATGAGCAGGAATTCATGACCGCGAAACTCCCGGAATCGGAACGCAAAACGCTCCAGCAAAAGCAAAAGTCCGTGGATGACAACTGGATGACTGCGCAGACATCGGTCAAGAATTTCAACGACCAGCTTTCAGAGCATCAGCAAAAGCGCAACTTCGAAGAATCCGAAGATGTGGCAAAGCAGAATCGCGATTCTGCAAAGTCCAAGCTGAACGAATGCACCGTAAATCTTGCGACATGGACGGAACAGAAAAAGAATGACGAAAGACAGCGCCAGACGTTCAGTGATATGCAGGCGGAATTGACCGTGCTCAAGTCTAAGCGCAGCGACTGGGAACAGATGCAGCGCTGGTTTAACGGCAACAGGCTTGATACGGGCAACGGCGATGTGTTTGTCAAGTTCATCCAGACGATTACGCTCCGCAATTTGCTGAAAATAGCAAATGGCTACCTGCGCGATATGTTCCCGCGTTACGAGATGGTGACCGAGCCGAATACGCTCAACATCCAGCTTGTGGACCATGACAATAGCGATGCCGTGCGCCCGATTGACAACATTTCCGGTGGCGAAGGGTTCCTCGTGAGTCTTTCGTTGGCGCTTGGAATTTCGACACTTGCCAGCCGCAATGTGCGTATTGATTCCATGTTCCTCGATGAAGGCTTTGGAACGCTAGACTCCAAGATGCTCCAGGAAACGGTCATCGTGCTCCAAAAAATGCAACAGGAAAAGGGCAAGCTTTTGGGCGTCATCACGCACGTGGATTTGGTCAAGAGCGAACTCAGGACGCATATTGACGTTACGCCTTGCGGTGGCCGCAGTATCCTCAGCGGAGCTGGTGTTGTGTCGTCCCGGCCTTGAATCGGATCCCGAGAAATTAACTATAATATTATAGTTGGATTTATCGGGAGCGTTTCATGAATTATAACGGACTTATTAAAGGCGCCTGGTCGAATGGCATCGCCAAGAAACTCTTGATTTTGCTTGGCCTGTCGCTGGTTATCTTTGTCATTGGCGTTTTGCTTGGTTCATGGGTGCTTGGCGAAAAGACGCTCGGCTGGAAAGGCTTCTTGTCGGGCTACGTCGTTTTCGCGGTGCTCTTCATCAGCGTGATGATCAATGTGTTCAAGAACACGTCCGAATCCATGCGTGAAGGCAAAAAGCATGTCGATGTCCGTGGCCATGTGCTTGTACTTGGTGCGGGCCACCAGCTTAAAAGTATATTGCGTGCGCTCAAGGACGATAAGCGCCCGATAGTTGTTGTGAGCCGCCGCGATATCGATGGGCATTTTATCCATTATAAAAAGGATTACGAAAACGAAGAAGATCTGATTTATGCAGGCGCTCTTTTGGCAAGCCAAATTTTGGTGATTGGCGAAGACGGCCCCGAACGCGATTCGCGCAATTTGCACTGCATCGAAGTATTGCGCAACGTGTGCGAAAAGTCCCCACGCGATATCCATTGCCATTTGTTGTTGAGCGACCCCTCGACCTCCGAAATTTTGTGGTACCTGAAGGCCCCTGAACAGAATAAGGGCCATTTGCTGGTTGACGTTTTTAACGAATACGAATTCATGTCGGAACAGTTGCTTGTCGGTACGGACTTTTTGCCGACTATTCGCGAAGCCGAAAATGAACGCTTGCACGTTGTACTATTGGGAACCGGCCCGATTGCGCAGGCGGTTGCCTTTGCCGTTGCAAACGTTTGCCATTATCCGAATTTCAAACGTACAAACTTGAAGACCTGCATTACGTTTGTGGATGAAGATTGTGAAAAGTGGGTAGACCGCTTGGTCGTTTCTCGCATGGGGCTTTTTAGACTCTCGAAGTACACCTACGTCGACGCCAATGGAAACAAGGTTACGCACGACCCGGAGACAACGCGAGGCGATTACCTGGATGTCGAATGGAACTTTGTCGATGCCTATTGCGAAGCAGACCTGGCGCGCAATTTTATTGCAGCCGTGGCCGCAAGCCCAAGGGAACGCCTTGTCGTTTGCATTTGCAAGGAAGACGCTTCCAAGGCCATCTCGACACTTGTGCATTTGCCGCGAGCTGTTTACGACAACGCCGACATTGCCGTCTACTGGCGCGAAGCAAACGATGACATTATCAAGCGCATCAACGAAAGCGGAATGTACGGTTACGTGCGCATCATGGGTGATATCGACGAAATGAAGGAATTCGTGCACTCCAAACGCGTGGAACGCGGCCAGCGTGCAAACTACGTTCGCGAAAGGAACGAAAATCCTGATACTCGCGACACCGAAGAAAAAATGTGGTACCGCTTGAGCGAAGCCGATAAAACGTCTGCCATTTACTGCGCGAATGCGCTCCCGCTCCGCAAACGCTGTTTTGAAATCACGGACGATGATGCTTTGTTGCGCGACGCAGAACATCGCCGCTGGATGATGTCCATGCTCCTTATGGGTTACCGCTCGGGTCCCACCGATGAACGGACTTTCACACGTCATGACATCATTCCGTTTGACCGCCTCCCCGAAGAACAAAAGTCCAAAGATTCGTACATTCTCGAAAATGCCGAATACATTATGAACGGGTAATTTTTATGGAATGGAACGCCTCAGTCAAAAAACAAATTGAATCCCGCTTGATGGAAAAGGAAAACTCGCTTGCAGAATACGCCTGCAAGTCCGCTTCCGCAATTCGCTATCACGAAGTGCCGGACGATATCCGCCCGAACTTTTCCCGCGATGCGGATAAGATTATCCATTCCTATTGCTATAGCCGATACATTGACAAAACCCAGGCATTTTACCTTGTTGAAAATGACCACATCACGCATCGTGTGCTGCACGTGCAGCTGGTCGCTAAAATCGCAAGGACCATTGGACGCTTTTTGAATCTGAACGAGGATTTGATTGAGGCGATTTCGCTAGGTCACGATGTGGGCCATACGCCTTTTGGGCACGATGGCGAACGGATTGTCTCGAAGTTTTTGCAAGATTGCGGAGAAGGAATTTTTGAACACAATGTTCAAAGCTTTAGATTGTTCAATGATCTCGAAGCGTACGGCAAGGGACTGAACCTTACCGCGCAAGTGCTCGACGGAATCATCTGCCACAACGGCGAAATCCTGAAAAACGAATACGGCTGCAACCGTAGCAAGACTCCAGAAAAACTGCTGGAAGAATACAGAAACAGCTTAAGCGGAACGCTGAAATCGAAAGAGATGGTCCCGATGACATTGGAAGGATGTGTCATGCGAATCTCGGACGTGATTGCGTACGTTGGCCGCGACATCGAAGATGCCATCATCTTGAAACTAGTGAAGCGCGAAGATATCCCCCAAGAAATCACGAAAGTTCTCGGTAGCAAAAATAGCGAAATCGTCAACACGCTTATTACAGACCTTGTCAACAATAGTTTAGACAAAGAAACGCTTGTGTTTTCGCCTGAAGTTTTCGATGCGCTTAACCAGCTGAAAAACTGGAACTACAAAAACATCTATTTGAATCCGAAAAAGTCAACCCAGGACGAAAAAATCAGGATGATGTTCCGTACCGTCTTGGAAGAATGCCTTGATGAACTCAAGTCTGGCGTGAAAAAGGCAACAGGAATCAATCACTGGTGTGAATCGCTTGGCGAAAAGTACAAAGAAACGACATCGCTCCCGCGCATTGTTGCTGATTACGTCTCTGGAATGACCGATGACTACCTGATGAACGCCTATAAGGAAATCGTGATGCCAAAGTCATTCGGCGTGAGTTTTGGGGAAAAGTAATGTGCAAAAAAAATACCCAGCCGGCTTGGCTGGGTTTTTAATTAAAATTTGTTTAATGGTTATTTTGCTTCTGCTGCTTTTTCTTCCTTGTCCTTGGGCAATACCAAGTTCAATGCAACGGCGAGGATGAATACCACAGCGACGCAGTTTTCGGCGAAGATGGTCTGGATAATCTGCGGGAAGATTTTGAACATCTGCGATGCGGATGTGAATCCGAGGCCGGTGCTTAAGGACAAGCTAACGATAATCATGTTACGCTGCGAGAAACCGCTTTTCGCAATCATGCCGAATCCTGCGAAGAGGATGGAACCGAACATCATGATGGTGCAGCCACCGAGAACGGCTTGCGGGATGGTCGTGAGGAGGGTACCTACGGGCGGGAAGAGGCCGCCGAGGAGCATGATGCCTGCGCTTGTCGCGATGGCGAAGCGGTTCACAACGCCAGAGAGCGAGGCGAGGCCGACGTTCTGGCTGAACGATGTAATCGGGGTGCAGCCGAAGAGGCCGGAAATGGAACTTACGAAACCGTCGCAGCTGATGGCGCCACCCATTTCGACTTTGTGGATCTGGCGCTTGAGGGCACCGCTGCAAAGGGCGCTGGAGTCACCGACGGTTTCCGTGGCGGACACGAGATAGATGGCGATGACGGAGAGGATGGCGCCCAAGTTAAATTCTGGGGTGAACGGGAGGAATTTGGGGAGTGCGAAAAAGCCGTTGCTTGTGATGCCCGAGAAATCGACCATGCCCATGCAGAGTGCGAGAATGTAACCGACGATGAGGCCGACCAAAACGGAGAGTGAACGCAAGAATCCTTTCGCAAAAATCTGCGTGAGCAAGCAGGTGAGGAGCGTGACGCTTCCGACAATCCAGTTCTGTGCAGAACCGAAGTCAGCGGCGCCTTGACCGCCTGCGAATGAATTAGCGCCGATGGGCAAAAGCGAAAATCCGATGGAGGTCACGACGGTGGCCGCGACGATGTGCGGGATGAGCTTGAGCCAGTATTTGGCGCAGAGACCGAGAAGTCCTTCGACAATACCGCCAACGATGACGGCGCCCATGAGCGTTCCCATGCCTTGCGATACTCCGATGGAAATGGAGACGGAGAGGAATGTGAAACTGATGCCCATGACGATGGGGAGGCGGGAGCCGATTTTCCAGACGGGGTAGAGCTGGATGAGCGTACCGATGCTTGCGATAATCATGCAGTTCTGGATAAGCGAGGCGGTGAGGCCTTTTTCAATCCCGACGACGTTTGCAAGGATGATGATCGGCGTAATGTTACTTACGAACATGGCGAGCACGTGCTGCAAGCCGAATGGAATTGCCTGTAAAAGCGGAACGCGTCCGTCAAGCTGGTAGATGTTGTCCGAAGTCTTCATGCTTTACCTTGAATGCTTTGCCTGCGGCAATCTAGTTACTGTTCGCGGAACTTGATGAATCCGGTTTCGGGGTCCATGCTATCGACGATGGCGATGGATTCGAGGCGTACGCCTGCGGCGCGGAGCTTTGCTCCACCGGGCTGCATGCCCTTTTCGATGGCGATGCCGACACCGACGAGTTCAGCGCTTGCTTGCTTCACGAGGTCGATGAGTGCCTTGCTTGCTTCACCGTCAGCGAGGAAATCGTCTACGATGAGAATTTTGTCGGTCGGCTTGAGGTACGGGCGCGAAACGAAAATGTCGTTGAACTTTTTGTGCGTGAAGGAATATGCCTTGGCAACGTATTTGTCGTCGGTGCTGTTGACGGTTTGGCCCTTCTTGGCGAATACCACGGGCACGTCGTTCAGGTAGGCGATAAATGCCGCGATGGCGATACCGCTTGCCTCGATGGTGAGCACCTTATTGAACTGGACGTCGGCAAAACGGCGTTTGAACTCTTCGCCGATTTTTTGCATCAGGCGGATGTCAATTTGGTGGTTTAAGAAACTGTCAACTTTAAGGACGTTGCCGGGTTTGACTACGCCATCGGCAAGGATTTTTTGCTCAAGGAAGTTCATGCATGAAATCTAGCAAAAAGCGCCATTTTTGCAATTATTCGAATTGCTTACATTATGGGGTGAGATTGTCGGAATTTCCTTAGAAGTGGGCGAAATGTCGAAAAACGGGACGCTTGAACATGTGTTGCGTGAAGTGATTAATCAGTGATTAAATCGATTAATCACTTTTTCGCAAATTGCAATTTGCCGTTTTTCGCGTGAAATTAGCATTTTTTCGGTTGGCATGAATTTCGCATATATTGCCGCATGAAAAAGAAAAATGTTACTACTCACAAGTCACTCGAAGACTATCTCGTAAAGCCGGGCGAACAAAGTCCGTATGCAAATTTGTTGATTGATCTCGCTTTTAAGAAAGCGTTTGACCCAGACAAACCTGTCAGCCGCGAAAACCTAGTGAACCTGTTGAACGACCTTTTGGCTCCGCAACTCAAGCATCCCATCAAGAGCGTGAAAACCCGCAATGTGGCTAAAAATCTGAGCGGAAGTAAGGTGTCCCGCACGGCGATTTTTGACTTACACTGCGAAGACGATGCTGGAAATTTGATAGAAATTGAAGTTCAGATTCGTGAAATGGACAACTTCTTGAAACGTCTTGCGTTCTATGCGAGTGAACTTGTTGCGAACCAGGCGGAACCCGGTGAATGGGATTATGACGTGAAGCCGACTTATGTCATTGCTCTTGCTCAGTACCGCATTTTCGAAAATGACAATCGAATTGTTCACCGCGCTACGACTTTGGATTTGGAAACCGGCGAACAGATTATGGATGCGTATAACTATACGATTATTGAACTTTCGAAGGTCCCGTTCTTTATCGGCAAGGACAATCTTAGCAAATGGCTGTTCTTTTTCCGTTATTTGGATAAGCTGCGAGAGCTCCCCGAAGAGCTTTCTGACAAAAAATTCAAACAGTTGACGGAGAGTTCCAAAGTATCTAAATTCAGTAAAAAAGAATTCGAGGCTTATCAGAAAATGCATCACGACAGATGGGATCATAATGTCCTTAGACGGGGCTTCTTTGAGGAATTCGCGGATGAAATCAACGCGGAGATTTCTAAAAATGTATCTAAAAATACTCGTGAAATTGCGAAGAAGATGAAAAGCAAGAATATGCCTGTTAAAGAAATTATTGAATTTACCGGCCTTACCGAAGAAGAGGTCAAGGCTCTATAAATTCACGTTGTTGCTGTTTATGTAATGGGTCGGATTGTTTTATACATCCGGCTTTTTTTAGTAGTCATTCTCTAAGATTTCCTTGATTTGAAGTGACATTTTGAAAAATAAGTTTATGAGAGTGGCTGAAATAAAGTATTTTAAAGATGTTGTATGACATCGACCATTGAATATTATAATAGAAATGCTCTAGAGTATTCTCGTAGCACTGTTTGTGTTGATTTTTCTGCGACGCAGGAGCGGTTCCTGCGGTATATGCCATCGTATGCGAAAATTCTCGATTTTGGATGTGGTTCTGGTCGGGATACCAAATATTTTTTGGATAAAGGTTATGATGTTGATGCTGTTGATGGTTCTAGGGAATTTTGCCGATTGGCAAGTGCCTATACGGGAATTCCTGTTAAGCAGTTGTATTTTCAAGAATTTGCATCAGTAAACGAATATGATGGAATTTGGGCCTGCGCCTCTATTCTCCATTTGCAATGGGATGACTTGATTTCAGTATTGCATAAAATGGCCGTTGCACTGAAAAATACTGGAGTAATTTATACATCCTTCAAGTATGGTGATTTTTCTGGCGAACGTCAAGGTCGCTTTTTTATAGATTTTACGGAAAATCGTCTAAATGAAATGCTTACACTTGTTCCAGAATTACAATGTAGAGAATATTGGATTTCTACAGATGTTAGACCGAATAGGAAAGACGAAAAATGGATGAATATAATTCTTTCCCGCAAAGCCTAGCTTTAGATATTAGTTCGCCTTATTGTAATCAGCTTGATGTCGAGTGCTTTTCGCTTATGATGAAAAATCCGACATATTGCTACAAGTTTTACTGGCTTGAGGCGATTGTCAAACTTATTGATGAAGATTTTGCGCAGGCGACATTCGATGCTATTATCGATGAGATGATTGCAAATGCCTGGTACACTGTGCTGGAATATCATGTTCACTTGAGCGGGATGCTGAAAGGTGAATTTCGTGATGCGTTGGAACTTGCCATCGTGCAGTTGGCTGCTAAAAGTGAACTCCCATCCAATGCCTCGAAGGTCGAAATCAAGAACGCCATTAAGCAATATAACACAGATATAAAAAAGTATAAAGTTGCGTTAACTAAATACGTACCCTATCGTGCTCTGGCTGGATTCTACAATCGTTACGAACAGGGAGGTGGCGCGAAAGTTAATTGGAATAGTGCTTCGGAAATTGTCGGATATACGCAAGCTGTGAATCGTCGTATTTTGCTGCCGTACACCTTTGACGAAGGCTCGCAACTGAATCGTGTCGTTGTGTTCAATCCCGTTTGGAAGCAATATATCCAAGATAATTCTGTTGCGTTACTCGGATGGATTCAACATGAAAAATCCAAGTGGCTGCAGGTCAACAATCCCGAAGTCCCTGGGATTGTATATAAGCTCTCGCCTATGGATGCGAGTGTTCGAAAACTTGAACAAGTCCGCAAACTATGGAAAATAATCCTGCAACGAGAAACGATTCTTGACATCTATACAAACAAGCCTATTGAAAATGATTACGATATTGACCATTTTATTCCATGGTCGTTCGTGATGAACGATGAATTGTGGAATCTGATCCCGATGGATTCTTCGTTAAACTCTTCCAAGAATAATCGCCTGCCGCATTGGACATTTTTCAACCGATTTGCTGACAACCAATATGAAATGTACCGTTTGATGTGGGATGACGAATTCGTTCGCAGCCGCTTCGAGAAATGCTACCGCGACAACATCCATTCAATATGGGCTGAAACGGAATTGTTTAAACCCGGTAACAGTAAGAATGAATTTGTCAACATTTTACGGAAGAACATGCAACCTGTGTATGATTCCGCAAGGCGGCAAGGATATGAAATATGGAAATTTAAGGGGTGATGGTTGTCGCTAGGTATGTTTGTTTTAATAATTGTATTGCTAGTAATATTTGTTGCTTGTTATGTAGCTCATCGAAAACGGCTTGCTAAAGAATTTGAAGAAAAAGTACGGAGTTTCATAGAAGTATGTGATTCGTTTTTCGTTGAATTTGACGGGTTATTTAAGCATTATATTCAGGATGCTGAAAGAGATGCTTTTATTTTAAAGTATAAAGTTCTATATCATGAATTACAAAGGTATAGTGGCATTTCGTCAAAAGTTGAAGATTTTGTAAAGCTAGAAGATTTTAAGAAACAGTACAAGGATTTCCCAGGACTCGTTTTTGCGTCAAATGCAGAGATTAAGCGTAAGGAATGTCTCAAATCGCTTATACAATATGTGAATGTTTTTCTTGATGAACTTAGTTTCTTGACAAGTCGTTATGTCACGGAGGCTGATGGAGAAATATTTCGTCAGAAGTGGGAAAAATTGTCTCAAGATGTTGCAACTTGCAATTTAAAAGCGAATGATGAAGAATATGGAAAAATAAATCTTTTTAAAATAATCTATAAGGATTTTTCAAATTATTTGGAAAAAGCGAATGAAACGTTTTTTGCTCAGGAATCTCAAAAATATGATTATCTGTTTTCCAACATAGATGGAAAGTCCTTAGATATGCAACAAAGAGAAGCTGTCGTAACCGATGAAGATAGAATTCTTGTGCTTGCAGGAGCTGGTAGCGGAAAAACACTAACGATTGCAGGTAAGGTCAAGTATTTATGTGACGTAAAGAATGTAAGTCCGGAAGAAATACTGCTTATTTCGTTTACGAAAAAATCTGCTCAAGAAATGACCGATAGAATTCAGGGAAAGTTGGGAATCCCTGTTAAATCAACAACTTTTCATAAATTGGGTCTTGATATAATCAAAAGTGCTGTTGGAAAAAGACCCGATGTTCTTGATGAATCTCTTTTTAATGAATTTATACATAACTTTTTTGAAAAGGAATTGGTCAATTATCCTGAATTGGTAAAAAATTTAATTGAGTATTTTGCATACTATATTGATATCCCTAAGAATATGGAGGATTATTCCTCATTGGGCGAAATGTATGAGGCCGAAAAAAGCGTGGATTTGGAAACGCTTAGGTCGAAATATGATCAAGAGAAGTATATTCAAGAAGAAAAAATAAAGAAGTCGCAGAATCATACAACGCTAAAAAATGAAAAAGTTAAAAGTCTCGAAGAAGTTCAAATCGCAAATTTTCTTTTTTTAAACGGTGTAAATTACGAATATGAAAAACTCTACCCATTTGAAAATTCTGATCCCTTGCGAAAAGCGTACAGACCTGATTTTTATTTGAAAGATTATGATATTTATTTGGAACACTTTGGAATCACAAGGAACAATACGGTTCCATGGCTTTCGCCCGTTGAAGCAAAAAAATACTTAGATGGAATTGATTGGAAAAGAGAACTTCACAAGCAGAATAATACCAAGTTGATTGAAACCTATTCATACTACAATTCTGAAGGGGTGCTTTTACAAAAGCTTGAAGAGATTTTGAAACAAAATGGAGTTGTTCTGAAATCACGAGACTTCATGGATATTTTCAATACTGTTTATGCAACCAAGACGAATAAGTATTTTTCTGAGTTTGTGAAGCTGTGCGGAACGTTTATTGTACTTTTTAAGTCTAATAATTATACAATAGAAACGATTGATAATTGGAAAGATTGGCTTTCGTCAGAAGATAACAAATTCTTGCAAAGAAGAAACAACACTTTTTTGAATATAATAAGAGTGATATTGGAAGAATATCAAAAATACTTAATAGCCAATAATTCAATTGATTTCTCTGATATGATAAACAATGCAACAGAGAATGTTAATGCTGGTTGCGATATTCCTTTGTATAAATATGTGATTGTAGATGAATATCAAGATATTTCAAAGGCAAGATTTAATTTGTTGAAGGCAATTGTTGATAAAACAAAAGCAAAGTTATTCTGTGTAGGGGATGACTGGCAATCTATATATCGATTTGCCGGTAGCGATATTTCATTATTCACTGATATTGCAAAGTATTTTGGAAAAACGAAAATATTAAAAATTGAGAAAACATATCGTAATTCGCAAAAATTAATCGATGAAGCATCGCGTTTTATTTTGCAAAATCCGCTCCAACTCAAGAAAAGTTTACGCTCCGATAAAAAGTTAGATTATCCCCTTGTTTTTTGGGGGTTCGACGACAATCCGAAAAATGCGTTACAAGCGATAATCAATAAAATTGCTTTGGATTATGGAGCGAATTCGTCCATTTTACTTTTGGGACGAACGAATTACGATATAGAAATTGCAAAAGATACAGGCTTGTTCCGAAAGATTCGGAAAAATGGTGTAGATGCACTAGAGTACGTTCAGAATCCGAAGTTGCAAATACAATTCCTTTCCGTTCACAAATCAAAGGGGTTGGAAGCGGATAATGTTATTTTGCTGAATTTTAGAAATGACAAACTTGGGTTCCCGAATCAGATAATTGATGATCCTGTTTTGAACTTTGTTCTTACAAATGCAGAAGATTACAGATTTGCAGAAGAACGTCGCCTGTTTTATGTTGCTATTACCCGAACTAAAAATAGAACCTATGTCCTTGTGGACAACAAGAATCCATCGCTTTTTTTCAAGGAATTCTCAGAATCTACATCAGTATTCTTTAAATCAACAAGGAGAAAAATTAGCGAAAAACAGACGAAATGCCCTCTTTGCAAAACTGGAGACTTGCTAAAAGTTGAACATGATGGAAAAACTTTTGTGGGATGCTCTAATTTTCCTCGGTGTAGGTATGCGCAAAGAGACGTGACTATTTTGTCAAGTCCTAAAATATGTCCTGAATGTGGCGGTTTCCTTGTAAAACGGAAAGCCTATAATGGATATAATTTTGTTGGATGTTCTAATTATCCTGCTTGCGGATATAAGGAAAAAATGTTTTGGAAATAGGGTAAGTAATGGATGTGGATTTTCTTCATCTGTTTTATTGAGTTTTTTGATAAAAGTAGGTTCGTCTTTTTTAGCTGTTATGTCTTGATTGTTGATGGATAGATGAAGTATAATATGGAAGATTAGGCAGAGCAGGTACTATGAATGCTCTTGTTCTGGCTGAATGATGAAAAATTGTTGATTTTGTCATTAAAGTGTCAAGATTTTTGCGTATATTTCCTCATGAATATGCATAGTGTTTTTAATGTAATTCCTAACGATTTTTTTACGATTCTCGGTAGTGGGAACCGTAATCAAGCTGTTTATTCGGAATTGTTGTTGAAAATCTATAAGCTCTTTGATGACGAAATTTCATATAGAATTCTTCGAGATATTGTTCGTGATACGATAGCCGCTTACTTGTTGGAAAATCATATTGAAATACAGGGCGAAGATGCGACTGAATTGGGGTTGGAACCTGACTGGAATGCTAAGGCGAATTTTATTATTAGACGTTTTGTGAGTGTTGGTTGGCTAGAAGAAGAAACAGACGATTCAACACTTGAAAAGATGATTGTTATGCCTGATAACGGGATTGCCTTGGCTCAGTTTATTGAAAATCTAAAGAATCCTGTTCGCTCAGAATTTTCTGTTTCCATTTATAACATTTTCAATACCTTAGAACATTGGGCGCAAGGGGAACAGAATCCTTATAAACTGATTCTAACACCAGTGTATGATGAAGCCCGCAAACTTTCCTCGGCACTGAAGAAACTTGCCACCTCTATCAAAAAAATCATTGAAGGCATGCTCCGAGAAGGTTCCTTGGTCAGTTTGACGGAGAATATCATCAAATATTGTGACGGTGACTTTATCAAAGAGTATTCGCGCCTTGTTCAGCAACAAAATATCCATCTATATCGTGAAAAGATATCTAGGCGATTAGAGGAATTCAAAGGAATCGGATATTTTGGATCCCTTACGCAAAGCGTTATGGATGAGGAAGGCTGTTCCAGAAGCGCAGCAGAAGATAAAGTTGTAAGGATGCTGGATAGCACCAGACGCTTTATCCATGACGATTACAATAAGATTATGAAACGTATTAAGGATCAAATTAATGCGTATATTAAAATTGCGGTTGCACGAGAACGTATTCTTCGAAATAAGGGTAAGGATAACCGTGGAAATGTAGAAGAAACTATACGATATCTAGTCCAAAATTTTGATGAAGATAAGTTGAATAAGATAGACGAAGAAATCCAAAATCTTTTCCATATTCATGATTATGAATTTGTAGATAGAACATCTTTGCAATATCCTCACAAAAACCAAAGTATTCAATCGAATATCGAGGCTGATGTAATCGAGATGAGCGTTGAAGAGCGAGAACGTCAAAAACGCCAATTGCAGAATGAATCATATAATCCGTATTCCAAAGAACTGATGAAAAAATTCTTGGATAGTCAATCCGTTAATGGCAAGATAGACAGTTTAAATCTTAGTCTGGACGAAAAAAAAGATGTTCTTGCGTCTATGGCTGCAGTAACATACGCTCGCGAAAACGGATACCTGATAGAAATTGATGAAGATTTTATTGAGTCAGACGAATTTAAGATTCGGCATTGGAGGGCAAAAAAAGATGTCAACAATTAATGAAATGTGGGACGATCTCACTTCTTCTGAACAGTTGGTGTTTAAAAAGTGCTGCCGCCGACTTTTGAAAGAAACCTTCATCGTTCGAGACATAGACGATGATAATCGCAAGATGTTCTTCTTTGTTAAATCAAACGAAGGGCTTTTTTCGGATTATTTGAACTTGATTGGCTTTGATATTGTTGTGAGGGACAATGGAGTTGTAATGCTTCAGAATAATAGTGCCGATGTTGTTGTTTCCAAGCAGAGGTTTAATAAATTCCAAAGCATCATTCTTTGTTGCTTGTGGACCTTGTATATGGATAAAATTCAATCAGGCTCCTTATCCAAGCAAATCACGACGACTTTCCCTGAATTGAATGCTGAATTGGAAAAGTTTGAATTCAAGGGCGCTTTTGACGTTAAAAGTAATTTGAAAAACGCGCTTCAACTATTTGCAAGATACAATCTGATTTTTGTAAATTGGAATGCCTCTGATAATGAACGAGTGATTGTTCTTTATCCGTCTATTCAATTTGCTTTAGATGAATCTGAATTCGCGACATTTGTTATTGGAGTGCGAGAAAGAATGATGAATGCGGGTCCTCAAAACGAGGATGTTGCCGAAGATAACTTTGATGCAGAAGAAGAGGAGGAATAATAATGGAATTCCGTAAAACCGCAAAGAAACTTCTGTTGTTAAACTGGTCTTGCTTCCAGAATGTTTGTATTGAATTGGGTAGTTCCACCCTATTTACTGGTGTTAACGGCACTGGAAAGACCACAATACTCGACGCAATGTCTTATTTGCTGTTTGCCAATACGCAGTTCAATCGTGCTGCAGACGATAAAGAAAGAACGGTAAATGCTTACATTCATGGTGACCGCAAGACAAACGGTTCCAACAGATACCTTCGAAAAGATGCCGTAGTCAGTTATATTGTAATGGAATTTAATTCCCCAACAGAAGGCGATTTTGTTGTTGGCGTGAACATAGAATCTCGTTCCGCGCAGGATTCTGCGGAGTCTAAATGGTTTATCTTCCAAAATGCAAAAATTGAGGATTTTAATTTTAGGTCTATTGAAAGTGGAAAGTTAAGTGTTGTCAGCGGAAGAAATCTCACAAGAAAGGGTGTTCCTGTAAAAGCTTCAGAAATGTTGGGACGTGATAAAGCAAAACCTCAGATTGCGAGAGCTTTGGGGCTTCGCGTAAATGATGGCGAATTTAAAAAATATGTTGAAAAAATTTTAAAGATGATGGCTTTTAAGCCAGAAAAAAATGTTGAAAAGTTTGTGAAGGATTCTGTACTTGTGCAGAATGACGTGAATTCTTTACAATCTTTGAGAGAACAGAAAAATCATTATAGTGAAGCTGTTCAAATGTTGGAGAATAACCAAAAGCGTAAGGAACTTTTAGAAAAAATTGAAACAGCAACATTTGCTTACGAAAAACAGTTGAAATATATGAAGATTCGTAAGATGATGTATAGTTATCAGTTTCTTCAAAAAGATCAGCTGGAATTAAAACAATGTAAAATTCGTTCTAAAACGTTAGAACTTGAAAAGGGAACGCTTGAAAAGCAAAAAAATTCTGTTGACTCAGAGTTAGAGCTTGCTCGTAAAAATCTTACTAAAGTTGAAAGTTCAAACAGAACACTTAGTGATTTACTAAATGATAAAAATAATGAACTTAAGAAGTGTAAAGATGAAATTGAAAAATGCGAATCTGCTATCGCTGATTTAAAAAATCTTCAGATTGCGATAACGCAATTGATTCCTCAGATTGAAAGTGATTTTCAGGTTTCTAGAGAATCTCAGGAAGTTCTTAAGAATCTGGCAGAGCCAGGAATCGATCCATTTGAAAAACAAACTCGCTTTATTGAATTTGGGGATCAAATCAAAGCTGCTTGTGATCAATATTCGGCTGATAAAGTTCGTTTAGAAGACAAGAAGAAAGAATGTATTAATGCCCTATCTGATATTGAAAAAGATATCAAAGATTTGCAGTCTAAGAAAATCATTTTCCCGCGAGATGCCGAAAATGCTAAACAAATAATTCAAAATGAATTTGAATGTCGTTCCATAACGTCTGAGGTGCGCTTCTTTGCAGAATTGGTGGAAGAAATCAAGGATGAAAGCTGGCGTAGGGCTATAGAAACTTTCCTTGGTCGTAAACGTTATTACCTAATTGTTGATGACGAATATTGTGATGTCGCCTTAAGAATTTTGAAGGATAAAAAGCTCACTAACGCAAATATCGTTTTGTCTGACAAAATTCCCGATAGCGATATTGAAAAGAATTCTGCCGCAGAAATTTTGGAAATCAAAAACAAGGCTGCGCGTAAGTATGCCAATTATTTGCTGAATGGAATTCATCTTTGCGATACCATCGAAGAACTTCATGATCATCCGAAGGGAGGCTTAATGAAGGATGGCATGCTGACCAAGAGCTATGCTGCTACGATGATGAAAATCAATGACGTTGTTCCTTGTTTGGGCAAAAATGTCGCTGAAATGCAGTTGGAAATGAAGAAGAGGGAAAAGGAATTGACCTCTGCAAACCTGCAAAGACTTATCGACCAAATAAATGTATTTGGGGATTTGTTGCGCTTGTGTGACAATATTGAATGGGATCCAGAAGAATATGTTTTTGAGTCTGTAGAAAAAGTCCCACAGTTGAAAGGGCGACTTGGACAGATTGCAAATGAAATTGAAGATCTTAAGAAAAGTTCTGAGATGCTTCGCGCTATTCAAGAAATTGAAATGGCAAAGGAAAAAGTCGCTAATCTCCAACAAATATTTAATAGTGTTAATGGAGAATTAGTAAAGAATGATATTTTCAACAAATCTAATAATCAGTCTATTGCAAATTTGAATCAAAAAATTGGTGAACGAACAGACTATTACCAAGGTTTGGTTCGGGAAAATCTGGATCTTGAGCAGGAAATGCTTAATCTGTACAATCAGATGGCTAGACAACAAAACAATGTGATTGTTATTGCAGAAAAGACGTTAAAGAATGCGGAATCTGAATTGAAAGAAAAAGAGCGGTCCTTAGAGAATATCCAACTTGAATACAATAAATTAGCAGGAAAGGATTTGAACGAACGCGGCGTAGCCTATATTTGGTTCTACCGAGAAGAGTATCGCGATATTGCCAACGCAAAACTTGATGAAGCGAAGAATAAATTGGAAGTAGCCTCTACAAAGCTTCGCAACGCGTTCCTTCA
The DNA here is from genome assembly GCF_002210425.1 of Fibrobacter sp. UWB2. NCBI lineage: Bacteria > Pseudomonadati > Fibrobacterota > Fibrobacteria > Fibrobacterales > Fibrobacteraceae > Fibrobacter > Fibrobacter sp. UWB2. The sequence continues at coordinate 150,003 of NZ_MWQK01000003.1, read as the reverse complement.
CGATTTCATTGCGGAACTCAAGGAAAATATTGAAAAGGCTAAGGAAGAAATTGATGTCATCAATAGGGAATTGAAGAAAATTCCTTTTGGTATTGACTTTTACCAATTCAAAATGGAAGAAAGACCTGATCGAAAGATTTTCTTTGATATATGCAGCAATCTTGAAAGCTATATCAAAGATCCGGATTTTTTCAATCCACAGAAGGTTTCCCAAGAAAAATTCAATGCCGATGTGCAGAGATTTTTGGCTGATATTCTGCAGCAAGGCTCCGACGAAATGGAATACTCTGACTACAGAAACTATTTTGTTTATGACATGAGTATCCGTCGTAAAACTGGTGAAGAAATGAACCTTTCCCAGAAGCAAGGCTCGGCAAGCGGTGGCGAAAAACAAACTCCCTATTTCATCATTCTTGCTGCAAGCTTAATGCAATTCTATCCAAAGGATAAAAATTGCGCCCGCCTAGCATTTATAGATGAAGCGTTCTCGGCTTTGTCTAAGGAACGTATTGAACAGATGGTTCGGTTCTTAGAAGAAAATCACTTTCAGGTGTTCTACGCCGCTCCACCAGAAAAAATAGATAGCATTGGCAGCCATATTGACAATACTGTTGCACTGTATTCTGATGGAAAATATACCATCGCCGAAGAAGGGTTGCGAAAGGCCGTAGTATGAATTTAAATAGTCGTCAAAAACTGATTCTAGAAAAACTTTTGCATAAGTATGAAGGTAGCAAAACCTATAAGGGCGAAAACTCTGTTCGCCAGACGTTTTCTATAGCGCCGACAGATGTTTACCCCAAATATAACGATGATTTTGAAGATGTTAATTCAATTGAGGATTTTGAAAAAGAGTTAAAGAATCTTGAGTCTGAAAACCTGATTTCTACGGAAAGCAGAAATCAACATGTTGTAAAAATTTTAGCCAATACATCGGATGATTATTGGTTAAGAGTGCGAGATATTTTAGGTGTAAAGGATAAAAAGCTCCAACAACAAGAAGAACGTGATTTTTACAGAAGTTTTCTTTCGAAGAATTCGATTATTGTTGATTTCTGCAAAACGCAAATCAATCGTATTGAGGCTGACAAAAAGGCCGCATACCCTTTGGAAGAATCGGCAAATATCATAAAACTTCTTGACTATATTTTGTCAAATCATCCAGAAATTCTTGAGCGAGAACTGTCTATAGAAGTTCTTCACGATTCGAAAGCGTGGGAAAAATCATATCGAACAAAAGTTTGCAAAATTCTTCATGAAAGCGGAAAATTTAATGAAACTGTTGATGGTTTAGAGGAAACGAAGGAAATTTATGATACAATTTTAGAAAACTTAAATATTTATAAAAATCCTTCTTACATCTATTTTAAAGGAAGTGCGAAAATAATGTTTGTTGATGGTCGAGTATTAAATGTCGCAAATAATAAGGCTTTGGCCCTTCCCTCAACTGAAGTTGACGATATTGATGAAATTGAAATCAACAGTAAATCCATAATGACTGTTGAAAACTTGACTTCTTTTAACAGGGTTCGGGGAACTGACGTATTTTTCTTGTATTTGAGTGGATATCACAATAGTACAAAACAATTGTTTCTTAAAAAGACTTTTGTGCAAAACCAAAACAAAGAAATTTCGTATTATCATTTTGGCGATATTGATCCCGATGGCTTTTATATTCTTGATAATTTAAGGAATAAGACAGGCATAGATTTCAAACCCTATTGCATGGATATTGAAAATTTGGAAAAATATCGGAATTATGCCAAGCCTTTTGAATCTAATGACTTCAAAAAAGCGGAATCTTTAATTGCTGCGAAAAAATATGCTAATATAACAACTTTTATGTTAAATAATAAAATCAAGCTAGAACAGGAAATTATCAGTTGGATGAATCCTGAAGTAATTGTTTAATATGAAAATGGCTATTTAACAAAAACCTCTCTATAATTCTCTAAATGTCCTCAAAAACAAGACATTTAGAGAATTATAAGCACTTTTTTGCGGTATAACTCTCTAAATGTGCTTTTTTTCGAAAAACACAAGATTTTGGCATTGTTGGTCATTTTCTCATGAAAAATGGTATAAAGTGGCCCAAATGATGAGTCCATGTAATATGTTATAGGCCCTCCCTATATCTTTTCTTGCGTTTCTCATATTTCTGCGAAAATTCAAAAGTTTAGCCTTGACTAATTAGCCGAGGCTTACTAATTTTAGTCTCGTCTAATAAAATTAGGCGACGTTAACGTTTAAAGGATCATCAAATATGGAAAACAATCACGTAAAGCTCAGCCAGAGCCTCGAAGACTATCTGGAAATGGTGCATATGCTTCGCTTGGCAAACGGGATTGCCCGTGTCAAGGATATTGCCGCCGCCCTTTCTGTGAAGATGCCTTCTGTGGCAAAAGCGATTCTTGAACTTAAAAAGCTGGGCCTTGTGACTCAGGAACCCTATAGCGGTGTGGAACTCACCGAAGAAGGGCGTAAGGCGGCTGCCGATGTGCTGAACCGCCATATTCTTTTGAAGGGCTTTTTAATCCGTCTCGGCGTTTCCGAAGCAATTGCAGATAAGGACGCCTGCAGCATGGAACATATTCTTTCGGCTGAAACCCTTTCGATAATCGAAGACTTCATGAAAAAAGGAAATGAAGGCGTCGTTGCGAAAAAGGCGAATGCATTAAAGGCAAAAAAAGGAAAATAACAATGGGTTGTAATTGTGGTTGCGGCGGCAAGTCGCAAACTAAAAAATGGGATTTGGAACCGAAATTTTCGGATCTCAAGAAGGGCGACAAGGTTGAAATTGTCGGCTACAATGAGGGCGATGCCCGCTACAAGTCCAAGCTTTTGTCGATGGGACTTGTCCGTGGTGTAACGCTTGAAGTCTTGCAGATTGCACCTCTCGGGGATCCGATCGAGGTGAGTGTTCTTTCTTACCGTTTGTCGCTTCGCAGACAAGAAGCGAACGTTCTTAAATTGAAGAGGGTCTAATGGCTCCGAAGCTTTTTACTATTGCAATTGCCGGTAACCCGAACTGCGGTAAAACGGCTCTGTTTAATGCCCTTACGGGTGCTCGCCAGAGTGTTGGTAACTGGCCGGGCGTGACTGTCGAAAAGAAGGAAGGCTTTTTTGAACTCGGTAACCAGCATATCCGCGTGGTGGACTTGCCGGGTACTTATGCGCTTTTCGCGAATGCCGAAGACGAACGCGCCGCTGTGGACTACTTGCTCACTCGCGAAGCGGACCTCATTGTCAATATCATTGATGCCTCGAACATTGAACGTAACTTGTTCTTGACTTCTCAGCTTGTCGATATGCAGATCCCGATGGTGATTGCGGCGAACATGATCGACATCGCGGAAAAGCGCGGCTTGCATTTGGATTTGGATATCCTCGCTGAACGTTTCGGTGTGCCGGTGATTCCGCTTTCTGCCGTGAACGAAAGAAGCATCACGAACTTCATCAGCGAAATGGCGCATGTTGTTGCGGGCAAGAAGATGACGCCCAAGGCGATTGATTACGGCGAGAAGGTTGAAGCTGCTGTCAAGTATTTGGAGCCGAAGGTCGAGCCGGTTGCAAAGCTTTTGGATGCGGATGCCCGCTGGGTTTCGCTCATGTACTTGGGCAACGAAAAGAGCTATGCAGACAAGTTTGCCGAAGCCAAGGTGCAGATTAACAAGGCCGAAGTCACGCAGATTCTCGGCGAAGAAAGCGAATTTGCAATGGCGGATTCACGCTACAGTTTGGCTCACGAAATTGCAGGTAAGACGATTCTTTCGAACCGTTCTAAGAGAACCTGGTCCGATAAGCTTGACTCCGTGCTTTTGAATCGCTGGGCTTCGCTCCCGATTTTCCTCTTGGTCATGTACCTGGTCTTCTGGGTCGCAGTGACGATCGGTTCTGCGTTCATTGATTTCTTTGACGTGCTGTTTGGCGCTATCTTTGTGGATGGCCTTGGCTACTTGCTCACGGATGTGTTCCATGCGCCGGGCTTTGTGTCTGCAATCCTCGCCGATGGTATCGGTGCCGGTATCCAGACGGTGTCGACGTTCATTCCGGTCATCTTCTTCATGTTCCTCTGCCTTTCTTTCTTGGAAGACTCGGGTTACATGGCACGTGCGGCTTTTGTGGCAGACCGCTTTATGCGATTCCTCGGACTCCCGGGCCGTGCATTCGTGCCGATGATGGTTGGCTTTGGTTGCGGCGTGCCGGGCATTATGGGCTCTCGCGTGCTCGAATCCAAGCGTGAACGTTTCCTCACGATTTTCCTTGTGCCGTTCATGAGCTGCGGCGCTCGCCTCCCGGTGTATGCGCTGTTTGCGGCTGCATTCTTTGGAACGCAGGCTGGGACGGTCGTGTTTGCCCTCTACCTCGCGGGCGTTCTCTTTGCGATCGTGTACGGCTTGATTCTTCGCCGCTCCTTGTTTGTGGGTGAGGCTAGCAACTTTGTCATGGAGCTGCCGCCTTATCACTTGCCGAAGTTCAAGTCGCTCATGATCCACTCTTGGCTCCGTTTGCGCGACTACGTGATTCGCGCCGGTAAGGTGATTACGATTGCCGTTGCCATTCTCGGCTTCCTCAACAGCTTTGGCTTTGTGGACAAACTCTATACCGAAATCAATGGTGAAAAGACCGAAATCGTGAAGAGCGAAGAAGGCTACGCCATGGTGCAGGATGAAAAGGAAGTCCCGCTCCCCGAAGGTGTTGTGATTGACGAATCCAAGGTCCAGACGGAAAGCGAATTTACGGCGGGTAACGGTGATTCCGAAAACAGCTTGCTTTCTGTAATCGGTAAGGCAATTACCCCGGTTTTTGAACCGTTCGGTGTGGAATCGAACAACTGGCCTGCTTCTGTGTCGCTCTTCACGGGCCTCCTTGCTAAGGAAGCTGTGATTGGTACGATGAACTCGCTGTACTCTATGGCAGGCCCTGGCGATGCTGCTGAAGCTCCGAAGGCTGCCGAACCCGCTGCTGTTGAAAAGGTGGCTGAAGCTCCGGCGCCTGCTGCAGAACCTGTCGCAGTTGCCGATTCTGCAAAGGTCGCTGTTGCTGATTCCGCAGTCGCTGATAGCGCAGTTGTCGCAGACAGTGCTGCTGCTGAAAAGGTCGCTGAGTCTGCCGAAGCGCCCGCTGAAGAAAAGCCCCTCATCGCTGGCGTGGACGAATGCCCTGCTGAAGAAGAGGAAGAAGGTGGTGCTCCGGATATTCTCGGTGCATTCAAGGAAGCCCTTGGCACGATTCCGGAAAACTTGAGTGAAGTTTTCGGCTCTCTCACGGACATTCTCGGAACTTCTGGTGAACTCGAAGCGCAGAATGCAGCAGAACTCAAGAAGGTCACGCTTGATAAGATTCTTGATGCAAAAGCGATTACTTGCGAAGAGTATGCTTCTATCGAAACCTTCAGTGAAGATGAAGGTGCCGACAAGGCTCGCGAAGAAGTCTTTGCAAAGCTCGCTGCCGCTGGTCTCACGCTGAGCGAAGATGAAATCGGCGCTCTCGAAGAAGGCGACTTGAGCGAAACGGCTGACATCTATGCCAACCTCCGCTCTTACTTCCACAACCCGGACAAGAACGGAAACCCGGTCGATGGATTTAACTGGCAGGTGTTTGCATTCCTCATCTTCATCTTGCTCTATGTGCCGTGCCTTGCTGCGATGGGTGTCGTGGTTCGCGAAATCGGCCTTGGACTCGGTGTGCTGATGGCTGTGGTGCAGACGATCCTCGCTTGGGCTGTCGCGGTGCTCCTCTACCAGGTGCCAGTTGGTGGCAATGTGTTCTGGATTGTAAGCTCGATCATCGTGCTTGTGGCAACATTCGTGTTCCTTAAGCTTTTTGGTATGAGCGCAAATAAGAAAGGGCGTTTCGAAGACTAATTGCATTTGAGTCAAGAATCATTATTAAGGGCTGGTAGGCCCGAAACCTGCCAGCCCTTAATTAAACGCTCTTAATTAGACTAAACTAACAAAGATAGGAGAAACTAACAATGGGCGCAGAAAAAAATGATTCTGAATGGAACGAACTGAAAAATAATTGGCACGCTCTTTGCTTTAAGAAGAGTAAAAAGGGCGAAAAGCCTAGAGTTTTGTAACACAAAATGTAAAACGCTTGACGGAGTGTTACAAAAAATCAAAAGAATCCGTCATAGGAGTGAAAAATGAAGACTCGTTTAACATCCAACCTCTTGTTTGGTCTTGCTGCTGCATCTATCCTTGCCGTTCCGGCGCTTGCTCAGGAAGCTGAAGCCGCATCTAAAGGCCCGGAAGTCAAGTTCTCTGGCGAAGTAGAATTTGACGCCTACACGGGCGATGTGATTAATGACGATAAGCAGAGCCATAGCTACGCTTCTACTTTCGATTTGAACGTTGATGTTAAGCTTAACGAAAAATGGTCTGCATCTGTACAGTTGGAAGCTGATGGCGAAACGACAGATCCGACCGCTATTTACAATGGCGCATTTGTCCAGTACACGCATAATGACAAGTTTGCTGTGAAGTTTGGTGACTTGACTTTCTCGGAAGGTGCTTTCCTGAACTTCTACGATTATGATGATCCAGCTGATAATGCCGCCGGCATGGCAGAACACGATATTCGAGGATTTGAAATTGACTATAACGGACTTGTTTTTGGCCTCGGCTTTGGTCGCGGCGACAACGACAATCAGGTTTGCGTTGAAGAAGATGGTGAAGAAAAATGCGTAGGTGTTGCCTATGACCTCCACCTCGCTTACGAACTCGGCCTTGGCGAACATGTGTTGCGTCCGTTTGTAGATTACAAGTCTTATCAGGAAGGCAAGCACAACGAATTGCACGCCGGTCTTGATGCAAACCTGAAGTTCGATGCTTTCACATTCCACTTCGTTTACGGTGCTCATGTTGACGCTCTTACCGAAGACGCTCCGGAAGCAACTCATGCATTGCTTTTCGAACCGGCTCTTGATCTCGGCACGTTCAATGTCAAGGCCTCTGTGCTCTACGCTATTTTCGACGACAAGGCTCCGACTGTCCATGGCGAAGAAATTCCTGAATACTTCTTTGTCTATGGTGAACCGGGCGTAAAGATCAACGATGCAATCGCTCTTGGCCTTCCGTTGGAATACCACACGAACACGCTTGATAAGGACGATGACGTCTCTACGTTCAACGTAGGCCTCCGTGCTTACTTCACTCCGGTCGAAGGTCTTGAAGTGACTGGCTTTGCCAAGTTCAATATCCCGGTCGGCGATGATGCTGGCGATGATACTGGCCTCGGCTTCGGTCTCGAAACTGTGTTCGCATTCTAAGATTTTGCCATAGGATAAACTTCCCGCCTCGATGAATGTCGTGGCGGGATTTTTGTATAGATAAATTTTATTAGATTAATCTAACTTTAAGGATTGTTTTGAGTCTATTTGGAGTTGAGTTACAGTATGAAAAATTCTAAAATATATCCCAGAGACTATTGCCATAGAAGCTCGGCTAGCATATAGATTTCGTTACCTCATATATGCTAGAATAGGTTATCCCGCCGTGGCGAAGGCTAACGGCGGGATTTTTGACTTTATACTAAATGCTTAGGTTGTTCATGGATAGAAACCTTGATTCCTGCTTGGTTCGACAATGTGCCCCGACACTTGCGGGGCACAAGTTGGGCAATCTCTTTTGTGTTGATGTTGCTGATGGTGTTTTGCTTTGCAATATCCTTGCTCGTTGGAATCAGGCCTTGAACCCTAAGGGCGTTATTGCTCGCGTTATTGCTGAACGCTGTGGACGTTATTTTATTTATGTCTACCGGAATAGCGCTTTACAGAATTTGGGATGCTCTTGCGAAGTACGTAATTTTTTGAAAGGTTTTGGCTACAGTTGCTTTGATGCTGAATCGCTTTTGAACTTTTTTCAGGTTCGCATGACGCGTTCGGTGTGTTTTCCGCACGAAGTGGGCGTGTTTTTGGGATACCCGCTTGACGATGTGAAAGATTTTATTACGTACGGCGGTAAAAAATACAAGCTGATTGGCTGCTGGAAGGTCTATAACGACGTGCCGAATTCCATGCACATTTTTGAAGTATACAAAAAGTGTCAAAAGATTTTACGAGAACGATTTGAACTTGGTGAAACTTTGGAGCAGTTGACAGTTGCAAGTTGATGAAAAATCAACAATGTTGTCATTCCCGGCTTGACCGGGAATCTCCTTCTAGAAATAAGTAAGGGGATGCCCGCTCGGAGGCGGGCATGACAGAAAAGATTTGAAAACTAACCGATAACAAAAGGAACATAAAATGAACAAAATTGCTGTTATTTTCTGGACAGGTACGGGTAACACCGAAGTTATGGCGAATGAAGTGGTTGCTGGCGCAAAGGAAGCTGGCGCCGATGTGACGCTTTTCAATACGTCTGCTTTTTCTACCGATAAGGCCCAGGAATTTGACAAGTTTGCTTTGGGCTGCCCGGCGATGGGTGCCGAAGAACTTGAAGATAGCGAATTCCAGCCGCTTTATGATCAGCTGAAGGCTCAGATTTCGGGCAAGAAAGTCGTGCTTTTCGGCTCTTACGGCTGGGGTGGCGGCGAATGGATGAATCCGTGGAAAGAAGATGCTGCAAATGCGGGCCTCGTGCTTGCTGATGACCCGCTCGCTATTGAAGGTGCTCCGGATGATGCAGGCAAGGAAAAGTGCCGTGAACTCGGCAAGATCCTTGCACTTGCGTAATTGTTGAGTCTCGATGATCCATGAAATGTTAGGCTCTCTAACAAAATTAGAGAGTCTAACATTGTTAGAAAATCACTAACAATGTTAGCGTCAATCTCGTGAAACTCAACTGCGGTGCGGGGTTGCGAGAGTTGTGTGTTTAATTTATTTGTAATTAGCCGTTGGAAGGGAGAGTATCTAATTTTTAAAAGCGGGCAGGTGCTCCGCTGATTTTTCTTTAATAAGGAGAATGATATGTCTATGTTCAAAAACGAAAAATTCTGGCTCGTTATTGCTGGTGCTGTGGGCTCCGCTGTCGCTAAGAAAGTGCTCAAGGCAAAGAAGACCCGCGAACTTGCTGTTCAGGGACTTGCTCATGGCATGAAGTTCACGGCTGACGCCAAGGCTGCTTTCCAAGATATGAAGGACGAAGCTAGCGACATTTGCAACGACGCTAAGGCAGAAGCAGGTCTCGACAAGTAAGAAGCGAACGCTTATGAGATTCAGAATCGTTTACGATAAGCCGGGTCGCCTTCGCTTGCGTGCTGGGGCGTACGCTTTTGAACGTGAATATGAAGCGCGCATTCACAAGGCTTGCTTGAGTGAGCCTTGCGTTAAAAGTGTTGTGGTGCGTAGCGTCAATGGCGGCCTCCTTTTTGAATATTCCGCCAAGGCGGGCGATTTCGAGACGAGCCGTAAGCAGATTCTTGATTTTGTAAGTGCGCTCAACCCCAAAGAGTTGCCTGAATGCGATGGTGAAACGGAATACCAGTTGCAAGCATTGGACGATGGCTTTAAAGCAAGCCTCACGGGAATGATTGCAAGGCGCTATTTGTCGCGTTGGTTCTTACCGCTTCCGATTCGCACGGCAATTACGGTGGTTCGCGGGTTGCGTTATGTGGCGCGTGGCGTTTCGACGCTCATGAGCGGAAAGCTCACCGTCGATGTTTTGGACGGTGCTGCAATTGGCGCTTCGCTGTTGCAACGCAATTACGAATCTGCCGGAACGGTCATGTTCCTTTTGGGCGTGTCGGGCTTGCTGGAAGATTATACCAAGGCGCGTACGCGCACGGCTTTGACGGGTAGCCTTGCCGTCAAGGTGGATAAGGTCTGGGTCGTGAAAGACGGCGTGGATACATTGGTGGATATGAAGGACGTCCAGGTCGATGACTTGGTCCGCATCCGCTCCGGTAGCATGATTCCTGTTGATGGACGCGTGATTGAAGGCGAAGCCTTTGTGAACGAATCGACGATGACGGGTGAATCCAAGGCGGTGATGAAGACTGCTGGCAGAATCGTTTTTGCCGGGACCGTTCTTGAAGAAGGCGCGATTCTCGTGAAGGTCCATGCGGTCAACAGCAATACGAAAATCCAGAAAATCGTGGAACTGATCGATCGTAGCGAAGACTTGAAGGCAAGCGTGCAGAGCCGCGCGGAACATTTGGCCGATAGCATCGTGCCGTTTAGCTTCCTTGGCTTTGGGCTTACGCTCTTGTTGACGCAGAATATCTCGCGAGCAGTTTCCATCTTGATGGTGGATTACTCTTGCGCGATAAAGCTTTCAACGCCGATTTCCGTGATTTCTGCACTGCGTGAAGCGGCGGATATGGACATGACGGTGAAGGGCGGCAAGTATTTGGAAGAGCTTGCTCTTGCCGATACGATTGTGTTCGACAAGACGGGAACGCTCACAAAGGCGGAACCGCGTCTCGAAAAGATTATTCCGTTCGGCGAATATTCCGAAAAGCGAATCTTGAAAATTGCGGCATGCATCGAGGAACATTTCCCGCATAGCATGGCTCGTGCGATTGTCAAGGCGGCAATGGAACGCAATATCAATCACGCCGAAGAACATGCCGATGTGCAGTACATCGTGGCGCACGGTATCGCAACTTCGCTCAAGGGCAAGCGCGTGGTCATCGGAAGCAAGCACTTTGTCATCGAAGACGAAAAGGTCAATGTCTCCGAAGCGAACCAGGCGATTATTGACCAACAGGCAGGCGCTGCGTCCGTGATTTACCTCGGCATTGGCGGCGAGTTGGCGGGTGCCATTTGCATTGGTGATCCTCCGCGTGAAGAAGCTGCAGATGCCATTCGCGGACTGCGTGAAAGTGGCATCAAGAATGTGGTGATGCTGACGGGCGATAGCTTGAATGCTGCAGAACGCGTTGCGGAACATTTGGGAATCGATACGTTCTTCGCGCAGGTCTTGCCAGAAGACAAGCACCATTATGTGGAACGCATGAAGGCCGAAGGCAAGCGTGTGATTATGGTGGGCGACGGCATTAATGATGCTCCTGCTCTTGCTGCAGCGAATGTCTCTGTCGCCATGAGCGATGCCAGTGACATTGCTCGCGAAACAGCCGATGTAACGCTCCGCCGCGAAAATCTCGAAGACCTCGTGGAACTGCGCCTCTTGAGCCAAAAGCTGATGGAACGCATCATGAAGAACTACCGCTTTATCATCACGTTCAATACAAGTTTGCTTGTAGGCGGATTCTTCGGTCTGCTTTCTCCGACAACGTCTGCATTCTTGCACAACGTATCGACCATGGGCATCTGTGCAAAAAGCATGACCAAGCTGAAAGTGGATTAAACGTCGTGCGTAAATGCGCCTGACTTGTCTTGTCCGCGAAAAACTGTCATTCCCGCCTCCGAGCGGGCATCTCCTTCTTGAATTAAGTATTCCCTTTGCTTTTGGGAATACTTTTTTTGATTTTACTCGGTTGTAATTATTGAGGAATGTTGATTCTTGCGTTGTTTGTCGCTTTGTATGTACAAAGATGATGTAAAGAATCTATATTACTATTTTTTTTAGTCAAGAAAATGCTTATTCTGTACGTTGCGTAAAAGGTTAAATGGATGCTTGAAGAATCTTTTGCAAACGGTTGTTTGCAAAATGAACGAAAAACTCTTTGACCTCTTGTTTTTATCTGTTTAGTTTTATACATTGATTTTAGCCGATTAAATGCGGCTGATTTTTATTATATCGTTATTTATATCCTTTCTTATATCCTTTGCTAAATGAAGTCTGAGTTTTTACTCAGGTGTTTGTGTTGATTCTCTTCTTGAGAAAGGAATTATATGAGCGAAGAAAATAATGCAACGAGACGAAACCACGATCCGTTTTTCCGTTGGCTGTTTTCTGATGTTGGGCATCTTAGAAATCTGTTGGAACTTGCTGGCAAAGTAAATTATGATGTTGGCGAATTCATATCGACTATAAATATGGATACTCTTGTCCGTATTCCAGATTCGTATTCAGAGGTTGACGATACGGGTGAAGCGGATTTGGCGTTTCGTGTGAATGTGTCGACAGGTGCTCCGATTTTGGTTGGAATTCTGTTAGAACATAAATCGGGACGGGATCCAAATGTTCTTGATCAGATTGCTCGTTATGTCAATTCTGTGATGAAGATTTATGATAAGAATCGTGCATTTAGCGGAATTCCGACGATGGCAATTATCTTTTATAATGGACGGGAAAATTGGAATCCACTTAAGAGACTTGAAGAGGGTTATCCGGAGTATTTTCGTGGTTCTGTATTGCCCTTCCATTGCGCTTTTGTGAATATGGCGGATATACCCGATAGCGACTGTTTGACATGCGAAGACGTTGCAACTGGAATGGGCGTTGTCGCAATGAAGTATGCGTTCAATAAGGAAAAGCTGTTAGAGGTCTTGCCTCAATTCCGTGATTCCTTGCGAAAAATGCACCGTAATGAGGCGTCTTGTCTATTGCAAAAAATAAACATATATTTGAAAGAGTACGTTGATGAAGGTGTTCTCAAGGAGCTGGATATGGCATTTGTAAGTGTTGGACAAAAATACGGCTTTGTTAGTGCCGGTGATGTGTTTCGTCAAAGACTTGCCGAAGCTCGCAAAGAAGTGGACGAAGAACGGAAAAAAGCTGAAGAAGAAATGCTTAAAACGGCTAGGGGACTTTATGAAGATGGGGTTCCCTTAGAGACTCTCGTTCGCAGATTTAATCTGACGGAAGAACAAATTTGTGGAAAGTGAAGACCAGTGCTCTTCAAATTGAAAGCGTAAAAATTCAAAATGTTTGCGAAAAGGTAGTCGAAAGACTACCTTTTTTGCGATATTTTAGATGGGGATGCCCGCTCAAGGCGGGCATGACATCGTTAGCGGACTTGTTTATTTCGTTTCTCTCTTCCGTAGGGCTTGGTGACGTACACAAGGGCGGTGGTAAGCGTGTAGTCGGCAACGAGGGCTGCTGCAAGGCCGATGATGGAGAGTAATCCGACGTTGTGCAATGCACCCATGGGGCTGAAGATGAACACGAAGAACATTGCGCAGAGAATGAATGTCGTCATGCCCATCGTCTTTCCGATTTCGCGGTAAGAGAGCAATAGCGCTTTTTTGTAGCTGCCTGTGCGTTCATAACCGTATTTGATGTGGTTATTCATGTGGATGGTGTCGTCAACAGCGATGCCCAAAATCATCGGCATCACAATCATCGTTATCATGTCAAGCGGCATTCCCGAATAGCCCATGACACCGCCGATTAAAAGTACGGGCGCGACGTTTGGAATCATGCCGATGAGGCCTGCCTTGATGCTTCCGAATGCGAGAATCATCATGATGGCGATAATCACGAAAGAGCCTCCGAACGAACGCAACAGTCCGTTCACGAGTTTGCCGTTCATTTCGGCGTAGTTTACGACTTCACCGACGATGGATGTTTTGGCGTCCGGGAAGATTTGGACGGCGTACGATTTTGCGGAATCGAGGTCTTCGACGATTTTCTTGGCGTCGTATCCGGAAAGTTCTATGTGGATGTATGTTGTTTTGTAATCTTCGTCCATGCGTTCAAAGAGGGCATCCGCATCTGAAATTTCGTAGAGGAACAGCAATTGCGTGAGCATATCCTGCGCATCGGGAATCTTGTAGTATTCCGTGCTGTCGCTGTTCAGCGTGCGGTTCATTTCTTTCACGAGCCGCGTTACGGATTGCACGCGGGGCTTGTCGCCTGAAATTTTTGTGAGCTGGAGCGTGCCGAGTTTTTGCTCAAGCGTTTCGATGCGTTTCATATTGGCGGGATCTTTGAGTGCATCGCCGTCGTTGAATTCGACCATCACGTTGAAATCGTAGAGGCTTCCGAGCTTGCCGCTGAGCATGTCCATCAGTCTTGTGACGAACGGGATTTTTTCGCCCATCGTTTTTGTGTAGTCCATGTTCACGTCAATGTTCATCACGCCCGGCATTTGCGCTAACATTAAGGCGGCCGAAATCGCGGCGACGATACCGCTGTGCCTGCAAACTTTGCGACCGAAGAATTCAAAGAGGATGTCGGTTTTGGTGGCGCCGGCCGCTTTCACTTCTGTCGGGTCGGGCTTTGTATTTTTACCGAAGCTCATGAGAATCGGAATCAAGATGATGACGTATAAATAAACCATGAACACGATGCCTGCCGAAATGCCTCCAATCCAGCGGATAGGGCGGATGCCAGCGAACAAGAACGAAATCAGCGAGGCTACGGTAGTGATAACAGTGAAGAGGATCGGCCAGCCTGTTTCTTCGACGGCGTTTATCACGGATTCGCGGCGGTTGCCCGTGCGCCTAAAGTGCATGCGGAATGAATTGATGTAATGGATAGAGTAGCCCACCGAAAGTGCCATGCCCAAAAGTACGGGGAGCGCGACCATGCTTTCGTCGCCAATGATGCCGAGCCAAGCGTTTACGCCGAGAACAGATGCGATTCCTCCGACGGTGGCGATGGCGGGGACGATGACTCCTCGCAAAGAGCGTACGAATAAAATAAGGCATGTGAGCATGACGGCAAAGCCGAAGATAATGCGCATAGCGCATTCACGCGAGATAACTTCGTTCTCTTCCATTTCGGTGTAGCTCATGCCGGTTGGGAGCATCTCGAACTTGTCGCTTTTGAATTCATCGGAGAGAATGACGTTGCGGGCGAAAGGTGCGATGCTGTCTTTGCCGAAATCGATGCCGCCTTCGTATGATTTCAACGAGAGAATAACCCATGTTTCTTTGGCGTCGTCAGAGACGATGTTGTTTACCAGCGATTCTCGGCTCATGATGAGCGATTTCTTGGCGGCGAGTTGTGCTGAATCTGTCGGGATGCCGCCTTCGAACGGGTCGATGACTTCAAAGCCCTCGTTGTTTGCGATGGGGATGGATAAGTTATGCGTGAGTGAAACGACGCGGTCAGCGTAAGGGACTTCATTTTCGAGGCGTTTTGAAAGTCGGTCGATGGCGCTTAAAACTTCGGGCGCAAAAACATCGTTAGCACGGACCATCACCATATAGCCGTCATCGCTGCCGAAAACGTCATTGAAGTGCGCTTGGTCGATTTTGACTTTGTCCCAATCGTCAAACCATTCTTCTTCGCTGCTGGTCATTTGCAGTTGCGGAAGCCCGAGGCATGCGGCGAGAGTCTCAAGAATTGTTGCGAGTAAAATCAGCCAACGGAATTTGACTTGAAAACGCCCCAGACGGGCGAAAACTTTATTAACGCGAGAAACTTGCATGTTTCCTCCCCAAAAATTTTGCCCGAAAATAACATAACGAGTTTTGTTTTTCTACTCCATTCGGACGCGTTAGGAGCAAGGGTTGATATAGTATGTGTGGAAAATGTTAAACGGGGCTAAACTGCGTCTAAATGGAGTAGCTTTTTTTGTGGGATTTTTCAAGTTTTGGCGGCTATGAGAACTACTGGTAAAAAATCTTCGAATACATTGGTGCGCGACCTAGTGAACGTGGGCATTTTTGGTGCTCTTTACCTTGTGCTTTCTGGACTTGGAGCGAGCATCGGTTTTATTCCTGCATTTATTGTGGTTTCCACATGCGTAGTGAGCTTGGTGACGAGCGTCCCGCTATTCCTTTTCTTTTCGAAAGTCGAAAGACCTTTACTTTGCTGTGTGCTACTTTGCACGCTTTTCGGAATTGTCATGACAATCTCTGGTCACGGAATTTCTTTTGGTTTGCTTTGCGTGGTGTATGGCGTTTTGGCGGGCCTTTGCTTAAAGCTGTTCCACAAGAATTTTGTGGGATGTCTGCTTGCTAATGTGATGATAAGTTTTGTACCTTCTTCGATGATGATTCCGCTTTGGTCTTCGACCGAAGAATATTTGGCGTATTGCAGTTCTATTTGTGATAAGGCTTATATTGCTCATTTGGCGGAGCTTTCTAGCAGCTATTGGCCTTTGATTGGTCTTTTTGGATTTGGTGCCGCAGGTGCTGTGGTGGGTGGCTTTATTGCTCGTCGCATGATGAAAAAGCATTTTGAACGCATCGGACTTGCCCAGTGAAACTAGACCCGCGGACAAAACTGTTTTTAGCTGTGGTGGCAAATGGTATGATTTTTACCGCTCCGCTTGTCTATAGCTTGTTGATGGTTGTTGTAGCGTCTGTTTTGCTGTTGCTTGAGGGAAAGTGGAAATTTGTTTGCACTTTCTTTTTTGTTTATTTGAGTGCAGGCTTTTTCTTTGGTCAGGTGAAAAATTTGGATATTGGTACCTCGGGTACGATAATTCTTGCATCGTTGTTTTTGATGTACCGTATTATGCCGGCCTGCGCTGTGCTTTATTATGTGATAACAACTACCAAGGTCAATGAATTTTTGGCATGCATGTCGCGAATGCATGTTTCGAACAAGGTGACGATACCCTTGATTGTGATGATTCGATTTTTCCCGACGGTGTATGATGAATCCCGTGCGATTGGCAATGCAATGCGAATGCGCGGAATCCGCTTGTTCAGTTTGCGGACTTTAAAAAATCCGGTGGCGTTTCTTGAATATCGGCTAGTTCCGCTTTTGGTTTCTATTACGAAAATTGGCGATGAACTTTCGATTGCGGCGGTAACTCGTGGACTCTCGGCAGAAACGAAACGCACTTGCGTTGCAAAGATTGGATTTCGCTGGGCGGATTTTGTTGTGTGCGCTTATTGTATTGCTGTTGTTTTGTTTTATGTCATTCCCGGTTTAACCGGGATTCTCCCTTCCGTATAGCATTGAAAAGGAGATGCCCGCTTACTTCGGCTTTGCTCAGCACAGGCTCTGGCGGGCATGACAAGGTGGAAAAATGAACATTTCTCTAAAAAACATTTCCTTTTCTTACTCTGATTCCCTTGACGATGCGATTCTCAAAAACTTGAATCTGGAAATTCGTTCGGGCGAGTGTGTTGTGCTGGCGGGGGAGTCGGGCTGCGGGAAGACGACGATTTCAAAGCTCATTAACGGTTTGATTCCGCATTACCATTCGGGAACGATGGATGGCGATGTGTTGCTCGGCGAAAAAAATACCGCCGATATGACGCTAGCCGAAATTTCACGAGTTGTGGGTTCCGTTTTTCAGAATCCGCGTTCGCAATTTTTCAACATCGATACGGATTGCGAACTTGCTTTTGGCTGCGAAAATTTGGGAATGGATCCCGAAGAAATCAAACAGCGCATGGAGAATGTTGTTCAGGAATTTCATTTAGAGCATTTGCTTGGCCGTAGCATCTTTAACCTTTCGGGCGGCGAAAAACAGAAAATTGCGTGCGCATCTGTTTCGGCGACAGGACCTGAAATTTTTGTGCTCGATGAACCTTCTGCAAATCTGGATCTCAAGACGATTGCGGATTTGAAGGAAATTGTTTCGCGATGGAAAAAGGCGGGGAAGACGGTCGTTATCGTGGAGCATCGCCTTTACTATTTGCGTGATGTCGCCGACAGAATTTGTTATGTGAAAGATGGGCAAATTGCGTACGAATGGACTCCGGCAGAACTTGAAGCCAAAGGCGCTGAATATGCATCAAGCCTCGGACTCCGATGCATGAATCTGGAAATGTTGAATTCAGTCTGTCATCCTGGAGCCGAAGGCGATAGGATCCATTATCTCTCGTGTTCACAATTGCGACAATCCATAATATTCAACAATCTCACTTTCTCTTACCATCGCAAGCATCCAATTCTCGATATTGACCGTCTTGAACTCCCATGTGGACAAATTACGGCACTGGTTGGCCATAATGGTGCGGGCAAATCGACGCTTGCCCAAGTGCTGTGCGGCTTGCTGGGGAGCTGGCATCAAAAGCGTGCAGCACGCAAACGCGGCGCATACCTAATTATGCAAGACGTGAACCACCAGTTTTTTACCGAAAGCGTTCTGGACGAGGTCTTGCTGGGCATGAAACCGCAAAATGAAAAACTTGCTCTTGAAATTCTTGATGGACTCAATCTCAAGCAATATACGGAAAATCATCCGATGGCACTTTCGGGCGGGCAAAAACAGCGTGTCGCTGTAGCGAGCGGAATTTCAAGCGGCAGTGAAATTGTTGTTTTCGATGAACCCACAAGCGGTCTTGACTATCGGCAAATGCTTGCTGTTTCTGCAACGCTTAAAAAACTTGCTGCAAGCGGAAAAACTTTGCTCGTAATTACCCATGACCCTGAATTTATTTTGAATAGTTGTCAATCTGTGATACGCATGGAACACGGAAAAGTCGTAGAACAGTATCCGCTGTTAGGGAATGAGAAACAGCTTGTCAAGGCGATGGTGAAATGAGAAACGGATGCCGAGTTTTCGACATCCGATTTAGCGTGAATGCGTAATGTTCTTTTGTCGCGTCGCCCTACACCCAATAATTTTATTTCTTGAGATACACCGTATTCACAATGTGTCCTTGAATCTTTTTACGTATAACATAGTGCCCTTGCGGAAGTCCTTGTGTGGTGATTCCCAAGTAATGACCGTTCATGTCAAAAATCCCAACGGTGGTTGCAGTCCCGGCCATGCGTGGCATGGTTGCGATACTGGTGGTACTTGTGTCAGGCTTGGTTATTGCTATGTACTTGTCCCAACCTGGCATGTCTTCGAGAGTAATGATACGCTCGTCATTCATGTTGCTCTTCCAAACGCCATCTTTTGTTTGGCCGGGCCAAGTTCCGCTCCAGGTGCTGTACCACGGCATCCACCAACTCCATACGGCTTCGTCGGTATGCATGTTGTTCACATCGGGAATGGGACCATTTTCGCTGAGTGCGATAATTTTCGTGCTTTTCGATGCGCCTTTGAATTTGTCAAAGGCGCTAGCGTTACTGGAATGGTCGTTTGCGCTATTGTAGATGTCGATGGAGAGAATATCATAGTATTCGCTACCCGGATCCCAAGAGTTTACGGTACTTCCTTCAGGGTTATAGACCCAAATCATGTTTTTTACACCCTTGACTTTGACCATGCGGTCATAGACGAGGCGATAGAGGGCTGCAAACTGTTCTCCGGAATTAATACTCCACCAGAACCACTTTCCGCCAGCTTCATGCAAGGGGCGAAAGATTCCCGCTACACCTTCTTTCTGCAATTCAAGGAAGTAATCGGCGATGTGGTCAATGTCGGCTACGATTCCTTTGTAAGCAGCACTTTCGGTATTCCATTCAGTGGTGCCTGGCTTGAAACCTGTAGAGAAATCGAAATCGGTGTATTCGCCTCCGTTTGCTGCACTTTGGATATAGAAGGCGTCTTTTTTGTCTAGCGGATCTTTCCAGTGCCAAGTGAATGCAGGGATGCCGCCCGCTTTCCAAAGGCCTTTCGCGATGGAAATTGCCTTGTCCGTGTATTCCTTGTTCCAACTTTCATTTGCCTTCGGGCCACTCGCAAACAAGAAATCAAGCCCGACAAGAGCCGGGTACTTTCCTGTGCGCGTGTAGGTGTATTTCACGTCGTCGTGCGTCTTGAAGTCGGCTCCCATGGTGTAACCGCTCATGTCGCCGGTCATCATGCCGCTAATCGTCTTTTTGCCAAAGTTTTCACGCAAAAAACTGTAGAGTTTGACGGCGCTTTCGGTGGCGTTCGGGGTAACCGGTGTTGCGGATATTTTGAAAGGGGAGGAATGATAAGGCTCAACCTCAATATAGTCCACGCTAATCCAGCCCCAGTATTTTTCGATAGAGATTGTGTTTGTCCCGGCTTTAAGTGTAGCGACTGTCGTGACGTCCGCCCACGAAGTGGTGGCGTTAAAGTCGATGGTGCCTGCTGTTGCGCCGTTTACTTTCAAGTAGTTTGCTTTGAAATCTCCGGCCTTGTAATGGATGGTCACTTGGTACTTGCCCGCACTCTCTGCGGTGACTCCATTAAAAGAAATATTTCCTTCTTGCAAGTCGGCATAACCTGTTCCCGAAACTCCGGATGCGTTGACATTTTTTGCTCCTCCGGAAAGAGTCGCTGCTTCAGCTTCGTACTTAGTTGCAAATGCCATACTCGAAAGAGCAAGAATCAAAATAATGAAGTTTTTTCTTTTAATCATAGGGGTTCCTCCATTTTACGAAATTATATTCCCCAAGTATATTTATCAATTGTTTTTTTCGAATGGTGTGGACAAAAATGTCCACGAATTGTATATTTTTTTTACGAGACGCCAGGAAATGAAGCGATTTTTCAAATAGGGCTTTTTATATCTGGCGAGACGCTTTATGTTTGCAAAAAACAAAATCAACATCTACGACTATTCGGACTACCGCAAGTTCCTGCAAGAGTTCTATGAACTCGAAAAATCGCTGGATTCCTCGTTCAGTTATCGAGTGTTTGCTGCGGCGGTTGGCATGGACGCAAGCCTGCTTTTGAAAATATTGCAGGGTAAACGCCACATTTCTCCGAAATGCATAGATGTTTTCGTTAATTTTTTCCATTTCAAGGATGCTAAGGCGGAATACTTCCGCGAAATGATTGCTTACGGCAAGGCGAAAAACGATGAGGATGTGCGTAGCCATTTTGAAACGCTTCAAAAAATGCGACCTGCAGCCAGCCGAGAACTCGACGAAGCCCGGTACCGCTATTTTCAGCAATGGTATTATCCGATGATCCGCTCGGCGCTCGATGTATTCAATTATCGCGGTACACAAGATGCTGCCGCCCTTGGGGAATGCTGCATTCCAAAGCTTTCCGCTTCGCAAGTAGAAAACGCTGTCGATGCTTTGTTGCAGCTCGGACTTGCGCATGCCCGCAATGACGGTCGCGTGGTTCCGACCGAAGCTCATCTCAAGACTATGGAACACTGGCTGAGTGCCTGTATCAGCGATTACCAAAGCAGCATTGCGGAACTGGCCGGCAAATCCATCCAAAACACACCCAAAGAAAAGCGCGACATCAGCACGCTCACGATGGCTCTTGATTCGCGACAAATTG
Source organism: Fibrobacter sp. UWB2 (assembly GCF_002210425.1). Lineage (NCBI taxonomy): Bacteria > Pseudomonadati > Fibrobacterota > Fibrobacteria > Fibrobacterales > Fibrobacteraceae > Fibrobacter > Fibrobacter sp. UWB2. The sequence continues at coordinate 129,198 of NZ_MWQK01000003.1, read as the reverse complement.
ATAAAATTCGTGAAATCCTCGCCAAAACGAGAAAAGCCATCGTAAACGTAGTCAATGCGATGCCTCCGCAAATTTGCGATAGCGTTTATCAGTTAAACTTTCAGTTGTTTCCGATGATGAAAAAGGAAGAACAATGAAAAAAGGTATGGAAACTTCGTTTTGTGTTTCGTTTTGCGCCTTGCTTTGCCTGTCGCTGTTTTTAGGTTGTTCAGAAAGTAACACCGCAGGTGCCACAAGTGAAACGACAAATGGAATTGCCTTCAACGTCGTTGACAGTTTAAATAAGCCGTTCGCTTGCGCACAAATGAAGGTGTATTCAAAAGATGCCTTCTCGGTCATTGATAGCGCCCTTTCGGATTCAAGCGGACGAGTTTCTTTTAATGACAAACTCGGCATCTGCACAGACCAAGGCTGTTTTGTAGAAGCCCTTGCGGGCGAAGATTCCGCATTCATGAGTTGGTCGCCGGTCGATTTTGCAGATACCTCGGTTCAGGAAATTGCATTGTTGCCTTCGGCTTCGCTCATTGTACGTACTGGCGTTTCGACCCAAGAAATCGAAGGCCTGTTAGAAAATGTTCAACTGGAATCGACCCCCTATTTTGCAAACCGCTTCGGTAGCGAGTATGTGTTTGCGCATGTGCCGGCAGGGTCCTTTACTATTGTTGCTGGAGATTCGACCGTCGCAGAAGTGGCGCTTGCGCCAAACGAATCCGCAGATACGCTTGTTCCTGTTCCAGGAAAGTCTGTTGAGTATGTTTTCGAAGACTTTGACGATGGAGATAGTTTGAATAACCTCGCCAAAACTTATCCTAACTACGGATGGTATTTTAATGCTGTTGGCAAAGCGAATTTTGCAATACCTGATAGTGCTGAAAGTTTCTCATCCGTATTAAAAGAAGATAACGATCATGGAAAGTATCTCGCTGTTAAATTCGCAATAGATACAGGCTTCGTTTTGCTCGGAACTCATCTAGGACTTGATACAGGATTTTTCGACCTGAGCAATCTCACGGCGATTCGCCTTACGGTAAGAGGCGACTGTGAATTGAATATCGCTTTGGAACATTACCGTGAAGTTGGAGAAAATACCTTTAAAAAATCGTTATGGAAGGCCAAAGCGGCTGAAAACTGGAATGAAATCATCTTGCACCCCGGTAAGGAAGTTCTTGAAGAAAGCTCCTATCAAGTGGAGTGGAAAAAGATTTCTCACGAAATCGGTCTGTTTAGCATTTTTATGAGAAGCGGAACTTATCTAGAAGTTGACAAAATCGTGTTTGAAGGAATTGATTTCAAATAAACGATTATTGCGATTGGTTATGCTATAGCGGCATCGGCATCAAGGCCCCCCGTTTCCGAGGGAGCCTTTTTGACGATATGTCCGTTTATTTCATGAAAGCGGCGAGAAGTTTATGCGCCTCGTCACCTTCAGCAAATCGGATTTCACCTAGTGTATGGTATTCAAATCCCGAAAACTGCTGCAAGTGCAGTGCCACAAATTCGCGGTCCTGCGAATAGCAAAGATTCAGCCGGAGGTTTCCATTGTCGCTTGTTTTAGGCCGCCCCTCTCTTTGAATTGTTGCATCCAGAGATTCCAAAGACGCTTCGACAATCGCCTGGACTTTTTGCCCTTCCGTGGGGCTAAACTCCAGGCATATTCCCACAACGGGTGAATTCGTCTTAGTGTAGGTGACATTGGTTTTGAAACCGAAAAACTTCTTTTTAGTCTTGATATAGGGCTTATTGAAGAGGGCGTTAGCCATCTCCATCTTGGAAATGTTTTCCATGTTCTTTCTCTTTTTTAAAATGAATGATGTCGCGCACCCGGTAAGGGCCGCGGCCATTTACTAGTGTTTAAGGCTTGGAGAAAGAACTTGCTAACAGAGTATTCGCTCTAGCGTGTAAACGTAATATTCTTTAGGTTTTTGATAAACTAGCGGTAAAGGGAAGCCGCAATGAATGCAAATAGTTGACCGCGCGATTTTAGTCGCCAACGGTGTAGCCTGTTTGGACGTTGCCGAACTGCGCCCGCCATAGCCTTGAAGGCTGCTGCTTCGCGATGTTCGCAATGAAACCTGTTGGCCCGACCTGCGCGTAAGCAGTATAGCATCCGCTGTTGATTCGCGTGACAGGTATAACGGATTATCGGCAAAATCGTGAGCAGTGAAAACTTTCTCACTTTCTGCAACCTGACCAAGTTCAGCGCCGTAATCGTAAACAAAAGAACCCTCGACAATAGCAGAAAGAATCGTGAATAACGCGACTGCAATCATCGAAAGAATGTTTTGTTTAATACGCTTCATTGTACTAATAATGTACAAATCTACGCTTTCATGAGTTTTGCCACATAATGCACCGCGACGGCAAACAACACGACGATGGCGATATAGTCCACGAAAAAGAGGGCGTAGCCGCGTTCCGTGTCAAAGAAAAAGAACGACTGCTGCAGGAACAAGTATTTCCAAAGCCCGCGAATCACAAAGACGTAAATTCCGTAACCCGCCACAAGAACGGCAACCACGCGGGTTGCGACAAGCGCCGCCTTTGACTTGAATGCTCCAGCAAGTCCCAAGCGGTTTGCAATCAGGCTCACATGCAGCCCGATGTGGAGCGACATGAGCGCGTAATACCAGTGGCTTGCAAGCAGGTGCGCCGTGCGGGCAAAACTTGCGCCCGATTCAATCCCGAGCCAGGCGAACACGTGGTTCGAAAGCATGATGCCACTTACCATCAGGAAAATCGCGCACAAAAGGATTCCGCAATTCACGACTGCCTGCAAAATGCGGAATACGTTGTAGCGGCCCTTGAACAGCGAAAGGAAAAATCGCCGGTTCAGCGTGATGTGCACCGCCCACAGAACAAGCAGCACCACGCCCAGAATCTCGTGAACGGCAGTCGATTCAAAGAAGTAATTGCCGCCCATCAGCACGAGCGTCGCGACCGTCATCGCGATATCAAGTGGCATACGAATTTTAGCGGAAATAGGCATATCAAGGAATATACATTATTTCGTCTTCACGCCGTTTTTCTCGAGCCACTTGGCCACATCTTTCGAGAGACTCGAACCGCCGGAGTAATGCACCGAAAGGCCTTCGCCGATTTTTGCGTTGGGCGCGAGTTTCGCAATCGCGGTGATGCTCTGGCCAAAGCGCCCGCCACCGTGGGAGCAGAACGGCAAAATCCGCTTGCCCGTAAAGTCGTAACTTTCGAGCAAAGTCGCAATAGGCATCGGAATACTTGCCCACCAGTTGGGGTAACCGATGATAATCGTTTCGTAATCGGCCCACTTCTTTGCGTCGGGCTTTTTCTTGAGGGCCGGGCGCGCCTGTTTGTGCTGGTCGTTCTGCGCCTGTTTCAAGACGGTGTTGTAGTCGTCGGAATAGGGCTTCACGAGTTCAAGTCCCGCCCTTGATAAGCACGAATCCCTCGGGCGCAGGTGCCGCCGCAAGCGACGCCGCCGAGAACCACAAAATCGCACAAGCCAACAACCTAAACGTATTCATGAGCAAAACCATTCGCGTCATTAGGCCCGATTTTATTTCAACTTCCCGTAGTCTTCGTCGCTCACGGGCTCAAGCCATTCGTTGCGACCACCTTCGCCAGGGACTTCAATCGCCAAATGCTGGAACCAGGAATCCGGAGCCGCCCCGTGCCAATGCTTGACGCCAGCTGGAATGTTCACCACGTCGCCGGGCTTCAGTTCCACCGCCGGCTTGCCCCATTCCTGGTAGTAGCCGCGTCCCGCCGTCGCAATGAGAATCTGGCCACCGCCCTTCTTTGCATGATGGATATGCCAGTTGTTGCGGCACGCCGGTTCAAAAGTCACATTCCCGACGCCCACCTGTTCCTTGCTGATCATGTCGAGATAGCTCTTGCCCACGAAAAACTTGGCGTAGGCATCGTTCGGCTTGCCCACCGGAAACACGCTCCAGTCTTTGCCCGGCACGCTTCGACCTTGCTCAGCGACCTTTGTGTCCGCCGCGTTTACAGCACCAGCCTTCGCCTCCGCCACCGCTTCCTTGAGCAGTCGCAACGCGTTCAGCGTGCGCGGATAACCGCAATACGGCAAGCAATTATAAATCGCCTGTTCCACGTATTCGGCCGTGCGAATCTTCAGGTTCGCGCCGATATGCGCCTTGAGCTGCGGCTCCGTTCCCAGGTTCACGAGAATCGCCATCGTCAAGAGTTCGCGAGTATTCAGGTCGAGCCCCTTGCGGGTGTAGTAATCGCCAAAGCAGTTGCTCGCCAAGAAGTAATTGATAGTCGGCATACCGCTCTTACCGTTTTTCGCCATGTCGCGGAAAGTCTGGCCGAACAGCGTTCCCTGCGCGTCTGCACCCGCCTGCAAACGGGACTGCGCCGTCACCGTTGCACGGTTTTCGTCCACCTTTACGTTCTTCGCCTTGAACACGCTGCGGGCAATTTCCACAGCATCCACCGTCCGCGGGAACCCGGTGTAAGGGGCGCACTGGTAAATCGCCTCGAGAATCTCTTCGGGAGCTAGCCCCTGCGCAAGCGCCGTCGCCACTTCTTCTTGCAAAAGATCGCCCGACTGTTGCGTCACAAGCGACACCAGGCGAATCAACTCCACCTCGCGCTTTTCCACAAGCGGAGTCGCCGCCGGAACCTCGTATCCATCACGGCACGCAGTTCCTTGTCCTGCGAAAGCGTCTTCGCCCCGTCTTGCGGACAGCAGTCACATGCGGCAAGCACCGCACCCATACCAAGCATCGTCATAATCGTCCCTAGTTTCATAGTTTGTTCCTTTTCTTTCTACGCTTTTAATATAAATAATTGTGCAAACCTCGCAAAATACCAAGTTTTCATGCTCAGTATGCGCGAAACGCATAGTGAAGCCCGCCAACGCACTTTTGTAAACAATTTTGCCTATGAAACTGCGGAAATAAACATTGAAGTAAAACATCTTCAACCTTTAAAATTCTATCAAAATGATGAAGTTGTCGTTGATTTGGAGTAAAATATGAAAAGATGGATTCAAAAGGGAACATCTTTTTCTGTAAAAAGGTATTTGTCAGATGAATGCTTCTATAGCCTTCTTTTGGACTTTGCCTTTGAGTTCGGCGACTTGCCTTTTATCGCCAATTAGTATTAGTATATATTTGTTATTGGAGGTCTATTATGCGAGTGATTTCACAAGAATTCAAGCAGATGCTGAAAGATAGTGATGTGTTGTATTTGCAGACGGCGGGTATCACATACAAAAGTAACTAAAATTACAAAATCTTGAATATAATCGGCTAGTAATAGACTAAGACAAATCGGGATTTGTGGAGGGAATGATGGAAAAATGCAGGAAAACTGAACGAGAAAGAATGACAAATGGAGAATCTTTTTTTACAAATGACCCGCAGCTCATGGAGGATAAGAAAAACGCTCGTATCCTCTGTTCTCGTTTTAATAGTTCTCCGGAAGATGAGTCCTTAAGAAAAGCATTGTTAAAACAACTATTCGGGCACTGCGGGGAGAGGATAGCCATCAAGCCCCCGTTCCATTGTGATTACGGATATAACATCTTTGCGGGCGATGACTTGTTCATAAACTTTGACTGCGTGTTCCTGGATGCAGCTCCGATTCGGATTGGAGAACATTGTATGATCGGACCTAAAACCTGTATATATGCAATCGGTCATCCGTTGGACGCAGAATCAAGAAGAGAAAAGATTGGTATCCCTAAGCCGGTCACCATTGGCGATAATGTCTGGATCGGCGGTGGAGTCACGATTCTTCCGGGTGTATCCATAGGAGATAGCACGGTAATCGCTGCTGCTTCTGTAGTAACTAAATCTTTTCCTGATCATGTGGTGATTGCAGGAAACCCAGCAAAAATCATAAAGAATATTGAAGAATAACTTCCAGTTTTTGGAGGAGAACATGCGCATAGATTTCAATGAGATTGCATCCATGACGTTTCCAGGCATGGATAATGGCACCGGTATGATGAGTGCCCGTATGTATAACGATGAATCGGGAAAGTATGACTTTCGTGTTGTGGATAAGTCCGTGGCTTAGAATGGCGATTTTGACCATCATAAAGGACTTGTGTTTAAAATCTTAAACATTACTGGGGGCTTCAACACCAAAGTTCTACATCGCCCTGCGACTTCTACACACTTGTGCACTAAATATAAGTTGCCAGAACGCGATTGTCAAGAGGTTTATGCATTTTTTCTCTTTCATCGGTACACAAGGTTGTGTACCAGGCATGTGCTTAAATATATATCTATTCCACCGAGAATGTCGCCTTCACGTTCCCTTTGCCGAGGATCTGCAGGAGGCGTTTCTTGTTTACGTTGTCGATGCGTGCCAGGCGCGTAAAGTTCCAGGAATTCTTGTCGTAGTAAATGGTGATGGAATTGCCCTGGTAAAGGATGATGTCGCCTGCGTCGGTGTCGATTTGCTTGTCGTTGCGCGGGAAACTGCGCGGCAGGTCAGCCACCTTCTCGAAGCTGCCGTAGTCGTGCATGTCAAGCGTCATGTCGCCCTGCGCGAGGAATTCGGCGAAGGCCTTGGCCGAGGAATTTTCTTCGAGCGTTGCCGTGAAGGTGGTGTCGTTCACATGGATCTTGAGTTTCACGGGAGCCTCCGTTTGGGCCGATGAACTTGCTGGCTCTGCGCCGGGCGTTTTACTGGCGGACGATTTCGGCGTCTGAGCTTCAGGCTGCGACGGTTTGACAAACGACGCCGCGTCAGAAGAGCAAGCTGCGAACAGCAAAAGAGTGGCGATGAATGCGAAAAGTTTTTTCATAAACATGATCCTCTTTTAGATCCTTCGGCTGCGTACCTGCGGCACTTCGCTCAGGATGACACAATACAGGAGATCCCCGCCTACGCGGGGATGACATCAGTCAAGTTACTTCAAGTTCGTCTTGAAGAATTCGTTCAGCTTTTCGAAGGGGATCTTTTCCAGGTTGTCGTAGAGGTCCACGTGGGAGGCTCCGGGGATGACGAGGAGTTCCTTGTTGCCGACGGTCTTGCTCCAGTTCTTGCTGGGGTCAAGCTTTGCAGGGACCTTGACCTTCTTGCCGGTCATCTTTTCGAATGCGCCTTCGCCGAAGTAGCGGCTGTGAGCCTTTTCGCCGTGGATGATGAGCACCGGGTTACGGATTTCGTCGGCGTATGCGAGGAGTTTCGTGTTCATGAGCGAGGTGCCTGCGGAAGCGGCCCAGCCCTTGTTGCTGTTGAGAGAGCGCTTGTGGTAGCCGCGCGGGGTCTTGTAGTAGGCGAAGTAATCCTTGACAAAGTAAGGAACGTCGTCCGGAAGCGGGTCCACCACACCGCCGGCCAGGTCGTAGGTGCCGTTCTTGAAGTCCTTGGTGCGCTGGGCCATCAGTGCCTTGCGCGCTTCGTTACGGGCGTCGGCGTTGTTTGCGGAATCGAAGTAGCCGTTTGCAGTCACGCGGCTCATGTCGTACATGGTCGAAGCGACTGTCGCCTTGACGCGGGTATCGATGCCGGCAGCGTTAATCGCCATGCCGCCCCAGCCGCAAATGCCGATGATGCCGATGCGTTCCGGGTCAACATTGTCGCGGGTCGAGAGGAAATCTACAGATGCCATGAAGTCTTCGGTGTTGATGTCCGGGCTGTTCATGTAGCGCGGCTCGCCGCCCGATTCGCCAGTGAAGCTCGGGTCGAATGCGATGGTCAGGAATCCGCGTTCCGCCATCTGCTGGGCGTAAAGGCCGCTGGACTGTTCCTTGACGGCACCGAACGGGCCAGAGACTGCGATTGCGGGGAACTTGCCGTTCACCTTGAGGCTCGTGTCCTTGGGCACGAACATGTCGGCGGCGAGTTCAATGCCAAAATGGTTCTTGAAAGTGACCTTGGAATGTTCGACCTTGTCGCTCTTGGGGAATACCTTGTCCCATTCGGCGGTGAGCGTGAGCTTGTTCATATTTTCTTCCTTTGTCTGTTGTGCTGCGGAGGCAGTTTCTGTTGCCTGCTTTGTTGTCGACAAGGTCCCTGAGCTTGTCGAAGGGACTTTTTCGGGGGAGCATGCCATCAGGGTGCATGCGGAAGCCACGGCGAGCGCCGCTTTTAAGAATCTGGATTTCATGATTTATCTCCTATTTAAAAATTCAACTCTTCTTGTCATGTCCGCGCAGGCGGACATCTCCCTTTACATTTTTAATATTATTTATTCCCTGTACAATAGCAATTGCTTATTTACTATGGTTTGTTATGCTTTTTAGGCATGGATATTTAATAAACAAATTCAATCAGGTTGCTGGCCGTCGTGAGCTTTCCACAGGCATTCCGTCAACGCGAAGTCTGAAAATTTTGCCAAGAACGAGGAATCTTCAGGGCTACAAGCGTAAATACCAAAGCGGATTTTACCAGCACCTTCCCACATGTGGCAAATGCGCATTTGCGTGAAGTTTTTTCCATCTTGCGAGCATTCTACGCAATAGTCACTTTCTCGACGGCTAAAGCGGAACCACATCGTTTTAATTTCGGCACTGATAGCAGTCGTAGCCCAGTCGGAATAACCGTGGTTGGTTACAACCGAACCAAGATGCTGGAATTTTTCATTTTCGTATTCAACAGATGCTTTCAGCCAATTTTCAGAATCAAGATACATAGCGATTCCGCACTGATCGAAGCGATGATGGCTTCCAGAAAAGTCTGTCTTCATGACAAACGAGAAAAATTTTTCCTCCGTTTCAATCTGAAGAACCGGCGCATTGTCGTTGCGAAAACGGTAATAAGTTCTTTGCCAGAGATCCGTATGCGGATCGGTCACGATGCAAATTTCATCCTCGCCAACTTTGTAAGTTGCAGGTTCGCGAGTCCATTTCAGGTCGGCGGTGTCAAAAACTTGCTTCATGAGGAATTCCTTTTTTCATAGTTGATCACCCCTTATTAAACTTTCTTTCCCATGGCGAACGCCTTTTTCAGGAGTGCGGAATTCTTCTTGACGTCACCGGCTCTTTCGGCACCCGTGGCGCAGAGGGCGCCCTTAAGTTTCACGCCATCGAAACAAGCGATCCACCCGCCAATGCCGCGCTTCGCGATGTTCATGGCCTTCGCGTCGGTGTCGGCAGCAGACGTGAGCAAGTAAATCTCGCGGAACTTGTAATCGCTGGAATAGAGGGAATTTGCGCGGTCGAGCATTGTCTTGAGCTGGCCGCTCATCTCGTAATAGTAAATCGGCGTCGCGAACACAATGACATCAGCCGATTCCATCTTCTTGGTGATGGCGGGAGCGTCGTCCTTGATGACGCACTTGCCCTTCTTCTGGCAAGCGAGGCAGCCCATGCAGAAACCGATCTTCTTGCCGCGTAGCGACTCGAATTCCACCTTGTTGCCCGCCTCGGCGGCACCCTTCGCGAACTCCTGCGCCAAGGTTTCGGAGTTGCTCCCCTTGCGCAAGCTGCTGGACAAGACCAATACTTTTTTCATAGGTTCCTCTCGGTTGAAGTCTTTACATGTTCAAATATACCTCCATTTTCTAGATATTGCAAATACTTTGTTTTCATAACTAGATATGTTTAAAAAGCATAGATTTGAAACGGAAAACTCGTAATACGGCACGTTTTTCGTTGAATTTTACTTGTAATTATTCTTAAAATTTTGTATTTTAGGAAAGGAGGTTCCCCATGCCCTGTATTTTGCCAGTTTCTGATTTGCGCAATTATAACGAAGTTCTTCAGAACGTGACCGAAGATTCTCCAGTCTTTTTGACCAAGAACGGTCGCGGTTGTTACGTTGTAATAGACATCAAGGAATACGAACGCATGGTCGCCGAACTGAAGTTACAGAAGGCTCTTGCCGAAGGCGAACGCTCCGCTGAACAGGGACGATGGCTTTCCGCCGCTGATGTGCGGAAAAAATATTAAGGCGGCAAATGAAAAAATCATTGAAATTCTTGACGCCATTGACAACCTAGCCGTTTTCCCCGAGATCGGCCCTTCGTTAAGAGGTAAGGTAAATAGCTTGACGAAGTATCGTTGCCTTTCTGTCAGCGGGTATTTGGTCTTTTACCGGAACGAACGTGATAAAGTTTTTGTCATTCGAATTTTGAATAGCCGGATGGACTATCTGAGGATTTTGGGATTGTGATGTTGGTTACAACGAACCTGTGCAATTTTTGCACAAGTTGAATTTTCATACAATTCCTGCGTCTGAAAAATGTTGCGAATATGCCGATTTATTGAAGTTCAGCCCGTATTGAACAGCTCAGCCATTTGCACTAAGTGCAATCGGCTGCAACTCGGTCATAAAATCAAGCAAGCTTGATTTTGCGACATTCTTCATCTTTCCTCCCTCCGCCTACATGCATAAAAAGGCGGGGCTTTGCTTGTTTTACACTGTGCGCGAAAAATAATTGGCTCTGTCGGGTTATTCTGTACAGGCGCCCTCGGCTAGCAAACTTTTGAGGTTTCGTAAGCCCCTTCCAGGCTGTTTATTCGCTGCGGAACCGTAGTTTTTTGGCTATCCGGCCCGCCCTGACCGTCGCAGCAAGTTCACAGCAGTACAATCTGGCCCAGCAGAGCCAAAGGGTCATTTTCGCAGCTTTTTCGCAGTTTCGACCCAAAAGTACGGTCTGGCCCGACAGAGCCAACGGTCACAGAACCTATTTGCCTTTATTCAAAATCATCCTGCTTATTTTTCTTCCAACAGGTAATCCAAGATTTTTACCAGCAATTCGTTGGCGGGGCCCATGGCGGTCTTACCGGCAATGCGGATGTCCTTCGGGTTTTGAACGTAGTCAAAACCTGCGGCAATGCCTGCCTTGATTTCGTCGTCGCCGTTCTTTAACATGCTTTCCATGGATTCGGGCGTGGCTTCTAGATGGAACTGCAATGCGATTCCGCTGCCGATTTTGAATGCCTGATTCTGGCAGGCTTCACTAAAGGCGAATGGTTCTGCAATGCCCGGTAGTTCTGGAATGTCAAAGGTTTCGCCATGCCAATGGAAAACGTCCAGGCTTTCGGGCAAATTCATTTCTTCGACTGCATCGCCGGTGAAGGTGACGGGGAACCAGCCGATTTCCTTTTCGGGATTTTTCTTGATGGCCGCGCCAAAGGCGCTTGCGATCATCTGGGCACCGAGGCAGATTCCCAGAAGGGGCTTGCCCAGCTGCACCATGTCGCAGCAAAGTTCTTTTTCGCGAACAAAATGAGGGTACTTTGTTTCGTCCAGAACGCTCATGGGCCCACCCATCAAGATGGCGAAGTCCACGTCGTCTTCATGAGGAATGGGGTCGCCGGCGTAAAGGCGCACGATATGAACGTTGTGCCCCTTGGCCTGCAGGTAGGGGAGAATCGCTCCCGGACCTTCGTATTCAACATGCTGAAAAATATAGGTTTCCATAACCGCAAATATAAAAAAGACCCGCGATTTCTCGCGGGCTAATTTTTTGGGCGGTCGGATCGCCGCAGCAGGTTCGCAGTAATACAAAAAGGCTTGACAGAGCCAAATAATTTTCTACACGTTTGTGCACTAAATATAAATTGCTATATGGCGGTTGTCAAGAGGTTTTGACAAAAAATTACGCTACGTACAACGTCTTCTGGAAATCGGTAAAGAGCTTCTTCAAATCCTTGCCGGTCACGCCCATTTTATCGCAGGCATCCTTGATGGTGCCGTACTTGAGTTTGACGAGTTCGGGCAACTGGTTCAGCGAGAGTTCATCGACTCCGTTTTCCACATATTGCTGCAAGACGAATTCCATAAAGGGAACTTGCTTTTCGGATATTTCGTTCAAGATTTCTTCGTGCATCAGGCGGACTCTTTCGGCGCGCTCCATGGGGCTCTTGTTGTAAGCGATGAGTTCCAGCACGTCGAGCAGGTCGCATTTTTCGTTCTGCGTCAAGGCTTGCACTTGGCGGAGCCTTTCTTTGCTGAATCCGTTGTCGCTCAAGTTCTGCAGCAACGCTTCGCGGGTCATGGGGTCAGACCAGCGGGTTCGCAAATCCTTACTATCCTTGAAGAACTCCGGAATCTTGCCGAAGAGAATTTTGATAAACTGTTCGAGCGTTATGAGTTCGCCATCGAACATGAACTTTTCTTCCCACTGGGCACGCAAGCGCAAAACGTGCCCGTCAGAAAGTTTAATTTCAACGCAATTTTTTTCTTTCACGTTTGCGTCGCATGTGCACGGGAGATTGCCACAGATTTTGCAAGGTTTCGGTTGCGGTGTCTTTCTCCCCCCGCCATTTCCACCATCAGTTTTTCCACCATCGGGTGGTTCCGGCGTATCAATAATCGGTTCGCCATCCCACTCGGGGTCGCTAAAGTTCCTGCTTGCGCCCACGAAATCGTAAATGGTGAAGAAATACTTTCCGTCGAAAAGTCTCGTGCCACGACCGATAATCTGCTTGAATTCAATGATGTTGTTCACTGGCCGCATCAGCACGATATTGCGGACGTTCTTGGCGTCTACACCTGTCGAGAGTTTTTGCGATGTCGTGAGAATCGTGGGCAACAGTTTTTCATTGTCCTGGAAAGTCTTCAAATCGGCTTCGCCCTTGTCGCCATCGTCACTGGTGACTCGCTTACAATAATTCACGTTGGGCTTGCGAGAATGCTGATTGATGAGGTCTCGCAGAATGGCCGCGTGGGCCTGCGTCGCACCGAACACAATCGTCTTTTCGTCGGGGTCAATCTGTTTCAGGAATTCTTCAACCCTAAACTCATCGCGTTCGCGAATCTTGATATTGCCGTGATAAAAATCCGTTTCCGTATAAATTTTATTCGGGTCAATTTCGCCGCTTTCTACATCGTCTTCGGGATCGTAGATGTAATTGTCAATATTGCTAGAAGAGATTCGCACGCGGTAAGGCGTCAAAAAACCGTCTTCAATTCCCTGCTTCAGAGAATACACATAGACAGGCTTTCCGAAATACTCGTAGGTATTGGCATTTTCGTTTTTCTTGGGTGTTGCCGTCAGGCCCAAGTGATACGCCCGCTGGAAATAATCGAGAATATCACGCCAGCGGCTTTCGTCATTGGCGGCACCGCGATGGCATTCATCGATGATGACAAGGTCAAAGAAGTCTTCGGGGTAATTTTCATAAACGAATTTTCCATTCAATGAGGTCATCATCGTCTGGAAAATGCTGAAATAGATGCTCGGGCCTTTGGGCACGCCTTTTGATTTGGCGATAGATTCCGGCGTAATGCGGCACATGGCATTTTCGTCAAATTGTCCGAAATCATTGAGAGCCTGATTTGAGAGGATATTGCGGTCGGCAAGGAACAAAATGCGCGGCAAGCGTTCCGTTCCATCGACATTCCAATGCGCCTTGAAAATTTTCCAGCAGATTTGGAACGCGATGTAGGTTTTGCCTGTTCCCGTAGCAAGCGTGAGCAAGATGCGGTCCTGCTTTCGGGATATGGCATCCATGACGTTATTGACTGCGATTTCCTGATAGTAGCGCGGAGACTTGCCGCCATCCCTGTTGAACGGAACGGCATTCAGTTTGTCGCGGAGCGGATTTTTTTCAGGATAAAGCCGATTCCAGAGTTCCTGCGGTGTCGGAAAAGCTTTGACAAAGCCTTCCTTACCCGTCTGCATGTCGATTGCCCAGATTTTATCGCCGTTGCAGGAATACGTGAAGCGGATGTTCATGCGTTCCGCATATTCCTTGGCTTGCGGCACACCCTCGCTTACATCAAGTTCGTCCTTTTTCGCCTCGACGATGGCAATCTTGATGCCCTTGTAAACCAGAAGGTAGTCGATTTTCTTGGGGTTGCGTTCGGCATGGCCGATTCGACCCGGTGCGATTTCGTAAGCGGACTGCTCCGTATAAATGGCGCTGTCCGGCGTCACTTCCCACAAGGCTTCTTTCAGTTTGGGGTCAATCTTCTTTCTTCTGGTATCGGACTCGTTCATACTTGCTGTCATTCCCGGCTTGACCGGGAATCTCCTTCGAAAGTTTTCTTCAGAATCGATTTTTTAAGTTCGTCGCAGTTGGCGATGATTTGCTTGTAGTTTGCTTCGAGGTGTTTGACGTTCTCGGAGAGTTTGTCTAGGCGGGCGACGATTTCTTTCTGGACGGAAAGTGGCGGGAGGGGGATTTGAAGATGTTCCAAAACATCTGCATGAAGTTCCTTCATATTTGTCGTTCCAAGACTTTTATCAGAAAGATATGATTCTTTAGGTTTTAGGAAGTAATACAAATATTTTGGAAATGTATTCGCTAAACCACGAATGGTTGTTATGTGGGTGTCAGGAACAACAGGTTTTTTATTATTTAATAATTTATTGTTAAAAAAGCCCACTCTACCAACAGTTCCATTTCCCGTTGAATTTACAAGGACGTCACCCTCTTTTACATAATCTTCCGCTTTGTATTTACCCAAAATTGATGGATCTAAGCACAAAGCTTTTTCTAAAGACATTGTGCCATCAGGCTGATTACATTTTTGTGCAAATACAAGGACATCACTTTGTTCAACATACTTTGGAGCCTTGCCACGTTTTATTCTATAGCACACATCTCCCAATGCTTTCAATTCCCAGCCGGAGGGTAATTCTGCACTGGATTTTTCGCTACGCTCAGAATGACGTGATTGGGGATTCAGTTCTTTTTCAAGGGTGGTTTCGAATAGTTCCTTGGCGTTTTTGAGGTTGGTTTCGGCGTTTGTTTTGAGCGTGTCTATTTTTGAGAATTCTTCGTCAAGGAATTTGACTATGCGTTTCTGCTCTGAAAGAGGGGGAATGGGAACTGACAATTCTTTTAATAATCTGTAATGACGGGCGTATCCTAAATTATCAAAGTTCACACTTTTTAGAAAATAGAAGAAAAAGTGAGCATTAAGATAATCTTTCGGACATAAGATTTTCACACCATCTGCGCCAAGAACAAAATCAAAGTCAATATATTTCAAAACCTTTGTATGGTCTCCAAAAATTACAATCGGCTTTGTTACTTTGAACAAATCATTTCTATCGTTCCAATATCCAGAAATCAAACAATCTTCTTGTGACACAATAGGGAATTCGCCCTCTTGCAAGTAATCTTTGCTAGGGATTTTTGTCGTATACTTGACTCGTTCTATACAATCTTCAAATTCTTTCCATTCCCATTTGCTCATAACATTCTCCGGTTGCTTAGACCCATTCGACTTTGTTTATCCCGGACTTGTTCCGGGACTCAGGGTGACTCTTTGTTTAACGCTTTGGATTCTATCGCTACGCTCCAGAATGACAAAGTTCTCATATCGACAATTTGGCGAGGATTTTCCTATTCTCTTCGTCTAAACTCTGCATTTCCTTGATGATGGTTTTGGCGTCGCGGAGTTCAACTTCGGTTTTCTTGTTGGGATTTTTCACCGAGAGGTCGTATGTTTCAGGGTTCAAATCCTTGACGTTCACGGTCCACGATTTTTCACTGTCGGTCTTTTTCTTCTGCAACTTCACGAATTCCGCAAGGTCGTCTTCGGTGAGCGGGTTCGTCTTGCCCAGGTTGCGGCCAAAGTCCGGCTGGTAGTACCAGATTTTTTCGGTGGGGCGACCCTTTTCGAAGAAGAGCACGACGGTCTTTACGCCTGCGCCTGTAAACACGCCGCTCGGCAAATCGAGAATCGTGTGCAGGTCGCAGTTTTCTAGGAGTTCCTTGCGCAACATGACCGAAGCGTTGTCGGTGTTCGAAAGGAATGTGTTCTTGATGACGATGCCCGCGCGGCCGCCCGCCTTGAGCAACTTGACAAAATACTGCATAAAGAGGTAGGCGGTTTCGCTCGTCTTGATGGGAAAATTCTGCTGGACCTCGGCGCGTTCCTTGCCACCGAAGGGCGGGTTTGCGATGATGACATCCTTACGCATTTTCTGTTCCACGTTCGCCATGTTTTCGGACAAGGTATTCGTGTGCAAAATGTTCGGTGCGTTCACGCCGTGCAAAATCATGTTCATAATGCCGATGATGTAGGCAAGGCCCTTTTTCTCTTGTCCGTAGAAGGTTTTCTTCTGCAAAGTTTCCCTGTCGGCAACGCTCTTGACTTTCTGCTTCATGTAGGCGTAGGCTTCGCAAAGGAACCCAGCACTTCCGCAAGCCGGGTCAAGCACGGTCTCGCCGATTTTCGGGTCGATGATGCGGACGATGGTGCGGATAAGCGGACGCGGCGTGTAGTATTCGCCGCCGTTACGGCCTGCGTTACCCATCCTGCGGATTTTGTCTTCGTACAGGTGGCTCATCTCGTGCTTGTCTTCGCTGCTCTGGAAACTCAGAGCGTCGGCATACCACAGGATTTCGCGGAGGTTATAGCCGCTGGTAATCTTGTTGCGGAGTTCACCGAAGATTTCACCAATCTTGTATTCCAGCGATTGCGGCGTGGTGGCGGTTTCCTTGAACTTCTTGAGGTAAGGGAACAGCTTGTTGTTCACGAAGTCTGTGAGGTCATCGCCGGTGAGCGCCTTGGCGTGGTCGGGTTCGCCATTCTTTGTTTTCGGGGCGGCCCAGGTGTTCCAGCGGAACTTCTTTTCGATAATCCGTTCGTAGGTTTCGCCCTTGAGTTCGGCTTCTTCTTCGCGCTCGGCTTCGAGGTTGTCCAGGTACTTGAGGAACAGGACCCATGAAGTTTGTTCCACGTAATCAAGTTCGTTGCTGCAACCACCCTCTTTCCAGAGAATGTCATCGATATTATTAAAAGTCTGCTCAAACATAAGGGCCTCATATGCTAGCCCTTACACTGGTGCATTCAATCCACAAAAAAGGCGTGGAATCGAATGCACTTACTCATTTCAGGCTCTGGAAAACCTCTTCAACATAAGCACAAACGACCCACGCACAGGGTGCGTGAGTGTCTGCCTTATCCTCGTTGAAGTTCAAAATTTTCCAGATTTCGAAATGAGAGAATAAGAGCAATAACTCAAATTTCTATGCGCCCCAAACCGCGAGGAATGGGGCTATGTCATGGGGAAATAGTAGTAAAAAAGTGACTGGATTCTTCGACTTCGCCTTGCGGCTACGCTCAGAATGACGATAAAAGGGGAATGCCCCGTCAAGCGGGGCATGACATTTAGGCGAGCGGGACAAGCCGGGGCGTTGCGGGGCGGCGAGCGCCCGCAGAGGGGGTGCTGGAAGACTTGCCCTAGACCCTATCGCTGCGCTCCAGGATGACGCTAGGGCAAGGCTGCAAGCAGGGGGAGACTTCCCCACCATCAAATCGGCCAGTTATTCCTTCCGGGCATTATTTTTGCAATTTCATACCTGCGGGGCTTGAATTTTATTAGTTTTCGGGTATGGAACTTCGAGTTTTGCGGTATTTTCTGGAGGCGGCGCGGTTGGGGAATGTCTCGCGCGCGGCGGATAATCTTTGCGTGACGCAGCCGACGGTGAGTCGCCAGCTCAAGGAGTTGGAGGAGGAGCTGGGCGAGAAGCTTTTCGAGCGCACGAACTACGCGATTCGGCTGACGCCTGCGGGGGAACTCTTGCGGGAGCGTGCGGAGGATATCCTTTCGATGGCGGACAGGACGGTGCAGGATTTCAAGTCGCTGAAGGAAGACGAGGTGGTGGGTGAAATTGCCATTGCCTGCGCGGAATCGCGGAACGTGAATTTTCTTTCGAAGTGCATCGGGATTCTCCGGGACGACTATCCGAAGATTAAGTACAACTTATATTCGGGCGACAGCGAGCGGGCCTTGGAAAAGCTGGACAAGGGCATTTTTGATTTCGCGGTGGTTGTAGACAACGTTGATTTGGAAAAGTACAACTGCCTTGCGGTGCGTTCGGTGGATCGCTGGGGCGTGGTGATGCGTCGCGACGACCCTCTGGCCAAGCGGGATTTCATCGAGCCGAGGGACTTGCTCGACAAGCCGCTGTTGGCGTCGCGGCAGGCGATGGTAGCGGATTTGCCGAAATGGTTCGGCGACGATATTTCGAAGCTGAACGTAATCGTGGGGCTGGATCTTTCGTACAACGGTTCGGTGCTTGCCAAAGAGGGCACGGGCTACCTGCTCACTTTCGACGGCCTTGTGGATACGAGCCGCACTTCGCGCTTGTGTTTCAGGCCGCTCATGCCCGAACTCACCACCAACATGTACATCATTTGGCGGCGGGGCCAGCAGTTCACGCGGGCGGGCGAACTTTTCCTCGATACGCTCCGGCACGTGCTGGGGGAATAAAAAGAAATTAGAGGATTATTCTCATGATTAAAATTGAAGGATACAGTACAAAGTATATCAACGACGCGGTTGAAATCTGGAACGATATCGTCGAAGACGGTGTCGCGTTTCCGCAAATGGAATTGCTGAATTCGCAGACGGGAGACGAGTTTTTCAAGTCGCAGTCATTCACGGGCATCGCTATCGATGCGGACTCCGGCGAAGTGGTCGGGCTGTACATTCTCCACCCGAATAATGTCGGGCGCTGCGGGCATATTTCGAATGCGAGCTATGCGGTCAAGAAAAATAAGCGCGGTCAGCATATCGGCGAATTCCTTGTGAAGGATTGCCTCGCGAAGGCCAAGGAAATCGGCTTCAGGATTTTGCAGTTCAATGCGGTTGTCGCGACAAATACGTCTGCGCTCAAGCTCTACAAGAAGCTCGGATTTACGCAGCTAGGCGTAATCCCCAAGGGATTCCTGCTCAAGGACGGGAGCTACGAAGACATCATTCCGCACTATATTGAACTGTAGCGATTTTTTTTGCAAAAAAAAGAGCGCTTTTGGATAGGTCTATTGATTTTCTAAAATAAAAATTTTATATTAACTCTAGAGTAAATAACTTTAAAGTTAATAACTTTGGAGTAAATAAGATGTTTGTCGGACGTAAAAGAGAATTAAAGCTTCTTGAAGATCTTTATCGGTCTAAAAAATTTGAAATGCTAATCATGCATGGTCGTAGGCGCGTGGGCAAGAGTTTTCTTTTGGCTCACTTTGCCTCGCTTTATGAAAAGGATACTGTGTTCTTTACTGCTGACAAAGGGAGCGAAGCCAATAATGTTCGTAATTTTTGTACGGAATTGAAACGGGTATTAAATGCTGGCGATTTTTTGAATTCACTTGAGACTTGGCAGGATGTCTACTCGTTCATCGATGGTGCCGCTTTTTCTAAACGTGTGAATATCATTATTGACGAGTTTACTTATTTGTACAATTCAAATCCTGCATACGATTCGGGACTGCAGAATGCGATTGACCGAATTCTGAAAAAAAAGAATATATTTTTAATTTTGTGCGGTTCTGAAGTCTCTGTTATTGAGGATTTGTTTGATGATTCTACCAAACCTTTATATGGTCGCAAAACTGCCGATCTGAAATTGCAACCATTTTCATATAAAGAATCTAAAGAATTTTTCCCCAAATATAGTGACGAAGAAGTCCTAACGGTTTATTCAATTCTTGGCGGTATTCCTCTATACCTTTCTCTTTTTGACGATTCCGTTTCCGTTCGCGAGAACATTATCAAGAATTGCCTTTCTACAACGGGCTACTTATACAATGAAATTGATACGTTGCTTCGCATGGAACTCAAGGAAACGCTTTTTTATAAGAATGTTCTTCTTGCTATTAATTCTGGTGCTTCGACGCTTAATGATATAAAGATGAAGGTCGGAGAAGAAAGTGCAAAGATTGCGAAATATCTAAACGTCCTTCAAAATTTGGGATTTATCAAGGCAGAAATCCCTGTTGGCGAAAAAGGCAAGGCTCGCAATACGCTTTATTCCATTGACGATAATTACTTTGCTTTTTATTTCAGGTTTATCTTCAAACATTTGAATATGTTGAATGGGCTTATTTCTCCTGAAATTTATTACGATAGAGAGTTTACAACTGAAAGTTTAAATGGATATATTGGGCATCGATTTGAAAGAGTGTGCTCGCAGTTTATTATGGAAAAATCCTATAATGGCGAGCTTCCGTTTTTTGCTGAACAAGTTGGACGCTGGTGGGGTAATAACCCTCTTGCGAAACGTCAAGAGGAAATAGACATTGTTGCCCAAGATGAAAATAATGCCATTCTTTGCGAATGTAAATACACTGAAAAGGCGTTTGATGAAACTGAACTTTCTGACTTGCAGGCGTGCGCACCGTGTATTAAACGCGACAATCTGTATTTTTGGATTTTTTCCAGAAAGGGTGTTACTGCTGGAGTCAAGAAGAAAATAAAAAATCTGGGCAATTACAAGGTTATTTCGATAAAAGAATTGTTTGCTTGATTTTAAAGTGCGCTGTCAAGTGCCATCATGAGCGTGAAGCCGACGGCGAAGAGGATGGTGCCTGCATCAAAGTGGTCGCCTTCGCTCACTTCGGGGAGCATTTCTTCGACGACAACGTAAATCATTGCGCCTGCCGCAAACGAGAGCAGGTAGGGCATGAACGGCGAAAGAATTTCGGCAGCGATTAAGGTAATCAAGGCACCGATGGGTTCGACGGCTCCGGAGAGCGCTCCGAGTGCAAATGCTTTTTTGCGCGTTGCGCCTTCGGCTTTTAGCGGGAGCGAAACAACGGCTCCTTCGGGAAAGTTTTGGATGGCGATACCGATGGAAAGAGCGAATGCGGCCGAGAGCGTGATGGCGACGTTTCCGGAAAGCCAGCCCGCGAAAACGATGCCGACAGCCATGCCTTCGGGCAAGTTGTGGAGCGTTACCGCGAGCGTGAGCATCGTAGTGCGTTTGAGTTTTGCTCTCGGACCTTCGGGCGTTTTGCTGCCCAAATGCAAATGTGGCGTGATTTTATCCAAAATGAATAGAAATAAAATACCTGCCCAGAATCCCACTGCGGCGGGGGCGAACGCTAATCTACCCAAATGCTCGCTAGCCTCGATTGCTGGGAGGAGCAGGCTCCAGACGGATGCCGCTACCATGACGCCAGCCGCAAATGCTAAAAGTCCGCGCTTGAGGTTCTGCTTCATTTGCCCGCGGATAAAGAATACGCAGGCTGCGCCGAGAACCGTCCCTAAAAACGGGATGGTGAGACCTTGAATAATGGGTAAAATGGGTTGAATCATACGAAAAAAGATAGTATTAAAACTTGACAATTTCAAAAAACGCGCTGGAGTTTTGAAGGTCTAATTGGAGTAGCGTAAACGATTACATTTTTGTATCGTAGACGCATGAATAAGTTAAAGTCTTTTGTTGTCGCGGCCTCTGCCGTATTGCTCTTTACAACTTCTGCAAATGCGTGCCTTGCCGCCTGCAAGGAAAAGAAACGGGATGAAGCTTACAGTAAGCAACTCTCGGCAGCTACGTTGCAGACGATCATTGATAACGCTTTGCCGCTGAAGGCTGTGGACCCGGAACTTGGCGAACCGTATCAGGTTTACCCGATTGACGTAAAACCGTATGATAAGGATTTTCATGCAACGTTAATTGAATATCCTTACGGAAGTTCTCCGCGTGCGGTGACGCATGAACCGAATCCGCGTGGTATTGTCTTGTACGTGCATGGTTACAATGATTATTTTTTCCAGGAAGAGCTTGCGGAAAAATCGGATTCTGCGGGATTTGCGTTCTTTGCAATTGACTTGCATTACAATGGTCGTTCGTATAGCGAAGGCGAGCCGCGCTCGGATATGCGTAGCGTCAAGGAATACTATGCGGAATTGGATGCGGCTATTGCGCTTTGCAAGAGTATTGCCGCGAAAGGCTCGGGTGCGAAATTGCCGTTTGTCATTCTCGGTCATTCGCAGGGTGGTCTGATTACGCCGAATTACCTGAATGAACGCAATAGCGAAGATTTTGCAGCTCTCGTTTTGAATAGTCCGTTCCTGGATTATAAAAATAGCTGGTTTGTTCGCAATGTGGCGTTCCCTGTATTCTCGGATATTGCGCTGTTGTTGCCCGATGCACCCGCTCCGAAACAGGAAGCCCCTAAGTACAACATTTCTCTTTTGAAGAGTGAAAAGGGCGAGTGGGAATTCAATCGTGATTTGAAGAGCGATGAATGGCCGCAACAGTATTTTGGATACCTCCGTGCGACAACTCGCGGCATCAAGTGGATCCATGCGGGAATGCAGATCAAGGCTCCGGTTCTCATGATGCGTAGCGGCTGCACGGTGAACACGGTCAAGTGGGATGATGACTACATGCGTTGCGACTGCATGCTCGATGTGAATCTCCTTGAAAAGTGGGCTCCGAAATTGGGTAGTGATGTTACGACCGTAACGATTGAGGATGGCATGCATGACTTGTTCCTCTCGCGCAAGGATGTTCGCGATAACGCTTACCGCACGATGTTTGAATTCTTGGATGGCGCCATTTTGCGGAAGCAAATAGTTGTTGCACAGAACTTTTAATAACTAGATTTTGTTTTAATCGGTTGGCGCACTTTCCTTGTCAAGAGGGAAGTGCGTTTTTTAGGAGAAAATGATGAGTAAGAATATTTGGGTTGTCTTTGCGCCGGTTTATGAATTTGCAATGCGACTTCGTTACGTTTTATGGACAAATCTTTTGATGTGGTTGTGATTGCGAATGCGCTCCACATTATCCCGGAGCCCTCGAAGGCGCTTGCGGAAATCCGCCGCGTCTTGAAAGATGACGGCGTGCTGATAGCTCCGAACTTTATATTCCCTACTGACGGCAAAAGAAACTTGTGGCAAAAGCTTTTGAGTCTTGTCGGTGTCCGCTTTGCGCACGAATGGACGGAAGACGAATACAAGTCTTTCTTAAAAGGGAATGGCTGGACGATAACAGAAAATTGCGTTATTAAAGGGCGGATTGATTTAGCCTACGTGGAATGCGGGAAATAAAGACTATTTCGCTTCTATAAATTCATATCTTGTGATTCTTCTTGACATCGGAAAGGACCATCGCTGCAGGGCGGGTGCGACCTTTCAGCATGTCATTGTATCCTTTTTCGAGTTCCGTGTCGAGGCGCTCTTTTGACCATTTAGCGGCATTTTCGGGAGCTTTAGGCAGCTTCACATCGAAGGGAATTCCCTGTTGCAGAATAATCTGCTTATAGAACATGTTGATAGCGCTGGAAACGGATATACCGAGAGTTTCCAGGATGTTTTCAGCTTGTTCTTTGACATCGGGCTCTATGCGGGCGTATAAATTTGCGGTTTTGTTCATGTTATTCAATATACATATTTGTCCGCACAAAAGCAATACATTTGAGTGGGGCGCTGAACAAAAATGGAGATTCCCGCTCGGAGGCGGGAATGACAAGAATATGTTAAGAAAATTGCCCCGGATTTCTCCGGGGCAATTTAGTAGGTGGTTATTGAATGAGTTCTAATTTATTTCTTGGAGCTTGAGCATTTTGCCGAAGAGGCCGCCTTTTGCCTTGAGTTCTGCGGGGGAGCCGGTTTCGACAACTTGACCGTTTTGCAACACCACGACCTTGTCTGCATTGGCGATGGTGCGCATGCGGTGGGCGATGATGATGACGGTCTTGTTCTGCACGAGTTCCGAAATACTCTGCTGAATCTTGGATTCATTTTCGACGTCGAGGCTTGCTGTGGCTTCGTCAAGGAGCACGATGGGGGCGTCCTTGAGGATGGCGCGGGCGATGGAGATTCGCTGGCGTTCGCCGCCGGAGAGCGTGTCGCCGTTTTCACCGATGACGGTGTCGTAGCCTTGCGGGAGCCTTTGGACAAAGTCATCGCAGTTTGCAAGTTTTGCGGCTCGCAGGATTTCTTCGTCGGTGGCGTCGCGCTTACCGATGCGAATGTTGTCGCGGATGGAGGTGTTGAACAGCACGACATCCTGGAAGACGATGGAAAAGTTTTTGAGGAGCGTTTCGGGATCGATTCTTGAGATGTCCTGGCCGCCGAGCGTGATGGTGCCGCCTTGAATGTCCCAGAAACGGGCGGCGAGCTTTGCTGCGGTTGTCTTTCCGCTGCCAGACGGGCCAACGAGTGCCGTGATTTCGCCTTGCTTTGCGGTGAACGATGCCTTCTTCAAAACTTGCTTTTCTTCGTTGTAGTAGAAATCGACGTTCTTGAATTCAATGTCGTAATCAGCGGGCTCAAACTTTGTGGAACCGCGTTGCACTTCCATATCGTCCATTTCCTTGAATCGCTTGAGACGAACATCCAAGAAGAATAGTTCCGTCATGTTGTTTAGAACGAGATAAATGGGGCTGTAAATCGTCGATGCGCAGACGATGTACACGAGGTAATCAAATACGCTTAATTTGTCTTGTGCAAGGAGGATAGAACCGAAAATGAGAACGGAAGCAAGGCCGAGTTTCAGGAAAATTTGTGCACCGTTCAAGATGACTCCTGACATGAATTCGCCTTTAATCTGGAAATGTTCATAGAATTTGGAGTGATCGTCCAATGCTTTGCAGACGCTTTCTTCTTCGCAGTAGGACTTGATTTCTTGAATGTTTTCAAGGCTTTCCTGAATGTCTTCGGTAATGACGCGGGCCGCATTGTAGGTGTGCTTGAAGTTTTTGAACTGTAATTTGCGGGACAAGTAAATGAGCAATCCTGCAAATGGTGCTACCCACAAAAGTGCTGCCGCCATCAACGGGTTGTAAATAATGAGTGCGACTGCGCAGATAACGAGCATCGCGGCGACTGCAAAAATTTCAGGAACGGCGTGCGAGAAAATCATTTCAAGGGCGTTCACGTCATTCATGATAGTCGATGTCAAGTCGGAAAGGTCCTTTTTGCCAAAGAAGGCGAGCGGGAGCTTGCGCAACTTTTCGGCAAGCGTGATGCGGCGCTTTTTGCATTCCGAATAGACTGATTCGTACGTGCTGTCGTAAGAAAGTGCGTAGATGAAGTACATGACGAGGTAAATGACGACCGCAATTGCTATGTAAACCCAGAAATTATGCGGTTCTGCCGACGGATTTTGCATTTTCGCCATGAATTCCTTGAGGAACAGGAATACGAACGAAAGCGGGAGCATTAACGAAAGGTAATGCCACGTTGTCCAAAATACGCCTTTGATAAATGTTTTTGTACCTTCATCAGAGAGGACAAAACGATTTTTAATCCAGTTATACATTCTTGCCTCCGATAGTCCAGCTGACGGACTGCTGATAATCTTGCCACATCTTGGCGAATATGCCGCCTTTTTCAACGAGCTCCTTGTGCGTGCCGCGTTCCACGATGCGGCCGCCTTGTACGACGAGAATCTGGTCGGCATTCACGATGCTTGTGAGTCTGTGTGCAATCATCAAGACTGTTTTGCCCTTCGAAAGCGTTTGCAGTGCTTGCTGGATAAGGCTTTCGTTTTCGGGGTCAGCAAATGCGGTCGCTTCATCAAGAACGACGATCGGTGCGTTCTTGAGAATGGCTCTGGCGAGGACGATTCGCTGCTGCTCGCCACCAGAAAGGTATGTACCCTTGCTGCCGATGACTGTGTTGATGCCTTCGGGCAGACGGTCAATGATTTCGCGGCATTGGGCGAGATCAAGCGCCTTGTTGACGCTTTCAATGGATGCCTCAGGAGTTCCGTAACGGACGTTTTCCAAAATACTCTTCTTGAAGAGTCGAGTATTCTGGAAAACGAATGATGTGTTTTTCATGAGGACTTCTTGGGGTATTTCCTTGATGGGCGCACCGCCGACTAAAATTTCACCATCGTTGGCATCGAAAAATCTCGGGACGAGCTTTGCAATGGTGCTCTTGCCGCCGCCAGATGTACCAACGAGTGCGACTGTTTCGCCTTCCTTTATTTTGAATGAAATGTCATGAAGGACTTCATTTTCTGTGCCGGGGTAGGTGAACTTGACATTC
The DNA here is from genome assembly GCF_002210425.1 of Fibrobacter sp. UWB2. Taxonomy (NCBI): domain Bacteria; kingdom Pseudomonadati; phylum Fibrobacterota; class Fibrobacteria; order Fibrobacterales; family Fibrobacteraceae; genus Fibrobacter; species Fibrobacter sp. UWB2. The sequence goes on along the minus strand of NZ_MWQK01000003.1, from coordinate 103,595 downwards.
TTGAATTCAATATCGAAATGCTTGACTTCTTGCGGGTTTGTCGGTGTAGCAAGTTCTGGGTAATCTGTCAACGATTCAATGCTACCAATGGCGAGTTTTGCCTGGTTTACGGCTTGGCTCAAGTACATGCTGCGCATGACGCACTGCGAGAAAACGGGGGTCACGAGAACGTAGAGCATCAAGTCCACGATTGTGGCGGCAATGTTGCCTGAACTAGTTGCAATAAGGAATGTTGTGGGGACGAGGATGAGGGCGACACCGTTGATGAGCGTCGTGTAAGAACACATGATGAATTTCCAACTGCTGGAATATGCAGTGACCATTTGATGGTAATCATCAATCGTTTTATAGAAGTTCTTGAAAGAGTAAATAGTTTGCTGAAAAACTTTCACGACGGGGATGCCGCGCACGTATTCGACCGCTTCTGTATTCATGTCTTCGAGAGACTTCATGTATTTTTGCATAAAGTCCTTGCTCTTGTTCATCTTGGAGCCGAGCGTGATGATGGCGTAGGCAATTGGGACGAGGGAAGCAATGCCAAGACGCCAATCGAAAATGAACAACAATACGAGCGAGGCGATGGGAACGACGATGGTTCCTGCCAAATCCGGAAGTTCGTGCGCCATGAATGTATGAGTGACGGCTGCGTTGTCGTCGATGATTTTGCGGATGCGTCCGGTGGGATTCTTGTCGAAAAAGCCAAGCGGGAGCTTGAGCAATTTTTTCATGGTAATTCTGCGGATGTTGCCTTCGATGCGGAAGGCGACTAAGTGCGAACAGACGAGCGCGGAAAAGTAAAGCACGACGCTGACTGCCGAGAAAATGACGGCCATCAATGCGTAATGCTTGACCATATCGTATGAAATTTTGCCTGTGTCAGCGAATAATTCACGGACGATGAGCCATACATATATAAAGGGAGCGATCCCCGCGATGGAACTCAATGATGAAAATAAAAGTGCAAACGGATATAAAATTTTTCGCGATTGCATATAAGGTGTTAGTCTTTTGAAAACACTCATAGTTACCTTCTGTTTGTTTTTCGCACCAATTTTAATTTATTGAGGTCTTGTTTTAAAGGTTATATTAGTCATATCTAACTTTTTGGATTGATTTGAGTCTATTTGGAGTTGAGGCGGTCTTTGGGGATTTCTAAAATGCGGGCGAAACTTAAAAGGTGTATAACCCTAGGAGAACTGTATGAATAAAAAGCTCATTGCACTTACTTTTGCAGCAAGCCTTTTTGCTGCCTGCGGTAGCGATTCTTCGAGCAACGCTGATTCTGAAAAGGATGATTACAAGCGCGAATTTGCAACTTCCATTTCGACCGGCGAAACGATGTTTATCGGCACAATGTCCCTCGATCACACAGATGATCTGGGCAAGGACTTTGTTGAAGTCGGTACGCGTGCAGGTGTTGTCTATTACGATAATTCCCTGTTCATCGCTGATTTGGATGTTGGTTCCATTTCCCGCTACAGCTTGGCTGAAAACAATAAGCTTGGTAAGGTAACGGCAAAGCTTACGCTTGCTGGGACTTGGGCTAATCATATTTATTTTGTCAACGAGGAAAAGGCTTATTTGGGCGGCATGCTCGATTCCTTGATTGTCATCAACCCGAAAACCATGAAGAAGACGGGCGCCATTGACCTTTCCAAGTACAAGAATAAGGACGCTCTCGTGGTGAGCCCGGGAACTGGCGTGATTGTTGACGGTCGCCTCTATGTAGGCCTCTTGCAGAACGTGAGCGATTATGCTACGGGTAACGAAGCTCAGGTCGCCATTATCGATGTCAAGAAGGACGAAGTCGTCGCTGTTGCTAAGGATGACCGCATTGCTGCCGTGGGTTCCTTGGATGACTCCCAGAACCAGGCATTTACCGTTATCGATGGCTATATCTACTGCTACAGTAATGCTTCTTGGGGCTACGCTCCGGGCCAGGTTGATGGTTTCCTCCGTATCAAGGTGGGTGAAACCAAGTTTGACAAGGATTATGCCTGGTACATCACGAAGGATGTCGCTATTGATGGCATTACAAAGAAGGATAATTTCAAGTACCTCTCTCCGGCATCGAACGAGAAGGATGGCCTTGTCTATGCTTTCTTGAACGTGATGGTCGATTTGAAGCAGACCTGGACGGACATGGATAGCTATCACAATAACACTTGCAAGCCGGTGCAGCTTAACCTTGCAAAGAAGACGATTAAGGCTTTGCCGATTGGTTATTCTTCGAGCTGGGCAAGCTACGGCAAGTATGTGGAAGATGATGGCAACGTAATTTTTGCGGTTTCTACTGAAGAAGATGGCAATGCATACTTCCGCTATGATCCGAAGACGGATAAGGCTGAAAAGATTGCCAAGTCTGAACAGATCCCGATGTGGATTGTTCCGCTGAAGTAATGAATTGGAGATGCCCGCTCAGTGGCGGGCATGACAGTGTTGTGTCATTCCCGGCGCCTGTCCTCGCTTGACGGGGATGACCGGGAATCTCCTTCTTGTAAAAAGTAGTTCTGGGTTTTATTGAAGATGAATATTCGTAAGTTTGCTACTGTTTTTGCCGCTTTTGCGGCATTTGCCGTTGTTTCTGCTTATGCGCAGGATGACGAAGTTACTTCGTTTGAAGATTTTGATGAACCCGTCGCGGAAAGTAATGCGACTGATGCTTCCAATGGAGGCACTTCTGAAGTAAATGCTGCGGGCGGTTCCGCAAGTTCCGAAGATGTCACAAAGCTGGACTTGCTTTCGGTTGAAACGGAATCTGAAGCGGAGCAGGCTGCTATTGCAAAACAGGTTGAAACGGTTTCAACGATTGATGCCGCTGAATTGCAAAATACGAGCAAGAGCGTTTCTAAGGCGATTAATTCTGCGTCTGGCGTGAAAGTGCGTAAGTCTGGCGGAATGGGTAGCGAAGGCAAAATCAATATCCGCGGCATGGAAGGCAAGAACATCAAGGTGCTTGTCAACGGCGTTCCTGTCGAAACGCAGGGAAATTTGGGACTTGACGATATTCCTATCGACCAGATTGCGGATATTGAAGTTTATAAAGGCTATATCCCGGCACGTTTTGCAACAGATGGCGCAGGCGGTGCCATTAACATTGTGACTAAGAAACGCCCGACAAATTCTGTGGACGCTTCTTACAGTTTTTCAAGTTTCAATACGCACAAAGCTTCCGTTGCCGCAAGCCATTTGATTGATAGCATTGCGGGTGCTGCAAGCCTTGAAATTGGTGTGTCCGGTTACTTTAACCATTCCGATAACGATTACGAATTTACATCGCCGTACATGAAAAGCTCTACAGGTGCGGATACGAGCGTTGTTCGCGATCATGACCATTACACCTCTTACAATGTGCAGGCTTTTGCGAACTTGATGAACGCCTGGTTTGACCAAATTTCGTTGGGTGCAAGCTTTGGCGCGTTTGACAAGCAGATTCAGGGCATTGAAAATCGCATTAAGGAATCAACCTCCGAAGGCTATAATTTCGGTGCTTCTTTTGGGCTAGACAAGAAGAATTTCTTTGCGAAAAACTTGAATTTCGGTGATTTTTTTTCGTTCGGTTATGCCGAAAATAAAATCATTGACACAAGCCGAGTTCATTGCCGCAACTGGTTTAGCTGCGATACGGCGCAAAAGAATGTGGGCGAACTCGTGTCTATGGGGCTTCCGAGATTGCGCACGGTGCAGGTGTATGATTTCAATAACTTGCTGAATTTTGATTACCAGTTTATTAAGGATCAAAAGATTTATTGGAATACACTCATCAAGTACCACAAGGAAAATCCTGAAGACGATTACGGCGCTAAAATGGCCCAGTTTAACACAGCGGGGCTTCCGGGAGAAGTTTTCTCGATAACGACCGGGCTTTCTCTTGAAAATAATTTCTTTGAATCTCGCCTCCAGAATCTTCTCGGTTTCAAGTTCCATTACATGAAGGCTGAAATTTCCAATATGCCGACGAGCCTTCTGATTGAACCTGCGGTGGAATCGAATGATTACAATGATTTCAGTTACGATGAAAGCTTGATGTTCAAGGTGGCAAAGCCACTTTCTGTGAAGGCTTCGTATCAGCATGCTGTGCGCTTACCGACTCCAGAAGAACTCTTTGGCGACGGCATTCGCGTGAGTGCGGCGACAAACCTCAAGCCCGAACAGGCTGATAATTTCAATTTTGGAATTTCTGTAGACTTGCAGGAATTGCCGCTTGTGACAAGGCTCCGCTTTGATGGTGATGTGTTTTATTCGTACTACAAAGATAGAATCCATTACATGAATTCTGCGCAAATGTCTACGCCTTACTTTAACATGAATCCGATTCGTGCCTGGGGTTACGAAGGTGATGTGAAGTTGGATGTCAATGAATGGTTTTTGCTCGGGACGAACTGGACTTTCCAGGACTTGCGTAACATGAAATATACGGCAAAACAGGGCGTCCCCAAGAAGGCGATTGTGCCTAACATTCCGCGATTCTTTATGAACTATCTTGCGGAATTCCATATGGGCGATTTGTTTGGCAAAGAAGACTTCTTGAAAGTCTGGTGGTCTGCAAATTATACGGATGAATATTTCTACGGCTGGAAGATTAGCTCCCGCCAGAGCCGTAAAATTAAGGCTTCGTTCACGCAGGATGTGGGCGTTGAATATTCCATTTGGGATAATAAACTGGGCTGGAGTTTTGAAGTTGATAACATCACGGATAGCGAATCATTCGATAAGTTTGGTGAAAGTAAACCGGGTAGAAGTTTTGCAACAAAGATTCGCTACAGTTTTAAATAGAAGGAGTTTATAAGAATGTGTTTGTCTGAATTACAGGAAAATCAAAAGGGCTTGATTCAAAAGATTAACGGGGATTCCCGCTTTATTTCTCGCGTGGTTTCGATGGGGCTTCCGCCAAGCAGTCCGTTCTTGGTGCTGCAAAATGATGGACGTTCTCCAGTTCTCGTGTATTCGCACGATACGATGATTGCGATTAACCGCAAAGAATGCATGCAGATTGACGTGGAGATGGCATGAGAACGATTGCTTTGCTGGGACAGCCGAATTCCGGCAAGTCCACTCTTTTTAATGCATTGACGGGTTCGCATCAGCATGTCGGTAACTGGCCCGGAAAAACGGTGGAAAGGGCGGAAGGCTTTTTCACGCAGGGCGAAGAGCTTTATCGCGTTGTCGATTTGCCGGGTAGCTATGGGCTTACGGCAAACTCTGCCGAAGAAGTTGTGACGCGTACTTACATTGAACACGGTTACGCTGATATTGTCTGCATTATCGTTGACGCTTCGCAACTAGAACGCAGCCTTTACATGCTTGCAGATTTTGCGGGCGTGAAAAGCCCGGTGATGCTTGTGCTCAACATGATGGATGTGGCCGAGCAGAAGGGCAAAAAGATTGACGTCCAGAAAATCGAAAAGCTTTTGAACATTCCGGTGCTTGACTTTACGGCGGCAAATTTGGACGACTATCCGAAATTCTTTGAAACGCTGAATCGTGCGCTTGAAAAGAAGGCGAAGATTTCGTCGGAAAAGATTCGTGACATTGTTGAACGCGAAGGCGAAAAGTCTCGTGTTGAAAATCTGAAAAAGCTTGAAGATTTGATTGCTCCTTTGAAGTTTGACAATCGTGAAAGATTCTGGGTTGCATCAAAGCTTTTGGAAAATGATTCGCTTGTGCGTTCGGAAGTCGAAACGGCGGTGACTCCGGAACATTGGAAGCAAATCAAGGAAATTCTGGATGCTGAAGGTTCTGATGGCGGACTTTTGACGGGTGAAGCGAAGTACCGCTTTGTCTCTGAAGTTCTCCGTGATGCGTCTGAAGGCGAAGAAAAGTCGATGAAGCTTTCTCGCTTTGATAAAATTGCGACGCACCGCATCTGGGGTAAAATTGTCGCGTTCTTTATTCTCGTGCTTACGCTTGCGGTGAGCATGATGATCGCAGTCCCGATTATTGCAAGCTGCTTTGGACTCCAGCATGTTGCAGAACCGCTTGTTGTTCAAATGTGCGAAAAGTTTGGCTGGTGGCCATCTGTAGCATCGTTCATCAATGGCGTTATCATTGGCGGTCTTTCTGTGACTGTCGCCATGATGAGCTTTGTCTTTGCGATTCTCGTGACATTTGGCCTGATGGAAGATACGGGCTACTTGGCGAGATCTTCGTATGTGTTTGACTCGTGGCTTTCAAGGCTTGGTTTGCATGGCAAGGCGTTTATGCCTCTGTTCTCTGGGCTTGCTTGCACGGGCGGCGCCGTTTGCGGTACGCGCGTGTTGGATACACGTGGACAGCGCTTGTTTGCGATGGTGCTTTTGTGGTCCATTCCGTGCGGCTCAAAAGTTGCCGTAGTGCTTTTCCTTGCTTCCGTTTTCTTTGGCTCGGCGGCTCCGCTGTTTGGCTTGGTTTATGTAGCGATGATTTTTGCATCGTTCTTGCTTTCGTCTAAACTTTTCGGAAATAAGCTGATGCCGGTGAATGAACGCGTGGGCATGATTATGGAACTTCCGCCGTACCACAAGCCACATTGGAAAATTTTGCTCAAGACGGTTGCTCGCAATGTCTGGGCGGTTTTCAAGAAGGCGATTGCGGTCATTTGGTTTGTGTCCCTTTTGTTCTGGCTTATTTCGTATTCGAAAGATGGAAATGTGGAACATAGCGTGCTTTACACCATTGGCAATGCGATTGAACCGTTTACGCAGATTTTCGGTATGCGCTGGCAACTGTTTATTTCGTATATCGGCGGAATCTTTAGCAAGGAAGCGTCGCTTGGCGTGATGAGCGTTGTCTTCTCGAGTACAACTGATGCGTTCTCGCTTGTTGCCCGTAATGAGGCGGGTGCAAATCTTGGCGAAATGATGCGTGCCGTGGTGACCATCCCGGAAGCTCTTGCATTTATTTTTGCATCCATGTTCAATATCCCTTGTGTACTTGCAATGGGTACAACGTATCGTGAAACGCATTCCCTTAAGTGGATGCTTGCAATTGCGGGTTACTACTTTGCAATTTCGCTTGGTTTGGCGTTTATCGTTTACCACATTGCGCTGTGGGTGCTTTAGGACTTCTTCGAAAAACCCAGACTACAATAGAAGCGGGTATGGCGTGCCGAACGGTGCGCCATACTTGTTTTATGCAAAAATGTTACCCTAGTCTAATTGGAGCTTTTTTAAACCGTTTAGAGTAGAATATAGGGGGTGTTCTGATTTATTTTTGTCCGTCCAATTGTGTGGTTCAAATGACTCAGAAACGAATCTATTCAGCTTTGTCTTTCAACAAGGCCTTTTACATAGGGCTTGCCGTTGCAATCCTTATCCATATCGCCACACTTTTAAACCCGTATTTCAAGAAACAAGAAATCTCGACGCAACGCCCTGATAGCCCCGTAATGCATGCGGAAAAGGTCTATATCGCGCCCCCTCCGCCTCCAGAAGCGCCGCCAGTTGTGAAAAAGGTCGTTCGTGCTAAAATTATCCCGAAGGTCGTAGAAAAACCGGTCGAAGAACAGCCTCCTGAACTGGAACCAATCCCGGAACCGGTAACAGAAACGGCACCAGTCGCAGTTGCGGAACCTGTTGTCGAAGCGCCTCCTGCGCCCCCTGTGGTCAAGGAACCGCCCAAACCTTCGGCAGACTCTATAAAAATGGTGACCCGCACGTACTTGCGCTCGCTCAAAAAGCAACTGGAACAGATTAAGGATTACCCTGCGACGGCTAAGCGCCTAAAGCAGGAAGGCACGGTACGTGTGCGGTTTACCATCCTCGCCGATGGCAAGATTGAACAAATCGAAGTTTCGGAATCAAGCCGTTATTCGTCGCTGGACAATAGTGCCTTGGAAGCCGTTGCCAACATGGGCAAATTTCAACCTATTCCAAAACTTTTAGAAAAAGAACGCTGGAGAATCGAAATTCCAATCCAGTACAAACTTAATGCAGGGAGATCGTAATGAACTTCATTCTCGACTTTGTCAAACAGGGCGGTTACATCGGCTACATCCTGGTTGCACTGAACTTTATCGGTTACGCCATCATTATCTGGAAGGTGATTTCGCTAATTGTCTTTAATAAAACCGTGCAGCCGCGTTTGACAGATAAAGTTATCCATCGCGTGGTGACCTGCAATACCGACCATCACATCATTACAGAAAGTATCCGCACTGAAATCGGCCTTGCCTTCTCTCCGCTCACGAAGGGCCTTACGACAGTCGAAAATATCGCATCGATTTCTCCAATGCTTGGCCTCCTCGGTACGGTGGTGGGCATTTTCAACGCATTTACGGTGATAGCGGCCTCTGGCCTTGATGATCCATCCGCTTTTGCGACGGGCATTAAGTTTGCTCTCGTGACAACGGTCCTTGGGCTTGTGGTCGCTATCCCGCACGTGATTGCGTTCAACTATCTGAACGCCCGCATGGAGCAGGAACAGGATGAAGTTGAAAACCAGGTGCTTTTGCACTTGGGCAAGACTTTGCAGGAACGTGACGCAAAGAGAACGGAGTCCCGCAATGGCTAAAAGACGTCGTCGCATATCGCTGGACATGACGCCACTGATTGACTGCGTGTTTTTGTTGCTCGTCTTCTTTTTGGTGACGTCGGTTTTTAAGCAGGATAAATCTGTCCTCAAGCTTTTGCTGCCCGAGACTTCGAGCGAAGTCAAGCAAGAAGTTTCTGAAGGATTCTTTATAGAACTTTCAGAAACCGAAATCGCCATCAACGGTGAATTGGCGACAGTTGAAATTTTGAAGAACAAGAGCGCTGCCGTGCAAAACAAGAAAGCGCCGGTGGCCTTGAAAATCGACAAAAAGACTCCTTACGAAAAAGTCGCAGAAGTCTTGGATGTTCTCCAGATGGAAAAGATTTACAACATACAATTCGTCAATGAATTAAAAAAGGAGTGAGAAGATGTCACGGATTCGAATAAATATCGAAAAGGTGAACGAAAAATTTGAAAACTTCGCAAGGTTCCTGATTTCGCACAGGGCCTTGCTTCTTGTTTCGTTTATCGCCTTGCTTGCGATTTCTATCGTGGGCATGAAAAAGATTTACGTCGAAGCCTCATGGGATAGCTACTTCATTGAAGGCGACCCGATGCTTGTCGAAACGGACAAGTTCAAGGAAACTTTTGGCAATGACTATTTCGTGGGCGTGATGGTCGAAACGGAACAGTCCGTCTTGACGCCGGAAAACTTGAAGCTCTTGCGCGAACTTTCTAACGAGTTGCGCGATAGCCTCTCGTATTCTGACGGTAAGGCCACATCGATTGTCGATTTGGAATACATGCTCGGCACGGACGAAGGCATGGAAATCGTGCAGATCGTGCCGGAAGAAATCCCGACAGATGCAGCGGGCCTTGCCGAAATCGAAAAGCGCCTCGCCGCAAAGCCGGAGCTTGCAAAAAAGCTCATCTCTAAAGACCGCAAGCAGGCCTTTATTAACGTGAAGCTCCGTCCGTTCCCGGAAGATTCTGTGTGGAAGGCAGAAGGCGAAGCGAAGGGCGTTAAAGCCGAAGCTCCGGACATGAAGACGGGCCGTGAAACCTCTGAAATCATTGCCAAGGAAAAGTACGCTCCGCTGCACCCTCTTGCAACGGGTATGCCTTACTTGAGCCATCAGAAGCTCAAGTACATCGGCGAAGAAATGAGCCGTATTTTTCTCATTACGGTTCTTTGCTCCATCATCGTGATGTTCCTCGTGACGCGTTCGCTCCGCGGAATCGTTTCTCCGCTGATTACCACGTTCGCGGGCGTTATCATGACTTTTGGCTTGGTCGGCTATCTCGGTCTTTATATGGATGCGACCAACATCATGGTGCCTGTCATCTTGGCATTTGCCGTCTCCATTGCGTATAACATTCATATCCATTCTTTCTTCCGCAAGAATATGATGCTCACGGGTAAGCGCAAGGAATCTGTGCTTTACGCCATGAAAGAAACCGGCTGGTCAGTGCTGTTCTCGGGACTCACAACGATTGTGGCACTTCTGTCGTTCCTGTCGGTGATGCTTAAGCCTATCCGCTCCGTGGGCATCCTCTCTTCTATCGCTGTTGGCTTCATTCTCCTTGTGGCTCTTACGGTTTCGCCGATTCTCTTGAGCTTTGGCAAGGACAAAAAGCCGAACGCTAAGGTGCTTGAGAAGGGCGATACGCGTATGGGCCTCATCCTCAATAATCTCGGCCAGTTTGTTCTGACTCACGGAAAGCCGATTGCCATTATTTTTGCTGTGATTACCGCAATTTCGATTTATGGCGTCACCAAGATGGAACCCGCGTTTGACGTGGAACGCACGATGGGCCGCAAGGTCGAATATGTGAACAAAATGCTTTACGTTGCCGAATCTGAAATCGGTAGCTTCTACTCTTACGACTTGGTGATTGACTTTGGCGAAAATGACAAGGCTAAGGAAGTTGATAATCTCAAGAAACTGGAACAGCTGCAGGATCACGCCCAAAAGTATCCGCTGACAAAGCGCTCCACTTCGATTCTCGACATCTTGAAGGATTTGGACCGCACCTTGAATGAAAATCGTCAGGAAATGTACGCTATCCCGGAAACGGAAGAACAGGTGGCTCAGCTCTTGCTCTTGTACGAAAATGCCGGTGGTTCCGAAGCAAGCTACTGGATGGATTACGATTACAAGAAGCTCCGCTTGATGGTTGAAATCTCGAGCTACAACTCCAACGAACTCCAGAAGGAAATCGAAGATTTGCAGAAATTCGCTCGTGAACTTTATCCGAATGCAAAGGTGACGGCTGTGGGTAACTTGCCGCAGTTTACCGCTATGCAGCAGTATTTGGAAGTGGGCCAGATGACTTCCTTCCTCATCTCTGTCGTGATTGTGGCGGTGCTCTTGATGATCGTCTTCGGTAGCGTCCGCACGGGTCTCATCGGCATGATTCCGAACATCGCTCCGGGTATTTTCGTGGGTGGCTATCTCGGCTTTAGCAACATCCCGCTCGACATGATGACGGCAACGCTTATCCCGATGATCATCGGCCTTTCCGTGGACGATACGATCCATTTCATCAACCATGGCCATGTGGAATTTGACCGTAGCAAGGACTACAAGGATTCCATTCTCAAGGTGTTCCGCGCTGCTGGCCCTGCCCTTGTGATGACAACGATTATCATGGTGGCAACATTTGCGGGCTTTACGACTTCGCAGGCCACGCAGATGTTCAACTTTGGCTTTGTGGTGTTTGTGGGCCTCGTCTCGGCTTTGCTCGCCGACCTGTTCGTGACACCGCTTTTAATCAAGAAGTTTAAAATTTTCGGAAAATAGGAGGATTTTATGAAAATTTCAAAAATTGCTGCGACGCTCGTTGTCGCTCTCAGTGCAATGTCTATGGCTCAGACGAATGCCCGTGACATTATGGTCAAGGTCAAGAACCGCCCGGATGGCGACACGCGTTCTTCTTCGATGGAAATGAAGCTCGTGAACAAGAGCGGTAACACTCGCGTCCGTAAAATTACTTCGTATGCGATGGACGTGGGCGAAGATACCAAGACCATCATGTTCTTCCTTTATCCGAATGATGTGAAAGGCACGGGTTTCTTGACCGTGAACTACGATGACGTCAACAAGGAAGACGACAAGTGGCTCTATCTCCCGGCTTTGAAGAAGACCCGTCGCATTAGCGGAAAGAGCTCCAAGACCGATTACTTCATGGGCTCCGACTTCACATACGATGATATCGGCAAGCGTAATGTCGATGAAGATACGCACAAGCTCTTGCGCGAAGAATCTGCAGACGGTTTCGATTACTACGTTGTCGAATCGACTCCCAAGAAGGAAGGCGAAATCTTCTCCAAGAAACTCGTTTGGATCCGCAAGGATTGCGATGTCGTCGCCAAGGTCGAATTCTACGACAAGCTCGGCAAGCTCCATCGCCAGATGGTTTCTTCGGACATCAAGAAGGTTGACGGTTTTTGGACGGTCGGCAAGATGGAAATGAAGAACGTGCAGACGGGACACTCCACAGAACTCCTCTTCCTTGATCCGAAATACAACATCCAGCTCGATTCCAAGATCTTCTCTGTGAACAAGTTGGAACGTGGGTTGTAGTTAGTAGACTGTACAGTCCTGTGTCATCCTGGAGGGGCGATGCCCCGATAGGATCCAGTGAATGTATGATTGTCATGCCCGCCTCTTTGTCATCCCGGACTCCGTTCCGGGAGGGCATCTCCCATTAAGGAGGAAAAATGTTTAAAAAAACGGTTTTCGCGTTATTGTCCGCAGCATTCGCCTTGTCCGCGCACGCCCAGGAAGACGAGCTTTCGTTGCAGCTGAACGGCTTTGTGGATTCGTATCACGCGCTGCAGGTGCAAAGTCCGCACAAGATCATGTCTTCGCGGACGCGCCTCCGTCTTGAAATGCGCGCGAATTACGGCGAGGCTTCGCTTTTCTCAAGTGTCAATCTCGCGTACAACAGTCTCATCAAAGATCAGTCGGGAGCGTTCCTTCGCGAAGCGTATTTCGATTATGCCGGCAAATACCTTGAAGTCAAGGCGGGCCGTCAAATTATCACGTGGGGTGTTGCCGATGGGCTCCGCCTGACGGACTTGATTTCGCCTATGGATTACACGGAATTCATGGCGAACGATTACGACGACATTCGCGTGCCTGTGAATGCCATCAACCTCAAGTATCCTGGCGAAAGCTTCTCCGCCGAACTCGTCTTTGTGCCGGTTCCTGAGTATTTTGTGATGCCCTCGGGTGAAGACAATCCGTGGACCATGCCGTTACCTGCGAATACGAGCATGGATTTGAGCGGTACTCCCGAAAAGCGCCTCAAGAACAGCGAAGTGGGCGGCCGCTTGCGTTTCTTCCTTGAAAATCTCGATTTCTCGCTTACCGCGCTGCGCACTTTCAATAAGTCGCCAGTAACGATTGCAAGCTTCGATCCGGAAACGAAATCTGCCGTGATTAAGGGCGTGTATGAGCCGATGAACGTTGTCGGTGGCGATGTCTCTATCCCGGCGGGTGAGCTTGTGATTCGTGGCGAGGTGGCTGCGTACTTTGGCGAGCCCATTGCCTTGGAAAATTCTCGCGATTACTGGTTGCGAAAGACGTTCAATGCGTTGCTCGGTATTGACTGGTACGCGGGCGATAACTGGACTTTCATGTTCCAATACATGCACAAGGTCGTCATGGATTACCGCGAAGTGTTGGGAACGGAACAGAATACGTCCATGCTTACGGCTCGCATCTCCAAGGAACTCCTGAACAATACGCTCAAGCTTTCTGTTTACGGGATGTTCGATGTCGACAATATCGGTTTCTATGTGCGCCCGGCGGCGGATTACCTGCTGAGCGACCAGATTACGGTTTCGTTGGGCTCTGATATCCTTGGCGGAAGGCGCGGTGCGTTTAAAACTTACAAGAAAAATACGCAAATATGGGTAAAAGGTAAGTATTTCTTTTAGGTGAGTCACTTGCCGTATGGAATAAAAATGCCTAAATTTAGACTGAACTAAGTTAGTTTAATCTAATTAAATTGGTTTGAACTAAAATACTTGGTCTGGTCTAATTTTTGAGAGAGTGAGATTATGATAAAGCCCATACCCGATAAGAATCTGATTCTAATTCAGAATACAGATTTCTTTTCCCATTATATGTTGCAAAATAAAACTGGGACGGGGCATCTTCTAACGTATAACGTATTGCCTGGGCTGCAAGTCTTCTACAGCAATTTCCATCTCAAGGAATTTACCTTCAATTTTGAGAATCAAGGCAAGAACTTGATTGTGCTACATTGTCATAACGGCAGCGCAGAATGGCTGAATTCGGATTCCATGCCGAAATCCATGGAAGAGAACGGCCTCGTTTTGCTCGACAATATGCCGGCAAGCAAGACGTTTAAATTCCCGGTGCATTGCTATCACGGGATTTCTGTCGTGTTTTCTATGGAACGCTGCCAATGCGAACTCATGAACATGTTCAAGGCGGTCGGTGTTGACTTTGCGGCCCTTATCGAAAAAATCCAGCCGCTTACACTCCCGCTGAAACTCCCGTCTAGCGAGCACGTGAGCCACATTTTCTCGGAACTCTACAGGCTCCCGAAAAACATCCGCTTGCCGTATTTTAAAATCAAGGTGCTTGAACTCATCCTCTTCTTGAGCCGCCTTGATTCCGAAGCCAAGTACGAAACGGCGGCGCAAATCCCGAGCGCTTACAAAGGTAAAATGGAGCTCCTGCGCGAAATTCTCCGCGAGAATGTCGAAGAGCATTTGACGCTCGAACAGCTTTCCAAGCAAATCGAGATGAGCCCGACGCAAATGAAAAAGTATTTCAAGCTGGCGTACGGCGATTCCATTTATTCGTACCTCAAAACGTACCGCATGAAAAAAGCCACCCAGCTTTTGCTAGATGGCAAATTCAATGTCGCCGAAGTCGCAAGCCGTGTGGGCTATACAAACTCCAGCAAGTTCGCGCAAGCATTCAAGGAATACACCGGCTGTTCGCCTAAAGAATATAAGAACAAGACCTAATTCGCGTCGCATCTCGCGCACATTTTGCAGTGCATCTCGCCGCAATCTCGTTTAAGCGTCGTCTTTCTCGGCGTCCTGAGTTTCGTTTGCGGTGTGTTTCTCTTCGTGCATTTCTTCATCACGGCTAAGCGGCCTGTGCTCTGCAATCTTGATGGCTCGCTTGTTCTCGTACATGCTCTTGTCGGCCTTGTTGAACACTTCTTCGATTGTCGTTATCTTGGCAAGCTCGGCAACGCCAATACCGCATGCAATGGAAATCTGTTTCCATGGGAACGAAGCGTTCTTGGTCAAGTCCATGCTTTCCTTGAGCTGGATTAAAAGATCTTGACGGTTTTCCAAATCTCTTCCGATGAGAACTGCCAAAAATTCATCACCACCGATTCTGAAAATCGGGCTATGCGCAAAAATCTGGCAAAGCAGCCTGCAAGAATTTATCAAGTAAGAGTTGCCGTTTTCGTGGCCGTATGTATCGTTAATTTCCTTGAGGTTGTTCGTATCGAAAATTGCAATGCCGTACGATTTGACCTCGCCGCTTTCGATGCGCCCTTTAAGCTCTTCAAGGTAAGCGTCGTAGGCCATCTTGTTGCGTACGCCTGTGAGCGAATCCTGGAACGCAAGCCCCTGCATCTGCTTCATGTGCTGGCTGATGTGGAATTTCGCCGCTGCAAAACTCTTGGCGAGCTCTCCGATTTCATCGTTCTGCTGAATGTTAAAATCGGCGTTCATGTCGCCCGTGATCATCTTCTTAGCTTCTTTCGTAAGCTCCTTGAGCGGCTTGGTAATGCTTCTCGAGAAGAAAATCGTGATGGTCGTCGTGAATGCCAAGAGAAGTAAAATGAAGATGATACTTTGTTTGATGTGCTTGTCTCTTTGGGCGTTAATTTCGAGAATCGGTGCGACGGTGACGAGCTTCATGCCGTTGCTGAGCGGAATCGAAAGCTTGACCTGATTGTCTTCGGGCTTGAATGTGAGTCCGTTAGGAATGGTGGGGTGGTAAACAATCAAGCCTTCGGCATCTTCGAGGAACGCAAAACCGCTTTGCATAAAATGAACTTGCGAAAGCTGGTTGGTTAATTGTTCAAAATCTATGTCTATGCCGACAACGCCAATGTCCTTGTTACCTCTGAATATTGGAATAACGTAAGAGATGATGTAGGCGTTAATGTTCTTGTTGAAGTAAGGCGGCATCCAGACGGGGTTTCCGGTCATGACGGGCTTGTAGTACCAGCCGACGTGTTCCATATCCGAGGGACTGTACTGCTTTATGTTTGTCGATGCGCGGGGGTGGAATGCTCCATCAATCGGGCTGCGTACAAGATAAACACCTTGAGGGGAGTGCGTGATGTCCGGATTGAAATTTACGAAAACGCTTTTGGTGCCTGAAAGGTTGTTTATGGTGGAACTGAGACGTTCCCTGAGGCCTTCGATGTTTTTTTCGATTTTTTCGGGATTTGTCAAAAATGTGGAATCTTCATTTATCTGTGACTGAATACCCGCGGCGGCGGCCATCGTGTATTTTTCATGGGATTCGAACAGGTAGTTCAGCTTGGCGGCTTCGTTGTTCGCTTGGTCCTTCATGTACTGCATGGAGTTGCGCTGGGTGGTCCGGCTGATGAACAACGTGCTGAGTATGCCGAGCGAAAGCGTTCCTATGAGCGTGCTCGATAATGAAAGGATTAGAATCTTTGACTGGATCGAAAATCTCATTACATCCCCAAAATTTCGATGACCTTTTTGTTGTTCGTAGAACCCATGACGACCGAAACATCTCGCTTGTGCACGTGGAAGTGCTCTGCGACAAGTTCGCAAATCGCTTCGTTCGCGGCTCCATCGACCGGTGGGGCCTTGACCTCGACCTTGTAGCTTCCGTCGGGTTGCGGCGTGATGCTCTCGCGCTTGCTACGCGCATGTACCTTGATGTTGATTCTCATGTCGTGCTAGGTGAGGGCGATGCCGTCGTTCTGTATCGTGGCGGGAGCCTCGAATTCCTTCTGCTGGTCGTTTTCCATAGCGGAGAGGAGCTCGTCCTGGCTATGGATGAGGGCACGGCAACGGATAAAGTAGTTTGTGCGGAGTTGACGGAGCTGCTCGATTTCGGTGCGGAGGTTTTCGCTTTCGCGCTTGATGCTTTCGACTTCGCGCATGGCGCGAGCCTTTGCTTCGGCGATGATGATTTCCGCTTCCTTCTCGGCAGATGCCTTCACTTCGTTAATCGTGCGCTGCATCGTGACGACGGCGTCCTGAATTGTCTTTTCGATTTGGCGGTAGTAGTTCACGCGTTCTTCGGCGACTTTCAGGCGCTCGGTCAAGTTTGTGCGGTCGCGGAACATGTTTTCAAAAGCGGTCGCCGTTGTCTCCAGAAAAGCCTTCACTTCTTCCGGATCGTACCCCTTAAAAGATTTCTTGTGGAAAGTCTGGTTTCTAATATCAAGCGGAGTGAGTTCCATAAAATCCTGCTTTTACACTATTATCTATTATGTAATTAAAAGATATAAAAAGGATGCATGTTGTCATGCCTTGTGCGCTGTCATGCCCCGCCTGACGGGGCATCTCCTTTTGACAATATGGAATGGAGATTCCCGCTCAAGGCGGGAATGACATGTGCTTGCATGTCTATTATCTACTGACTAATGACCATTGACCACTGACCTGCTCTTTAAAAATATCTGTTTACATCTTGTTAATACATTGTGCTTTTGCTGAATGCTTTTTGTTTGAGTCCCGTTAAGCGTGAAAAATTACCCTTTAGGTCGGTTGTAACCCCTTGATAAATACCGACATTTTACTAAATTTGAGTCTCAAAAAAATTCTGTTTTCATAGAAAGGTTTTTATCATGAAAAGAACATTCCAGCCTCACAATCGTAAGCGCGTTAACAAGCACGGTTTTATGGCCCGTATGGAAGACCGTTGGGGTCGTGCTGTCTTGAGCCGTCGCCGTGCTAAGGGCCGTAAGGTCCTCACCGTTAGCGACGAAATCTATAAGAAGTAAGTCGGGGCTGGCTTATAGCCACTCTGCGTTCTTATCGGCTGCCCAATCAGCCCGCTTACCGGCAAGTAGCCGTCCAAGGGAAGTTCCTCCGCGCACCTGCTTTTAGCATGCGATGGATTGAAGCTCCGGACGGTTTTTGTCGTTTCTGCTTCTTAGCCAAGAAGAAGAACGGAAATGCCGTGTATCGCAATAAGTGCCGTAGGATCCTACGTCCACTGTTTTATGGTATTGTCCCGAATATCAAAAAGCCCGTCTGGGCAATGATTATCGTGAGCGACAATTCCAAGGAAATGTCCTCTGAACGTTTCCGCGAATCCGCCCAGAAAATTTTCCACAAGATGGAATGGGACAAGCAACCGGATGTGGCAGAAGCTTAAAAATGCTCTGGTGGCGGCTTTGATTGCCCCCATCCGTCTATACCAACTGGTGCACCCCTATTTTTTCCATGGGGTCTGTAGATTCCAGCCTACGTGTTCAAACTACGCAATTGAAGCTTTACGCCTCCACGGGCCCATCAAAGGTTTCTATCTTGCGGTTTTTAGAGTCTTAAGATGCAACCCCTTCTGCAAGGGCGGATATGATCCCGTTCCGCTCCCTAAGGATAAAAAATGAACAAGAATACACTCATTGGTTCCATCCTTATCGCGGTCATCGTGATTTGGTGGATGGCTGTCAATAACGCAAATGCCGAGGCGCAGGCTGCAGCCCGTGCCGCACAGGCAAAGGCAAAAACCGAAAAGCAGGTTTCCCAGGATTCCGCAAAGTCGCTCGTGATCCCGAGCAAGGCTCCTGAAATCAAGGCTGCTCCGGTCTTGGGCGGTTCTGAAAACGCTGCCGCTCCGGCTGTGGCAAACGATAGCGCCGCTCCGGTCGCTCCGAAGGTCGAAATTGCTGAACGCTCCGTGACGGTCGAAACCGACAAGTTCATCATGACTCTCACCAACAAGGGGGCCAAGGTCAAGAGCATCATCGTGAAGGCTCTCCCGGATTCTACCGGCAAGTTCCCGGAACTCATCCAGGATACGACGCTCGGCGCATTCGACTTGAAGCTCGACAACGCAGACTTGAGCGAAGCGATGTTTGAACTCGGCAACACGCCTGCAAAGATTGTCGTGACCGACAGCGCAAAGGTCCAGTTCGCATTCCAGGACGCCAATGGTAGCCAGGTCATCCGTTCTTACGGATTCACCAAGGAAGGCCCGGCAGTCCGTCAAGAAAACAAGTTTATCGGTTTCCAGCCGACAGCCTACGAGCTCGCATGGAAGGGCGGCCTCAAGGAAACTGAAGATATTCCGAAGTCCAAGGGCATCATGGGCATCGGCGGTGGCGGTACCTACTACTTTAGCGAAGTTGTCTTCAACGACCGCTATTCTGTGGAACGTGAAATGCCGCGCGAACAGGCTTCTTTCAATGCTACTGAAGGCAAGATTGTTTGGGCGGGTCTGCGTCGCAAGTACGTTGCCATGACGGTCCAGTTCGACGAAGCTGTTCCGGCTGTGCTCAAGACAAAGCATATGAAGGTTGACGATAGCGAAGTTGATCCGGGTACGTACAAGCTTACGATTGCCGACGATTTCCGCGGTGCTCAGTCCCTCGGCTACGACTTGATGATTCTCCCGCTCAAGTGGGATGAACTCTCCGCTCTCAACAAGGACTACGAAAAGATTATCGTGAGTGGCTGGAGCTGGTGCGGTGCAGACGTCTGGTTCGTCTGGATTTGCAAGATGCTCCTCAAGCTCTTGAACCTCTTCTACAGCATTATCCCGAACTACGGTGTTGCCATTATCCTCGTGACGCTTATCGTTCGCGGTGTTACGACTCCATTCACCGTGAAGCAGATCAAGTCTACGCGTGGCATGGCCGCTCTCAAGCCGCAGATTGAAGAAATCAACGTGAAGTACCGTACCGACCCGCAGAAGAAGCAGGCCGCTATGATGGAACTCTACAGCAAGAACAACATTAACCCGCTTGCAAGCTGCACCGGTGGCTGCCTCCCGATGCTCATCCAGATGCCGATTTTCATGGGCCTCTTCTTTGTGCTTGGCCGTGCTATCGAACTCCGTGGTGCTCCGGCTTTCCTCTGGATCTCGGACCTCAGCCGCAGTGACGTTGTCTGGAATGGTATCAGCATTCCTATCATTATGCCGTCTGGCCTTGCCATCCTCCCGTGGCTCATGGTTGCAACGACCTACTTCCAGACCAAGGTGACGATGAACTCCAACGCCGGTATGGATCCTGCTCAGCAGAAGATGATGGTGTGGATGATGCCTGCCATGATGCTCTTGTTCAGCGCCGTGATGCCGTCTGGTCTCGTGCTCTACTGGATTATCGGTAACATCTGGAGCATTGCTCAGTACAAGTACATCTACAGCAAGTTCCCGCCGGTTAATGGCTCTACTCCGAAGACTTCTTCCAAGCTCAAAGGCAAGAACGTCAAGGACGCCGAAATCGTGAAGTAATTGAAAATGCGCGGGCTCTCCCGCGCATTTCTCTTTTTTGGACTCCATCCATGTGAATCGAATTATACTATCTTAAATGATAACTAAGGGGAATTATCTATGAAAAAAATCTTTGGACTTGCTCTTGCCTGCTGTTCAACTTTATTTGCTCAAGGCGTGGCTCAGGTGCCCGCCGTTAAAGTGGACAGTGCGAAGGCTCCAGTTCCTGTAACGACTCCGGCCGTTGATTCTGTTAAGGCTATTGCGCCTGCCGCTACTCCTGTTGCCGCTGTGGTTTCAGATACGGCTAAGGTTGCAGTGCCAGCCGCAGCACCTGCCGTCGATTCAGCCGCTGTTGCGGTTGTTGATACCACCAAGGCCGTTGAACCGGTCAAGCCCGCAGAAGCTTTGCCTGCAGCCGATACAGCTAAGGTTTCTGAAGTGGCTGTGGATTCTGCAAAAACAGTAGATTCGACTGAAGCAGAACCGGTTAAGACTAAGAGATGGAACCATTATATCGGTGCTGGTCTTTCTATTCCGTTTGATCAGTACGGCATTGGGAACAAAAAAGTTAACTTGATCAATTACGGCGTGAATGCAAGCTATATGGGCGTTTGCCGTTGTGGCTTTGCTACAAAGCTGTCTATTACGTCTGGTATAGCAACGACGGGCAACATCGAGTTCTATCCGTCGGACGGCTGGCAAACAGGCACGTACAGCGCCGTTGAATTCGGTGCGGGCTATAGCTTTGTGAACAGCCCGAAAGTGACGTTCTCGATGTTTGCGGTTGTTGGTGTTGAATACGCCGTTTTTGTCACGGAAGAAAAGTCGTTTAAGCACAAGGAACTCGGACGCGTTGATCGCAGCTATAGCGAATCCTTGACCGCTCTTACTCTTGGTGGCGATTTCATGGCTCGGTTTGCGCTCAGCAATCACGTCGGGCTCTTTGCTAGTGTCGGCGGCCGCTGGGTAGCCGAGGTTGACTCGGATGCTTCTGTCAAGTACAAGAAAGGCGACTTTAGCCGCCTTGAAGTCAACCACGATGACGACATGGGCAATTTCAGCATTGTGCCGACCGTGGGCGTGATGTGGAAGTTCTAAAGACTATAAAATTCTAAAGTGGTTTAGAGAGCTGGGTCTATTGGCCCAGCTTTTCTGTATTTACGATTTTCTTTTCGCCGTTGATGTCGAATGTAATCGTAGCGCCATCGCTGTTGACGTCCATTTTGACCTTGGCGCCCATTACGAGAGGCACATTTATATCGTCGTGCCCGGCAGGGAACCCGCAAATCACCGGAATGTTGTACTGCTTCAGGTATTGCGAGAGCATGGCTTCGGTGCTTTCGTAATCAAGGTCGGTCCCGGAGCTCACGAATTCACCAAGGATTACGCCTCGCACGTTCTCCATGACGCCGTGAAGTTCGATGGAATGGAACATGCGGTCGATGTTGCGCAAGTTCTCACCGATTTCTTCCATAAAGAGGATGATGCCGTCGTTCTGGAAAACGTCGATATCGCTTGCGCCAATGAGCGGTACGAATGTTGCCATGTTGCCGCCGACGAGGACGCCTTCGGCTTCACCTTGCTGGTTGTATTTATGTTTTGGTACTTTGTATGTGGGAACTTCGCCTTTGAGCAAGTCGCGCAGGAGCGTGCTGTTGACATCCTTGCCATCTGTTTTTGCAATGCTCGAGCTCATGGTGCCGTGGATGCTCATGACGCCTGCCTTGGTCTGCATGGCGTGTAGCGTGGTCACGTCACTATAGCCGATAATCCACTTCGGGTTGTTCTTCACGAGTCTTTGGTCAATCAAGTCGACGAGTTGGATGGTTCCGTAACCGCCGCGGTTGCAGAGAATCGCCTTAATTTCGGAATCCCTGAGCGCTTTCTCGAAATCTTCGGCGCGCTCCTCTGCTGTGCCTGCGAACTTGCCTGCATCGAGTTTGTTTGCACTCTCGCCGATGACAGGGGTAAAGCCCCATTCGCGAATCACATCGGCCGTTTTCTGGATTGTAGAATCGGGAGTTGTGTAGGAGGGCGAAAGGAGAGCCACTTTATCGCCTTTCTTGAGGAAGGCGGGCGCCTTCCCTTCGGCGATGGAATCGTTCTTTTCGAAAATGGATGCGCAATTTAAAGTGTCGTTTCCGCATGCGGTAAGCATGGTGCAAAAACCAATGGCTATAGCCGCTTTTTTCAAAAAATCCATAGAGCTCCCCTCTAGAAAAACCTTGTGTATGATTTAATATAAATATGTTTTTGCACGAAAGTGAACTTTTTGTGTCGTTTTCGGACGGTTGATATTATTTTAATAGGGAATTTGATATTCCGCACATATTTTTTGAGGGAAAGGGAGCGTTAAATGATTTCGATTCGTCATTTGAAAAAAGTGTACCCGAATGCGACTCCGCTTCTGGATGTCAATGTCGAGATTAATCGTGGCGATGTTGTGTCGATTATCGGCCCTTCGGGAACAGGCAAGTCGACGTTGCTTCGCTGTATCAATCTTTTGGAATGCCCGACTTCGGGCGAGGTGCTGATTGACGGAAAATCGATTACAGCGCGTGGGGCGAATGTGCCCGCGATTCGTCGCAAGATGGGGATGGTTTTTCAGTCATTTAATTTGTTCAACCATCTGACGATTATTGAAAATATCATGGTCGCACAGATGGATATTTTGCACCGTTCCAAGCAGGACGCCTGCGCAAAGGGTATGGAACTTTTGCACCGCGTGGGGCTTGCGGACAAGGCCGATAATTTACCCGAAGAACTTTCGGGCGGCCAAAAACAGCGTGTCGCTATTGCACGTACGCTTGCGATGGACCCTGAAATTATACTGTTCGATGAACCGACGAGCGCCTTGGACCCGACGATGATTGGAGAAGTCCTTGCGGTGATCAGGGGACTTTCGAATCAGGGACTCACGATGATGATTGTTACGCACGAGATGAAATTTGCTCGCGATATTTCGACGCGTGTGTTCTACATGGACGAGGGCGTGATTTACGAAGAAGGGACCCCGAAGCAGATTTTCGAAAACCCGCAACGCGAAAAGACGAGGCTGTTTATCAAGCACCTTAAAGTGTTTGACGAACATCTTGTCGTTGGAGACGTTGATTTTATGGGCGTTATGAACCGGTTCCTAGTTTTTGCCGAAAAGAACCAGATGGAAAATCGGACCATTCGAAACGTGAGCTATGTTCTCGACGAAATGGTGATGCTTGGGCTTGTTCCCAAACTGCCGCAGGGTACGGATATCCGTTTAATGGCGGAGTATTCCGAAGACAACAGCCGTGCAGAAATTCGGCTTGAATTCGCAGGACCGAACGTGAATCCATTGGATGCCTGCGACGAAATCTCAAGACAATTGATTAATGTGGCTACAGAATGTTATGAACAAAGTGTAGTCAATGACATGAATATCATTCATTTCCATGTCAAATAGGGGGTGCTATGAAAAAGATTCTCGAATATTTGACATGTCTTATGGCTTTGACGGTTTTGTTGACGGGCTGCGATGAAGAAGTACGTAAAATTGAAAGTGCGGCCCAGCTGAATGACCCGCAATATACAATTGGCTACGAAGAAGGGCGTGATTCTGCATTGAAGGATGTTCCGCCACGATTTAGAAAATTGCACCTCAAGTACAATTCCATTGCGGACATGAACAAGAACGAGAATCTTGTACTTGGAATGCAAACGGGTTTTGTCTTTGTCGATAAAGAAACGCGCCGAATGCTCCCCAAGGCCGAAATCAAGTATTACAAGTCTACTCCGGACATGGCTTACATGGTGGCGAACGGCAAGCTGGATGGCTTTATCAATGACGAACCTGTGATCCGCTATGCCGCACTCGAAAATCCAAACCTTGCTTATATTCATGCCGATTTCGAGCCGATGGATATTGTGATTGTTTTCCCGAAAAATGACAAGGCTAAAGCGCTTCGTGACGAAATGGATGAGTTTATCGACAAGATGCATCTGTCAGGAATGCTGGATTCGATTGATAACATTTGGCTCGGTGAAAATGAAGAGAAAAAGGTCGTGGAATTCCCGAAGGCAAAACCGGGGATGCCTACGTACAAAATGGCGACGAGCGCCGTGAATCCGCCGTTTGAATACATCAAGAATGGCAAAATTGTCGGCTACGAAATGGATTTGATGGCTCGTTTCTGCAAGGAAAAAGGTTGCGGCATTGAGGTCCATGACGTGGCTTTCGAATCGGTGATTCTTGGCATCGAAACGGGAATGTATGATTTTGCGGCGGCAACGCTTAGTGCAACTCCTATATTCAAGGAGAAAAATTATCTATCGCACCCTATTTACGTTTCTGAATGCGTGATGGCGGTGCAGATTCTTGATGGTAAAGCTAAGCAACAGGTAGCGAAAAATCCTGAAGACATGATTAAAAGCTTGAATCGCGATGGCGCTAAGATTGGCCTTATTACAGGAGGAGTTTTCGATAAAGTATTGAATGAATTTTTCCCGACAGCGAAGTCCCTGTTTTTCAATACTTATGCTGATATGGTCAAATCGATTGATGCTGGAAAATTGGATGCCATGCTAGTTGATGAGCCTACCGCAAGGCTTTTGGTAGAAGGTCGTAAAGAAGTTGAAATTGTAAATAAGATTTTAGAAAAGGCTAACTATGCCTTTGCTTTCTCAAAAAGTGAAAAAGGTGAAAAGTTGTGTGCACAAATGACAGAATTTATTCAAAATTCTATCAAACAAGGTTTGCAAACTGATTTGGAATCAGTCTGGTTTGGATCCGATGAATCGCTCAAGAAAATTGATTTGTCAAAGTTGAAAGCGACCAATGGAACACTTCACTTGGCCACGAATGTGGAGGTAGCCCCGTTTGTTTACATTAAGGACAATGCTATTGTTGGTTATGATATTGATTGGGTTGTCCGTTTTTGTGAGGCTTATGGTTATGGACTTGAAATTGTGAATATGAATTTTGAATCCATATTGCCGTCGATCGTGTCTGGCGCAAGTGATTTGGCCGTGGGGGAGATTACCGTTACCGCAGAACGAAAGCGAAGCGTTAATTTTTCTACTCCTGTTTATGATGGTGGAGTCGTTGCCATTGTAAAACGGACTGCAGAAGAAGAGGCTGTTGCCCCTTATGAAGAAACCTTTTGGGGTTCTTTAAAGAAAAGCTTCGAGAGAACATTTATTCGTGAAGACCGCTGGAAGCTTGTGGCGCAAGGTGTTGGCGTGACTATCTTTATTTCTATCCTTTCGGGGATTTTGGGCTCGCTGATTGGCTTTGGCTTTTGCATGTTGCGCCTCTCGCGTAGGCAATACGCCAATATTTTTGCACTTGGCTACATCCGCCTTTTGCAAGGAATTCCGTCGGTCGTGCTTTTGATGGTGCTGTTCTACATCGTGTTTGCGCGTACGGGGCTTGATGGCGTGTGGGTTGCCATTATCGGCTTTGGTATGAACTTTGGCGCCTACGCTGCCGAAATTATGCGCACGGGAATCTTGGCGGTCGATAAAGGACAAATGGAAGCTGCGCTTGCGCTCG
This sequence comes from Fibrobacter sp. UWB2, assembly GCF_002210425.1. Lineage (NCBI taxonomy): Bacteria > Pseudomonadati > Fibrobacterota > Fibrobacteria > Fibrobacterales > Fibrobacteraceae > Fibrobacter > Fibrobacter sp. UWB2. Next base: position 78,173 of record NZ_MWQK01000003.1, on the reverse strand, counting down.
GCTATACGAAACCTCGTGCGTTCTTCAAAATCGTCTTTCCGCAGGCGGCACACCACTTTTTGCCGGTGTTCCAAGGCGAATTTATTAGCATGGTGAAGATGACATCGGTGGTGGGCTATATCGCCATCCTGGATTTGACAAAAGCGTCGGATATTATCCGCAGTCGCACTTACGAGGCGTTCTTCCCGTTGATTATGACGGCAATTATTTACCTGATCATCATCTGGATTTTGACTCGCGTGCTTACGATGTTACAGCATAGGCTCGATCCGAAAATCCGTGCGAAGCGCAAGTAATTACATTGTTCCCGATTCAAGTCCCTTGACGGGGACGTAACGCACGGAACCGTCAGCGGAGATAATCATTGCAACGCCCGAGAGGTAATTGACCCAGCGCCATTTTTCGTAGTAGCGCACGTTCGCGTGACCGTTGGTGGTGTAGGCGAGGAGCGGCACGACCAGGTAATCGTGCGTGCACATGACGTTTACGCGTTTCATGGCCGGGAGGTTTGCGAGAATGTTGTTTTTCAAGAGTTCTTCGCTGCGTGTCTCTAAATCGTAGAATGCGTCTGGATAGGCGCCTGTAAAACCGTACTTGGAAAATACGACCCAGCCACCTTCGGCGTTGATATAGTTGTTGGCGGTGGCTTCGTCCTTGATATACCAGGCTCCGTCCATGTAGGGGAGGATGTTGAGTGTGTGGCCAGTTTGGCCTTTTCCGATGGCGATTTCTTCGCAAGTTTCTTGCGTGCGTGTGTAGCCCGAATAACCGTAGTAAAAATCTTCCTTGGCGATCGTCGCGAGGCGGGTGCCTAAATTGCGGGCGTATGTTTTTCCGTTGCTGGTCAAGTGGCCGTTCGGGCCCGTGTCATCGGTGCGTTCGCTGTGGCGGATGATGAAGACCGCTTTTTCATCGGACTTGAGATTTGCATAAACTTCAACGAGGTCGGTGAAACCATCGGCTTCTTGCGGGGTAGCAACGCGCCATGCGTTTGTGGCGGTCTCGAAGATGTAATAGTTGTCGTGATTCACGCGGCCTTCGCGGACTTCTTTGTCGTATTCGCCGGGGCCAAATCCTGCCGTGTCTTTTTCGATGGGCTGCGCAATACGCCATTCCTTGGAATTTGCATCGCAGATGAATCGGACTCTGGAATGGTCAGCGTGCTCGTAGTCGTTTGCGAAAAGGGCGCTTTGACCTTGATTGACGTAAGTGACTTGCCCTGCGTTGGCGTCAGTGCATGGCTCGAATCCGTAAGCGATAGGGATAAACGCGCGCATATAACGTTCGAAGTTCGGAATGCTCATGCCCCACGATGAAACGTTGTTGCGAATGTCGTTGTATTTCCAGAGCGTGTCGAGACCTACAATCCAGTCGGCGATTTGAATTTTCCAGTTCTGGTCGTTCCAAGTGCCATCGCCCTTGAGGTCTTCGGCGAGATTGTTCGCGAGATTCATCATGTCGTTCTCGCTGCGCTCGCCTTGAATCATGGCGGAGATGGCAAACAGTGCGGCACTGTATTCGCTATTCCCGAACATGTCCAAATCTTCGGCAACGGGCTTGTCGGTGCGTCCGTCGGTGAAGTACGGCTGCGAATAAAGCATGACCGTGTCAATCCCGAATGCGGCAAATGCTTCGCGCTCCGCCTGCGCCTTGGCTTCGGCGAAGTCAATGTGGTTCATCGTGAGCTGCTCGATGCGCGGGATAGTGATATGCGTGAGAATGTTCACGTTCGCATGTTCGGGCGAGCAAGTCTTTGCAGCAAGCGTAATGGGGTTGTTTGAAACTCTGCCTGTCACTTCGTTGCGGTAAAAACCGGTTGCCCTGATTTTCACGCAGTTGGAATTTGAGTGGACTTCGTTAAAGAAGTAGCGGCCGTCATTCGTGAGGATGCAGCCTTCTGCTTTTTGGTAAGTCTCGGTGTTGAATTCCTTGTTCGCTTCGGTGACGGTAACGCTTGTGCCAAAGACGAACGGTCCTTTTTGCGCAATGCCAGAAATCGGCGAAACGAAGCCTTCGACAAAGACCGTGTCTGCGCTACCGACGATTGTTCCGGTTGGCGAAATTTTGTCAACCGCGTGCAGAAATCCGTCGCTGCATGTGACGCTAAAGTCTGTGGAGTCCGCTGCACTGCGCCAAGAACCTTTTACGCAAAGTCGCGGCAAGTTCTCGTTCTGCACAAAGAATGCGCGACCTTCACGGCTTGCATCGCAGGCGGGCAAGTTGGCTGCGCTCGGAACGCTCAAAGTATCGAAAAGAGAAATCGGCTGGTTCGGGTCAATGTCGCCATTGCCGGTGGCAGGGTTTCCGTCAGAGCCACAGCCCGCCATCCATAACGATGCCCAAAAAGCAGCAAAACCAATCGCTGTTAAACCAAATTTCTTCATTCCATACCTGCTTTACTGATGTTCTTCTTAATATATTCAAAATGTCATTATATGTCAGTACGATTTTATAAATTATACCTGTTATTTTGAATAAAAAGAGAGGTGAATACGATGCAACAGTTCGAAAACAATACAAATCTGTTCGTTTTACGTGTTTTTCGCTATATGTTTAGCAAAAAAGAGAGTTTTAGTATCGATAAGGATGAGCTTGCGATTCGCCCCTCTGTCTGCCCTTGTTTCCATTTGATGGAAAGTGAGGTGGGGTACTATCAGTCTTTGGCGGATGCCGAAAAGTGTATTCGTAAAATTGTCAAGAAAAAATCAAATGATGCCTATGGCTTTTTTGTGACGGAATTGCCGATAGGTTCTATGATGCATTCTACCGACTATGTTTCGTGCTGGCGTTACCTCGAAGATGGCTCTTTGTGGCTAAAAAGTGAAGGACCGAGTAATCTCCCGAGACAGTTGAGGGTCTGCAATAAAGAGCCTTATAAAGGTCGTGATCCCAAGACGATTCGTTTTAAGCAAGGCGACATTGTAGAGATTCCGCGGAATGATTACGCTCAGCTTGCGATTGTGTGGAATACGCCGTCTACTGCAGAGCAGATCGAAAAAGTCCGTGAGCAACTTCGTAATTCTAAGGATGGATCGGCTGCGGCCTTGAACGAATTGAGCATGGGCGATTCCTATAAGGTCGTCACTTACTCTGTGTCGGAAAATGGAGCCGTAAATTATTGTGTTTCTGATGAACTTTCCGTGAACGTACTTCCGCCTTCGAGGCCTGTTCCGCGCAAGTTCGCGACTGAACTGCGCAATCAGCTAAAACGCGCTCAAGAGGAAGAATTCGACTTGCCGTTTTAAGGCTAATTGTCATTCCCGACTATGATCGGGAATCACCTTTCTTGATTTTATCGAGTAGGCGTTTAGCGGGGAAGCCGACGAGCTGGAATCCTTTTTCCCAGATAAAGTCCTTGATGCGCTCTGCGCGGGTCTCGTTGCTTTTCGGGAGCCAACTCTCGTCAAAGTCTGCATCTAGCCCGGCTTCTAGAATGAGTGCGGTGTAGTCCTTGTTGAGGGCGTCGTAGGCGTGATGGCGTACGAAGTGCTTCTTTTCTTCGTAGTTGAAACGGCGTTCCAAGAGCTTGCGCTTCACGAAACCAGCGCCTTGTTGGATGAGCTCGTCGTATGCGAAGAACACGGGGCGTTCCGTGTGGTAGAGCGATTCCATGATGACTTCGGCTTCGGTGAATTTTTCGCTCAAGCCGACTTCGAGCTTGCGGGTGACATCGTAGAATTCGGTCTGTTCGGGAGTCTCGAAAATGTGCAAGAAGAACACGCCTAGTGCGGCGGGTTTCATGTACAAGAAGAACGATTGCAGATGCGGCGCAAATTCGTCATTGCTTGTGAGTGAGACGACGTCTGCATTGCTTTTTTCGGCACGTTCAAAGAATTCTTTGAATTTGTTTTGGTAATAGACGATGGAATCGTTGATGAGCAACAAGCGTTCCACATCGCGCGTGATGACGCCGGGAACGTAGTTGCCGGCTGCGTCTGTTCGGTTCGCCTGCAGTTGCAAATAACGCCGCCACATGCCAAAGTCAAATCCGCGATTTTCGGTGAGGAAAAGCTCGATGTGATTTTCCTTCAGAAAATCGTAGGTGTCGCTCGAAAGCGTTCGGCGATTCGTGAGGAGGACGACCTTGAAGTCGGTCTCAGCGAGATGCTTGAGCGCAAAGCGGACATAGCCGGGGAGGTCTTCCCCGGTTTGGTAACTGGCGTAGAGGGCGACTTTATTGCATGCGTCCATCAACTATCTTCCTCTGCGGCCTCCGCGGCTGCTGCGTCCGCGACCTTTTTCGCTAGATCTGCGGCCACGTCTTGCTTCACGCGGTTCGCTGGCTACATGGAATCCTTCGCCGAAATCGCGGGTTCCGCGCTTTTCAGAACCGTGTTTCCCACGCTTGTCGGAACGGCGACCTTCATCGAATTCGTCACGGCCCTTGCGGAAACCGCCACGTTCACGAGAATCGCGACCGGTGCGTTCGAAAATCGGACCGTCGAAATCGCGACGTCCACGGCGACCGCGAGAAACGTATTCCGGTTCGTAATCGTCGTCTTCGTCCGGCTGGCTCACATAGCCGAGTGCTTCGGCGGCCGCAGCGCGGTCAGCTCTTTCATTGAAATTGCGAATGTCGCGTTCGGTATCTTCGCGGGTACGGCGCTTCTTCGGTTCAGGGCTCAGCTTTTCGGTGATGCTGAAGTCTGCCTGACCGCGCAATGGGTCAACTCTGAGGAGTTGAACCATCACCTTGTCGCCACGGCGGAAGGTGCGGCCGCTACGCTTGCCAAATGCAAGACCCTGATCCGGGTTGAACACATAGAAGTCGTCGCCTGCGATATCGCGGTAGCGCACAAGACCTTCGGCAATCGGATCGTCGATGGAAACGTAGATGCCCCATTCTTCGATGCCAGTAACGCTTGCTTCGAAGCTGTCGCCAATGCGGCTCTTCAAAATCCAGCAGCTGCACACCTTGATGGAGATGCGCTCCACCTTCATGTTCTTGATTTCGTTTGCAGAAATCAAGTCGCAGACTTCAATCACGCTGTTCACGCGTTCGGCATCGATTTCCTTACCCTTGCGGGCGAGTTCGCGATGGCACCAGAGGTCCGCGTAACGGCGGATCGGCGAAGTGAAGTGGCTGTAATCTTGCCAGTTCAAGGCAAAGTGCCCGAAGCTGTTGGAGTCGTAATGAGCCTTCTGCATGCTGCGCAAAATGCGGTTCGTGAGCGTCTCGTCGCCAGCAGCGCGCTTGACCAAGTGTTCGTAAAGCTTGAAGGCTACCGGGTTCAAGTTTGTATCGCCACTGCGCGGCTTGCCCAAATCACGCAACATCACCGGAGCGTCCTTGAACAGGTCCGGGTACATGTAATAGAGTTCCATGATGTCCTTCGTGTCCGGAGCTTCATGGATACGGTAAATGCCTTGCAGCTTGCGCTGCTTGAGTTCCTTCGCGCAGCAATTGTTCGCGATGAGCATGCACTCTTCGACCCAAGAATTGGAATCGTCGTGTTCGCGCGGGAAAATCTTGACCGGTTCACCGTTCTCGTCAAACTTGCAGCCGTATTCGGTTGTCTGGAATTCGAGCAAGCCATCCTTGGTGCGGTTCCTCTTGAGAAGTGCGGTCACTTCGGCGAGAGCCTTGATGGAATCGTCGCCGTCTTCCATCATCTTTACGGCCTGCTGGTACGTGATTCCCTTCGTGATGTTCACGACACTGCGGTGGAAATCCCAACCGAGAACGTTTGCTTCCTTGTCCAAGTCAATCATGCAGGTGAATGCGCAACGGTCTACGCCTTCGTGCAAGCTGCAAACGCCGCTCGAAAGCTTTTCCGGGAGCATCGGCACTGCCGTCCACGGCAGGTATTGCGTATAACTTCTTTCAAGAGCTTCTTCATCGAGGTCAGATCCTTCAGGCACGTAGTAGCTCACGTCGGCGATGTGCACGCCGAGCTTGTAACCACCATTCGGCTTGCGTTCCACGCTGATAGCATCGTCGTGGTCCATGGCGCCTTCGGGGTCAATGCAAAGAATGTCGAGCTTGCGATAATCCACGCGGCCCTTGAAATCCTTTTCGGTCGGGTCCGTAATGGAGGCCACGTACTTTTCAATGGCGGGGCTAAAGCCCTTGGGCAAGTTGCTCTCTTCCATGAACTTCTTCTTGACTTCGTCCCAAGTCACGTTCATGATTTCGGCGGAGCGGTCGACTTTGGCCAAGTAGCTATGCTTGAGCTTCGGGTGCGGATAAAGCGTGAAGCTGATGGTCTCACCTTCCTTGCCCGGCGCCTGTCTGCGGTGGCACATCTCGTACACCTTGCCGGTATCGATTTCGGTCACCTGCCAGTCTTCGTCACCGGTCTGGTGCAGAATGCCGCGCTTCACGCGTGTGCCGGAATCCTTTTCGGTCTGACGGCGGCTGCGAGCGCCCGGACGGCGGTTGTCTTCGACGCCCTGCTCTGCAAGCTTCTTGCGGCGCTTCTCGCGCTTGTCTTCGAGCGGTTCGCCATCGCCCAATTGATATTCCTTGTGGGCAGAACGCTTGAGAACGCCACGCTCGATCATGTCGGCGAGGAGTTGCTTAAAAGCCATCTTCTGTTTTTTGGGGAGGCCGAGAGCGCTACGGAGCTGGCTCCCTACCATAGGTTCGTCACGAAGGATTGCAATAATTTGTTCTTCGCTCGGTAATTCCTTAGCCATAATTAAGCCTCCTTGTTTTCTGTTGCCGCTTCTTTTGCTGCGGCAAGTTCCGCCTGCTTGTACGGCATAGCGGATTCAATTAAATCGTGGGTTTCGTCGCGGAGATCGGCCATCGGCTTGTCGGCGTAATCTTCATAACGGATTAGCGGGTGAACGACCATCTCGACGGTGCCGGAATAGACTGCCCATTTGACCTTTGGGAGAATCTTTCCGGTATTGATAAATGTAACTGGCAAAATGTCAAAGTGCTGTTCTTTTGCCAAACGGAAAATTCCATTTTGGAACTTGAACATGTGCCCGTCTTCGCTGCGGTGGCCTTCGGGGAACACGACAATGTTGTAATTGCTTTCGAGGCGTTTCTTGAGGATTTTGCCGAGGCCTGCGTTTTTGCGCGGGTTCGTGTGGATAGGAATGTTGCCGGAGCGGTTCAGGACCCAGCCGAATACGGGCGCTTTCCAGAGGCTTGCCTTCGCCATGAATGACGCCGACGTGATGGAATGCCAGACGACGTTGATGTCCAAAAAGCTCTGGTGGTTGGCGACGATGACGTAGTTTACGCCCTTTGGAATGTTTTCTGCCCCCTTGACCGCGACTTTAATGCCGAAAAGCTTGAAAATAATGTTCCTGAAGGCGAAAGTGCAAATCTTGGTGCAGTTTTCCCAGTGCCCGCGGATACCGCAATAGAGGGTGTAGGGGATACCCGCAACAACCATGATAGTGAAAACGACGATGTAATAAAAGAGTGCAAGAATAGCGCGCATGGTCTCTGCTTGTTAAAAGTGAATTATGACCCACTCAATATAAATAGGTCCCTATGGGCTTAATGTATATTTTTTGAGCGGAGTAAATCGGTTGTTTTTGTTACATACGCATAAATACGCACTTGTCATTCCCGATTTAATCGGGAATCTCCTATTTCCTTGAGAAAAAACTATATTCCTGAACGTAAAACATGGAGTTTTAAATTATGGAAATTAAATGGCTTAATCCCGATGCAAAGTTTGACCGTCTCGTTTTGGCGGGTGATATCGGTGGTACGAATACGAATCTTGGTCTTGTGGGCTACAAGGATGGCAAGTTTACACTCATTCTCGAAACCGTTTGCCCGAGCCAGTGCATTGAAGGACTTGACACCCCGATCCGTGAAACGCTCAAGGCTGCCATCGAAAACCGCGCGGATTTGAAGCCGTCCCACATTTGCATCAGTGCTGCAGGCCCCGTTGCTAACAACAAGTGCGTCATGACGAACCTCCCGTGGTGCGTTGACGGCGATGCCATCACGAATGCAACCGGCATCCCGACCCTCGTGATTAACGACTTTATGGCCATTAGCTATGGCATCCCGACTCTCGACGTCGATGACCCGAAGCAGATTCTCAAGTTCAAGCACACCGACGGTAGCGAACCGAAGCCGCAGGCTGCCACGAAGGCTGTGATTGGTCCGGGTACGGGCATGGGCGTTGGCTTCCTCGCATTTGACGGTCAGAAGTACATTCCGGCTTGCTCCGAAGGTGGTCACTCTACGTTTGCTCCGTTCGACAAGGAAACCCAGGACTTCCGCGACTACATGGAAAAGCGCATTGGCACCGTGCCGGGCGTTGAACCGCTCGTCTCTGGCATGGGTCTTGCTCACCTCTATGAATGGTGGCGTGACACGAAGGGCGTTCCGCAGAACGATGCCTTCAAGAAGATTGAAGAAACCGATTGGCATGACCGTCCGAAGTACATCAGCCGCGCAAGTGATACCGATCCGGTCGCTGCCGAAATGATGCGCATGTTCGTGAAGATGCTTGCCCGCTTCGCTAGCGACGCTTGCACGTTGTTCCTCCCGCTCGGCGGTTTCTACCTCGCAGGTGGTACGGTGCAGAAGGACCTCCGCTGGCTCGAACGCGATAACTTGTTCATGACCTGGTTCGAAAAGAACTACAATCCGAATATCCGCCCGCTCTTGAACAAGATCCCGGTGTACCTCATCAAGGATTATAGCATTAGTTTGTACGGTGCTGCTAATGCAAGTTTGAACTTGCAGAAGTAAACGCTGTTGGAACCGCGACGGAGGCGAATGCGCCGAAGTCGATGGGCTTAGAGCTTTGTTAATCCCGGCCGCAAAGGCTGGGATTTTTTTGTTCTCATGAGTGACCTCATTTTTCATCTTGCAATAACTTCTCGAACAGTGGGCGGTATCCTGTGATATTTTCAAGTTGCATAATGGTCGTAATCTTGTTGCCGGCATCCTTGCTTGAAGCCCCGCAGTGGAAAAGCTTCTCGTTGGCGGTTCCGAAATCCAGGTAAATATACCTGTCGTGGAATACGTTCCCCGTGGCGCGAACATCGCCAAGTTCTACATCCGGACGGGCGACTCTGAAATCTGCTAGCATGCTATCGGTCAGGCAGGTCCTTCCGTGCTGTTCGCTGAAAATCTTGATAGAAATGCCCTTCGCTACGCACCGCAACAAATCAAGAGTCTTTACATTTAGGTAGTCATCTACGATCAGTACCGACTTCTTCGCCATGCCATAAATCTGCGTGTAGGCAACATCGGCTTCTAACCGCTGCCCGTTCAGAATCAGGATGTGCTTGAAGGTGCTTGGGTCGATGAAATTCGCCATGACTTTTTGGAGAAAACTCTCGTTCCGCTCCACCTTGTTAGAAAGAGTGCGGACGTCCGTGGCGATTTCGGCGATATCCCGCGTGTTTTGACTTGTCTGCGTCGCCAATGCAACCATTCTAGCAGAAACATTCGGTGCATTCTCTGCCGCAATGTAGTCCTTCATTTGCTTGAAAAGGCGGATGAGGGCCTTGCTCTGTGCTGTCGCCTGTTCGCCTTTGAGCACCGTCATAAGCATGTAGATGCCTTGTTCTGTGAAGGCGAATGGCATTTTTCGAACGCCACCCCAACTTGATATCCGATTTTTGGACATCAAGTTTCCTTTTTTATAAAAATTGTCGAATTTCAACGAATTTCCGCAGTTTGAAGTCCAAATTTTGGACTTCAAGTTTTCAAATTCTTCTGAAGTCAGCTGAAAGCGAAAATCTTCATCAAATTTTTCGATATTATTTTTTACCTGTTCATTAAATTTTCGAGTTTCATACCCGTAAATTTCCGCCAAATCGGCATCGAGCATGACCTTTACTCCGCGGATGGTGTATATTCGCGATTTGAGCAGGTTCTCATCTATCAGGGAAAATTCAGGCTTTTTCGGCGCAACGGCCTCAGCGGCACTAGCCGCAACATCTTTTTTCATCGTTAACTCCTCTGGCATACAAGCGAAAAAAAAATACCAAAGATTATACACTTGTGCACTATAATATAGATTCGTGCATTCAGTTTGTCAATAGACCTGCGCGATTTCTTCTGAAAATTATTTTGATGGGGGAAGTCTCCCCCTCGCTTTCCTTCGCCAACCACAGGTCCCAAGGTCCCTGAGCTTGCCGAAGGGCCGCTTCCCCTTCTAGCGGGGACACCCCGCAACGCCCCAACTGGTAAAGAAAAAACGTTCGCCAACGGCGAACGCTTTTGCTATGAGCAACAACAACACAAACTAATCGAGAAACAAGTCTTTAAGTTCCTTGTAGGACTCGTTCAAGTCATTGTCAATTTCTTCGATGGAACGTCCCTTGCTTTTCTCTTCTCCCTTTACATAGTTGTTCGGGGTCCAGGAAATGCTGTCGGAATTCAAAATGTCTTCAACAGGGATGTCCTTGAATAAACACTTTGTGTTCTCGCCGTTAAGACATGCAATGATATCCGAGATGTCCGATTCATCAAGAGTCAATCTGTTCTTGTTCTTGATGTCAAGATTCGATGCGTTGATGAACTTGATTTCCTTGGCATGGCAATTTTTTTGCAGAACAATCAAATTGGTGTTGGATTTTGTGCCGTTGCTCATCGGGGGCAAAGCGACTACTGCTTGCAAGTGATCCTTCGTAAGAGCCTCGCGCAATTTTTTTGAAGAATCCTGTTTGCTCAAAATTGACCCAAAGCAGACAACTACAGCTTTGCCGCCATCTTTAAGAGCGTTGACAACGTTCTCAATACAATAAGCTTCGGTATTTTTGCCGTAAGGACGATTCTCCGTTTGGGGCGTTCCTGTGCCGCAGGGAATATCGGCAAGAATCTTGTCTGCGACATTTTCATCTTTGTAATCCAAGAAGTTTTCGTGTTTGATGTTAAATTTCTTCTTGGCCATAATCAGGATCATTGCCGCGATGCCGGCAATTTCTTTGTCCAATTCAACGCCGATGTAATTTGCTGCGTCGTTGTAGAGGGCTGAAGAAAACATTCCGCAACAACAATCCATAAATGTTTCATTGTTCTTGACTTTCAGGATTCCTGCTGCTAATTGTTGAAGACTTTCGTTTGTGTAATAAAGATAGGTGTTGGCGGAGTCCCTGCTCGTTTGAGGACGGGAAATTAAATCTTTCAGGACTGAAGAACAGTCTATGTCCGGAGGCAGGTTGCCTAAATTGAGGTTCTCTTTAAATATCATCAACCCGTGATGCAAATAATTTTTTAATGACTCTATTTCGAGAATACCAGAAGGGAGTTCAAAATTCTTCTCAAACAAATTAGAAATTTCTTTCAAAACATCATCATTGAAATTTCCCGAAGAGAAGATTTTGCTCAAGTAACTATGTAACTTCAGGTAATCGTCTGTATTTTTGAAATTCGCAAACTCAAGCTGTTCATTTATTATATAAAGAAAGAGAAAACCGATTAAAGTCTTTTTCGCTCCTGCGTATGTAATATACGGTTCGTCATCGCCGTATGCATATGTGGCGTAGTTTATAAAATCATCCAAAAAAATTTCATTTTTATTCATAGCCTTATCCCTCCATTCCGTAGAAAATAGAGTTCATTTTTTCGCTTTCCAAAGCGATGACTTTATTAATAAGTTTGATTTTTTTCATAGTGTTTATGAAATCCTTTCCAATTTGTTCTTGTTCCTCTTTAGACGGAAGAGGAATCTGTACATTTTCGATTGCTCCTACAGAAATTAAGGGAATTGCGGAACCTGCTGCGAGGTCCTTGATTTGGTCTTGATACAATTTTGAATTCAAAAAGGCGAGGACATAAAGCAAGTCGACGTCTTTATCCGTAAGCGTCAGGGATGCGCAGAAAGATGAGACAATCAGGTTCTCGTCATCTTTCGTGATAACGCAGGCGTCGTACGGCGTGGACAACTTCAAAACCAAAGTGTCTGCTTTCGTAATTTTGCTTTCGTCAACGAATGAAGTCAAGTCCGTCGCATCGAGTTCTTTCTTGGTTTCTTTTTCGCAAACGATTTTCATCAAAGAAGATTTGTCCACAAAACCATTCGAAATTGCTCTGGGTACAAGAACAAGAGCTTCGCATGTAATCTTTGGCTTGTCGGATTCGCGTACAATCTCAAAGAGATCGTCGATTTCTTTCTTTTCCAGCCTGGAAGTGATTTGGCCGCCGGTAATTTTAGAAATGTCGCCTAATCTTTTTTTCGTCATGGGTGTCTCCATTATGCAATGTCGTTGTATTCAATGGTGTTGTAGTTGCTGATTTTCTCAAAGTCGTAGTAACGAGTCATGTATTTTTTCTGGTTGCGGATTTTTTGCTTGTTGCAATAGAACGAATTTTTGTTTTCTTCTTTGCGAGAAGTGTAATGATTTGAACGGTCTTCGTCCATTAATCGGCTGGACAGGTCAATTGCGTTTTGGTCTTGAATGCAGGTGCAATGAAGATAGGGGTCGCGGTCGTTGATTTCAAGCAGTTCAAAGTAGCGCTTCTGGTCAATCTTGAAAACGTTCAAAATGGCATCTTGGTGGTCGTGCTTTACGCGCGGCATCCCGCGAGCGATTCTGGCGGCGTCTTTCTTGGACTGCGCCATCAAGGGAAAACTGATGATTACGTAATGCGATTTCCCGACGTGGCCGCACTTGCATACGGCTTCGAACATTTCTAACTTAAGGATGTTGTTTTTCATGGCGGTGCCTCGTGATTTACTGATGTTGTTGTGTTTGAATTTTGATTTATTTTCTATGTTCAAATATACAATATCGAAAAGCGTGAGTCAATAGTGATTTAATAAAAATGTTCAAAAATTTTGAACAATAGCGGATGGTTTGCCGTTTTTAAGCCAAAAATAGCATTTAGTTAAAATAATTTTACTTATTGGCGTCTGTTACGTCCGAAAACTGATGTCAGAGTGAGTTTTTTCCTAAAAACGCTTCATTCCACGAAAGATTGAATTTAACCTCCATTTTATTAAGGTATATTGTCAACATAAGGTTTGTCCTCTTGGTCAGACCCTTTTTTCGAGTTGAGTGACTATTGATTATGGCTGGATTTAACGAATGTACTAGAGTTCAGGTTCCTGCGGCCCTTCATTTGTGCCGTTTGGGTTACACTTATTTTGCTGAATGTGGCGAGGGAACGTCTGTAGGTAGGCTTGATAAGAACAACAATGTGCTTACTGATGAATTCCTTAAAGCCCTTGTTCGTTTAAATCCGGAGCAAAAGCTCCATGATCTTCAAATTTTTGCGAAGTTTGCGTTGAGCAAGCTTGGCAGCGACGATCTTGGTCGTGAGTTTTACCAGGTGCTTTCTTCGAATTCTGGAATCAAGCTGATTGATTTCGAAAATCCGGAGAACAATACTTGGCTTGTGACGACGGAACTTCCTTGCGAGAATCAGGAGACGGGTGATAGTTTCCGCCCTGACATTACATGCTTTGTGAACGGTTTGCCATTGGCTTTTATCGAAGTGAAAAAGCCGAATAATGCGGAAGGCATTGTTGCAGAGCAATGCCGCACAAACCAGAAACGTTTGCCCAATAAAAGTTTCAGGCGCTTTTTGAACATTACCCAGCTGATGATTTTCAGCAATAATCAGGAATACGACAATGCGAATCGTGTTCCTGTTCAGGGAGCGTTCTACGCCTGCATTGGTAAGCAGAAAGCGTTTTTCAATGTGTTCCGCGAAGAAGACGAAAAGTTCGGCCCCAAGTATCCGTATCGGGAAGTTTCGAAAGATACAGAAAAACTGATTCTTAAGCACAGAAATTGTCTTTCTCTCAAAAGCCATCCGGAGTATGCTACGAATTGCAAGGTGACTACTCCCACGAACCGCATTCTGACTTCGTTGCTGAGCAAGGAACGTTTCTTGTTCCTGCTTCGTTATGGTTTTGCCTATGTAGAAAAGACTGTCGAAAAAGACGACGGCGAAAAGATTAAAACGCTTGAAAAACATGTAATGCGTTACCAGCAACTTTTCGCTTCTTTTGCCATCCGTAAAAAACTGGATGAAGGCATAAAGAGTGGAATTATCTGGCATACGCAGGGCTCCGGCAAGACTGCCTTGGCCTATTACTCTGTAAAGAGTCTTACTGACTATTTTGCGAAAAAGTCTATTCCCGCCAAGTTCTATTTCATCGTGGATAGAATTGACCTGATGGAACAGGCGTGCGACGAGTTTGCCGCTCGTGGACTTGTTGTGCAGACTGTAGAAGACCGCGCACAACTCATGGCAGATATCAAGAATACGCAGCTGGTAAAAAGTGCCGACGGTAGGCTGGAAATCACCGTGGTGAATATCCAGAAATTTGCCGAAGACAAGGCCCCGGTAGATATTTCTGCGGGCTACAACACAAACCTGCAACGAATATTCTTTATTGACGAGGCTCACCGAGGCTACAATCCCGAAGGAGCGTTCCTTGCAAACCTTTTGAGTGCCGACAAACATGCAATAAAGCTCGCCCTTACGGGCACTCCGCTGCTTCGTGAAGAACGTGAATCCTGGCGCGTGTTTGGCGATTACATTCACACCTACTATTACGACAAGTCAATTGCGGACGGTTACACGCTTAAGTTGATGCGTGAACCCATTGAAACCCACTACAAAGAAACTTTGCAGGGGATTCTTGATGAACTTGAAAACAATTCGGCAAACCAGATTCAAGTCAAAAAGAGCGATATCGATAAGGATAAAATCATTGAGCATCCTAAGTATTTGAACGCCTTGCTGGATTATATCATTGATGATTTTACCTCTTTCCGCGTTGAATGTGACGACAAGTCTATTGGTGCGATGATTGTTTGCAAAACTAACGACCAGGCCCGCAAACTTTTTGAGTTGTGGAACGAACGCTACAATTTTGCATTAAGTGTCATTGAGAAAAAGAAAGAAGAAGTCGCAAACATGGCGGCAGAAAAACTGATGCATTACAACGCTTCTTTCTTTGAAAAACCGTTGAAGGCGTCCCTGATTCTCCATGATGAAGGAGACAAGAAGGAACGCAAGGAATACATTGTTGACTACAAGAAGAACATGACGACGGACTTTTTGATTGTCAATAAAATGTTGCTTACGGGTTTTGACGCAAACCGTTTGAAAAAGTTGTATCTTGGTCGCAAACTCGATGGTCACGATTTGTTGCAGGCGCTGACTCGTGTCAATCGTCCATATAAAGATTTCAAATACGGCTACGTGGTGGACTTTGTTGACATCAAGGAAAACTTTGATGCCACCAATGACCGTTACCTGCGGGAACTAAACAAGACTACGGAAGATTCTGGCTTGGAACTTTCCGCTGACCCGGGCCAGGTGATTATTGAAAATCCCGAAGAAGTCAAGCAGCAGATTAAGGAACTGACAGATTTCTTGTGGAATTTCCCTACCGAGAATTACGAGGAATTCCGCGAAGTCATTGATGGAATTGAAGACAAGGAACCTCTGTACCACCTTCGTAAAATTCTTGAAGATGCAAAGGGCCTGGGCAACAGAATCCGTTCTAGCGGGAACGTTGAACTGCAGGACAAGTATAAGAACATGCTGCCCGGCGGCATTCCCGTTTTGTTGCGTGAAGTAGAACGCCGCATTGCGGCCATTAACTTCAAGGAAGGCAACGACCATAGCGAAGATGTGTCGGGCATAATCAATACGATTCTTGATAGTCTGGATTTTGAATTCCGCAAGGGCATTTCAGAAGAACTCAAGATTATCATTAATAGCCTTAGGGAAGAAGCCGAAAAGGTCCGTGCCGAATTTGATGCCAACTTCGATAAGAAAGAAGACAAGTTTGTCAACCTTATTGAAGAATTCAGAAAGTATTTCAGGGAACACGGCTATATTCCTAAAGACAAAACTGAAGCCGAAGGCAGCATTTTCTACCTGAAAGACGTAATGTCTAAAATCAAGGAAATCAATCGCAAGAATCGCGCGCTAAAGTCCCATTACAAGGACGATGAGAAATTTGTCCGCATTCATAAGCGAATTGTAGAAGCAAATGAAGTGCGTGCCCAAAGCGATAAGAAAGAAAGACCCTTGCTTTCTAAGGAAGAATTCGAAATTCAGAAAAGCCTTATTGAAATCAAGGACTCTGCCGACGACCTGTTTGAAAAGAATCCGGGAATTGTGGAAAACGAGGACAAACTCCGTAAGGACATTTTGGGTTGCGTAAGCCACAAGTTCATGGACCTTGATTTGACCGCGAGTCTTGATGACCGCAAATTCATTAGCAACCTGATCTCTAATGAATACATCAATCAGTATAATAGTTATGGAGTGTAAATGAACACCGAAGATCTCAAAGCCAAAACCATAGCCCTTATTGATTCCCTTAAAAGTACGACGGGTGCGTATGGCCTTGCAAATGGCGGCAACGAATACAAGATAATCACAGAGATTTTCCTTTACAAGTTCTTTAACGACAAGTTTGCCTTTGAAGCCAAGAACCAAAAGACTCCTTACAAAAAGCGCTTGAGCAAAGCTGAAAAGTGGGATGTTGAATACGATTCCTTTACCGACGAAGAAGTCGAGGATTTGTTCTCTTACATGGGCGGTGGCGTTCCCTTAATTAAGCCGCATCAGACCTTGAGCCATTTATACAATGCTTCGACTCATGGCGATTTTTCGGCGTTGCTAGATTCCACTTTGGTTGATATCGCGACCTATAACCAGGACCAGTTTTCGGTGGTGACTTCGGGAAAGGCGAAGGTGAATATCTTTGCTGCCGTTACGCCCTATGTCACTGACATTGGTAAGCGCGATGATTTTGCCAAGGCGTTGGTAAAGAACATCGCGGAATTTAACTTTGAAGAAGTTTTTAACGAAAAGTATGACTTTTTCAGCGGCATTTTTGAATACCTGATTAAGGATTACAACAATGCCGGTGGCGGTAAGTATGCGGAATACTTTACTCCCCGAGCAATTGCCCAGGTGATGGCTCAGCTTTTGGTGGATCCCGAAACCGAATACAAGGGCGCAACCTGTTACGACCCCAGTGCTGGTACCGGCACGCTCCTTATGGCGCTTGCGCACCAGGTGGGCGAGGACCGCTGCTCCATTTACAGCCAGGATATTTCGGACAAGTCCAGCGAAATGCTGCGACTGAATTTAATTTTGAACAATCTGGTGGGAAGTTTGCCTAATGTGGTGCAGGGGAATACCCTTTTGGAACCCGCCCATGTAGAAAAGGATGGAAGCCTCAAGAAGTTTGACTTTGTGGTAAGCAATCCTCCGTTTAAGCTTGATTTCCCTGAGTATTCCGACACCCTGGCGGCAGACAGTGTCCGCTTTTGGGCCGGTATCCCCAACAAGGTAAAGAAGGTTGACCCCAACAAACCCAAGATGGCCATTTACACCTGCTTTATCCAGCACGTGATTAATTCCATAAAGGCCGAAGGCAAGGGGGCAATCGTTATCCCTACGGGCTTTATTACCAGCAAGTCCGGTGTTGAAAAGAAAATTCTGGAATACATTACCGACAAGCATATCGTTAGTGGCGTGGTCAGCATGCCGAGTAACGTGTTTGCGAACACCGGAACCAACGTTTCTGTGCTGTTCTTCGACAAATCGCCCAAGAAAGATTCCGACAAGGTGATTTTGATTGACGCCAGCAAACTTGGTGAAGAATACAAGGAGGGCAACAACCAGAAGCGTCGCTTACGCACCGAAGAAATCGAGAAAATTGTAACCACCTTCCGCAAAAAGAAGACGGTGGAAGATTTCTCTGTTGCCGTGACATACAAGGATATCAGGGAAAAGGGCTACAGCCTGAGCGCAGGCCAATACTTTGATATCAAGGTGGAATACGTAGAGATTACCCCCGAAGAATTCAAGGCCAAGATAAAGGGCTTTGCCAAGGAACTGGAAACACTTTCTGCCCAGGGCGTAGAACTTGACAATCAGATTCTCAAGAACCTTAAGGGAATGAAGATTTAAGACCCGCGCTAGTCGAAAGAGAAATTGTATGACTGTGGAAATGAAGAAATATCGATTGGCAGATATTGCTGAAATTGTAATCAGTAGTGTTGACAAGAAAACAAAGCCGGGCGAAAAGATTGTAAGGCTTTGTAATTTTACCGATGTTTACCACAATTGGGCAATTAAACAGTCGGATTATGATTCGTTTATGGTCGCATCCGCAAGTGATAACAACGTAAATAAACTTTCTTTAAAGAAGGGCTTTGTTGCGTTTACTAAAGATAGCGAAACTCGTGATGATATAGGCATTTCGACTTACATCGCCGATGATTTTGATGATGTTGTTCTTGGCTACCATTGTGCTTTGGCAAAGCCAAATGAGAAAATTGTTTACGGCAAGTATTTGAACGCATTTGTGAGTTCCGATTACATTAAAAAGTATTTTGAGCTGAATGCAACCGGAAGTGGAATGCGATTCACTCTTGCAGTATCGACGATGGAAGATATGCCAATCATGTTGCCTAGTTTGAATGTTCAAAAGAAAATAGGAGACATGCTTTCTACTCTTGACAAACGCATTGAAAATCTCCGTGCCCAGAATCGCGTGCTGGAACAAACCGCCAAAACAATCTACGACTACACCTTCCTCCAATGCGCCGGCCACCAAACCACTTACAACAAAACCCTCAACCGCAACATCCCCACAAATTGGGAAGTGAAAAATATGAGTGAGTTGGCGGAGGTTGTAAATGGAGCAACTCCGTCAACTGCGGAAGAAGGTAATTTTGATGGTGGTATTGTGTGGATTACACCTAAAGATTTGTCCGATCAAAAAAGTAAATTCGTTTATTTTGGTGAAAGAACTATATCACAAAAAGGATATGATTCTTGCAGTACGACTCTCGTTCCTGTTAATTCAATTTTAATGTCAAGCAGAGCTCCCATCGGTTTAGTCTCAATTGCGAAATGCGAATTGTGTACTAATCAAGGTTTCAAAACATTTGTTCCAAAATCAGATGATTATACAGAATATTTGTATTACTATTTGTTGACAAATATGAAAAAAATTGAACAACTTGGTTCGGGAACAACATTTAAAGAAGTTTCTAGGGGAAGTTTGACTTCTTTTCCGGTTATTGTTCCTGACAAAAAAACATTAGACGCGTTCAATTCTTCAATTAAACCATTGTTTGAAAAACAATTAGTAAACACAAAACAAATCGAAGCCTTAACCACCCAACGCAACACCCTCCTCCCGCTCCTCATGACCGGCCAAATCGAGGTATAATAATAAGAGAATCTTCATGGCAAATCAAGCACGTAATATTACTCTAAATACAATTAAAAAGTTATATGCTTTGTCTGGTAATAAGTGTGCAAATCCAGATTGCCAAAGAGAATTGATTAAAGATGGAACGCAGCTTGGGGAAATAGCCCATATATGTGCTGCTAGTCCAAATGGGCCTCGTTATGATGCTTCTATGACTGACGATGAGCGTCGAGATTATGCAAACTTGATTCTACTTTGTGGAGATTGTAATAAAATCATTGATGAGAATCCTAAAAAATATCCTGTAGGTTTGCTTCGCGAATGGAAACAGACGCATGAAAGTCGTTTCCAAGACCCTTTTGTGACAATGCAAAATGCGTATCTCAAAAGGCTTGAATGTTGCCCACAACAAGATATTGACATAGAAGAAGACTCCTTCTTTGATGTTAAGCTGATTAACGGGAAAAAAGAAAATTTTCTTTCAAAGCATGTCTTGTCGAATTATATACTCGCGCAAATTGAACAACTTGATTGGAAACGTTTTAAAAATTTGATTGTGAAGGGTGTTGCTGGCATAGGCAAGTCAACGGAAATGAAATATGCCTATAATTCCTTGATTAATATTTTTTCAGATAAGAATAAACATAAAAAGTATCAGTTTTGCCCATATCCTATTTATTTTGAATTAAAAAATTTTCAGGACGATTTAATCATTCCATTAGATGTTGACAATACAATTGTCTTTCTTGACGGCTTTGATGAATTATCCGAATGCAATGCTGTTAAGGTTAAGAAAAAGATAGGGATTATAAAAAATTCTCATCCGAATGTAAGATTTGTGATTGCCGGAAGAGATGCGTCTTTTGACCTTGAATTTGTCAAGGATTCCTTCTGCGAAGAATTAAGGCTGACCTTTGAAATAAATTTAAAAGATGAGAATGATCGCAAACTATACTTTCGATATTTAGACACGCCTCTTTTCTCTTTAGTATTCATTCCGTTTTATAAAAGTCGTGCATTACAGGATGAATATAAAGAAATTAAGAACCTAAAGCTGTTCGTGGAAACAATTATTGAAAGTAAGCTAAAGGACGATAAAAAAAGGAAAGACTATGCAGAAGGTC
This sequence comes from Fibrobacter sp. UWB2, assembly GCF_002210425.1. Taxonomy (NCBI): domain Bacteria; kingdom Pseudomonadati; phylum Fibrobacterota; class Fibrobacteria; order Fibrobacterales; family Fibrobacteraceae; genus Fibrobacter; species Fibrobacter sp. UWB2. The sequence continues at coordinate 57,964 of NZ_MWQK01000003.1, read as the reverse complement.
TCTCAGGGAGACAAACTTCATCATCAAAAATTGATTTTAAAAATCTGAAGAGTTGTTTAGCCGATTTCTGCTATCAGTTGAATTTAAAAGGTGTTCGTCATTTTTCTGAAAAGAATGTTCTCGAAAGTTTTAATAATGACGATATCTCGGAATGTTTCCTAAAGTCGTCCATCATTGAAGAACACGAAGGTAAGTTATCTTTTGTTTCTAATATTTATTACGAATATTTTTTAGCGCTTTATTTTTCCGTCCAAAATTTTTCTGTTATTAGAAGCAAACTGTTTCTTTCCAATGGTAAGGCGAAAGTTCAAGAGATTGTTGTGATTTCGATGTTGCTAAATATCTTGAATAACAAGAGCTCTCTTTATAAAAAAATCGTTAATCAATTATCTAAGCAATCAAGTGCATATGTTCTTTTGACAGATTACGTGACTTTTCCTGCTAAAGATCGTTTTGACTTTTATAAGAAGATTCTTGAGGAATACAACAATAACAAATCGCTCATTTATTATCTCCGTTTTCGTTCTAGCCATAATATTCTTGTAAATATAGGTTCGCTATCCGATAGTCTAATCGAATTGCTTCCAGATGAATTTAAATCAGATGCGATTGAATATCATAGAAAACAAGTTGATACTTTTCTAAAGAATCCTCAGAAGAAAAATTTAGTTGTTTTTGCAAATTCAATTATTTTGCTTGGCTTACACAACCGAAAAATTTGGAATGCAGAACAGCAATTGATTTTAAAACAGCTGTCAATACCTGTAATTAAATTCTTTTTGAATAATCCCTTAGCGAAGGAATTGGACGGATTACTTTCCTTTGAAATTGTTTTGTATTGGTATTTGGAATATGGATGGGCTGATTGCTTTTCTAAAAGTGATTGGCTTGCATTTCTTGTAGCAATTTTGCCTCAAACGCCTAAAGACTTCTATACTATTGGAGATGAATTAGATTTCGAAGTAAAATTAGTGATTTTTAATCTATTCCATAAGAACCCGGTAGTGTTAAATCTACTGAAAGAACTAGCTGTAAAAATCTTAAATACTCAATTCGACAATGGCTCTGCTGGATTTGTACCTTCTAGCATTGATGATGATTATGAGGGCCACCCAATTCATGTTAATCAAGATGTTGTTGATTTTAGCAACTGTTTGAAGGGACTTAATTTAGCGTGCAAAGAAATTTTGGCCATATTCAATGAATCCCCCATAGAAGATAACATATATAAAGTCCGGAGTACAGAACGAGATGATGTTATTGATGGCTTGTGGATTCTTTTAAATAAGAATGCTGAAAAGTTTGATGTCGCTTGTTCCTGTGATTTGTATCGCTTTGTAAAACGATACCTTGATGAGGGACATTTCATGTTCCAGGATAAGATGAATGTTTTTTGTGGCGAGTTGAATGCAAATGCTAAAATAGCCCTGCTCCGTAAAATCCTAGAAGATAAACAATTTGTCGCTGGAGAAAACTCCTGGCATCATTGTTCCGTGATTATAGAATTGTTGGATAATGGAAATGTCGAATATTCTAAAGAGGTTTTGGAACAAATAAAAAGCATCTGCATCAGAAATCATAAACTCATTGTTAGAAATATTGCTTATCAAAAAGAAAAACATCTTTTAAAGACTTATTGTGTCGAAAATGTTCCTACTGTGGATCCTGTATTTGTTGAAGAAAGAACACAACGAATAGCTGCAATAGAAAAATTTGAACACGATAAGCAAGAAATGCTTGCTAAAGAAATCGGAATAATTTGTGATAAGAATGAATTGCTGAAGGAAATCGGTCGAATATTAAAGTATGTGGAGCAAATGATTTCCTGTGGTAATTATCGTAGTGCCTGGGATGTTTTGCATGGGATGACGCTGGAAACTATTGAACATAATATTAAGTGGCCCTATGAAGAAAAATATATAAGAGATGTTTTCTCTGAATTTGCGATTAAATTTATAAAACGAAAAAAGTTTTTAAAAGAAAACTTGATTGATCAGGATGCTGTAAATAAGGAAGTAGACGCGTGTTTTGTGTCTGAATCTATCTTTTGGCGCTATATTTACATTTATTGTCTCTTTGATAAAAAGACTGAGGATGCAAAACAGTTCCTGTCTGACAATAGTGATATTGTTGAGCGAATAAAAGAATCAATGCGGAATGAAGTAACCGGAATTGTCAAACAGTCTGCAGGGGCTTTTTTTGATGTGCAAAATCGCAATAATTGGATGGAACCTTTTCTTTATTACGCAGCCTTGCTCTATGATTCGAAAATTCCGGATTGGTTTGATAAAAATAAAGTAACAGATTTCGTGATATGTGTGGATATTTACCATGATTTACATGAGCTTAAACCGGGAGTATTCACTTTTAAATCGATTTTTGAATGGCTTGAAATACAATGTGGTGTTACGAAGACCGAATTGATTGGAGTATCAATAAAGTGCTTTGAAAAAGTGGCATATGATTCCATTAGGTCTGGGATAATTTATTTCCTTTCGGAAGTTGAAAATGAAAATACTGTTGATTTTATTATAAAGCAAACAAAAACAGAGATAGCTGAGAAGACTGACAATCGTGAGGTTCAGTATGCTTTAGCTCACTTCTGGCGATCAATCAAACTAAATAAAGCTGACGAAATTGCCTCATTTGTTCCTTTTGAAGAATTCGTAATGAAATCAGAGGAATCGTCTTTGGAATTGAATAATGCTTTGATTGATTATTTTTGTGAAAACGCATCGGTTGAACAAAAAAAGAATGTTGTAAAAAAAATAAGCACCTTGGAAGGTCCCCGAAAGCAAGAACTCTTAAGAAACTTAGGAGATGAGTGTGCTATTCGTTGTGTAATAGATGAATATATAAGTGGTGCAAAAGTTGAATCTTATTTGAGCCATTCTTTGTATAAAATTGAAATACTTGATGATAAACTTTTTGAAAAATTTATCAGTTTGTATGAGTACTCAATTGAAATGTCAACTGAAAGACGCAGGATTCTCGGCAACTGGGTTCTTTGTGTAATTAAAGAAAATACTACTGTAAAACGATATGAAGTACTAAAAAAGAGAATCGGGCGGATTATTGAATTACGGAAGGAAAGTGGAGACCATTGGGAAGGCTTGCAAGATATTTTAGATGAAATTGAACAGAAATTGTATGATAATCCCTTAGACGGAAATTATAATCAAAGTACAAAGTGCTGGATTCGTTCGATTCCTAGTCTGTACATTAAGAGATTTTATACTTCCTGTATGATACTTTCTGTTGTTGCTTTAATTATCTGTATTCCTGTATTTGGATGGGATAAAATAGAACCTATAGCGTATATAGTGGGATCCATTGATTTGATTATATCATGGGCTTTGTGCTTTAGAGATGGGGAAATTAAAAGTCCGTTCCAAAGAATTGAAGAGTATTTTGGTTGAAAAGATGATGAATGTTAGGAATGGGTTGCAAGCAACGTAGGGCGAGCGAGAGGAAGGCATTTCCCTCCAAAATAAACCTATGACCAATATTGCTGAACAGTAAAGCCCAAAAGGAAACAAGGTAAAGATTAATGTCTGATGTTTTTGTCATAGGTGCCGGTTGCAGTGTCCTGTATGGATTCCCTACGGGCACTATGCTGATGCAGAAGTTGAAGAATTTCGACTACGGCAGAAAATTTCCTAGAGACCCTAACGACTCAATTGATATTTTCCTAGTTGATTTATATCAAGAGCATTTTGGTTATTCAAGTACAGATAATAAAAGACAATACGGAAAAGATTATGCGTGGGTCTTACCGTACACTGAACATGAAAACTTCTACAATCAATTGATGGATGGGATTGTTCTTCCTTTTTCTCAAAGTATTCGTCATTCAATGATGGTTTCGACGGATGAGTTTCTAAAGAACCGCCTCAGTCAGGAAAAATCAAACGAAGCTGATTTTGGAAAACGTCTGATAGCTTACGAGATCTTGAAGGCGGAACAAGCGTCACGGCTTGGCAATATTGACTGGATTCAGCATTTGCTTTCTCGGATAGACCAGCAATCCAACTGGGACGAAATCCTGAAACAAACGGTGTTCCTTACCTTTAATTATGACCGCGTTCTAGAGTATTGCATCTTCTTGTATCTGACATCGGACAAGCAATATGCAGATGCTGATGCTCATGCTTTCATAAAAGAAATGCAAATACACCATGTCAATGGCTTTATCGGCTCTCTTGAGGAAATTCCCTTTGGTGCTGTAGAAAATGGCAAGTATCAAGAAATTGCCAAGAGGATGGCGACGGTCTGGGAAAAACGTTCGAATCGCGGTGAATCTGAAATAGGAATGTATCAAGGATTCCTGAAAAATGCGCAGAGAGTCTATTTCATGGGCTTCTCTTATATTCCGGATAATCTTGAATCTATAGGAATTGATCGTGGTGCCATAATCATTCGGGAAGCAAAAGTCTATGCAACGGCCATGGGCTTGTCACCTCAGAACCGTCTAAGGATTTCGACGTATTTGGATCTCAAGGATTTTGAAAAAAGAAACGAACCCGAGCCAATGCTCGAGATCGTAATTCGTCGCGCTCCTTTTATGACGGATTTTCAGTATCAACAGGAATATAAACAGAAAGAAAAAATAGCGAAGGAACAAATAAGAAGCAAGCGAATACGCTACGAAAATCGAATCCTCAAAGATGCAAGTGCGGTTGACCTGATTCTTGATTATTATACGCTTCCGTGATAAAGTGCAAATCAAAAGTAAAACCAGATGTAAAATTTTCTTGCCCCTCTTGCCAACTTTTGCGATATTAGGTGCATTACACTCATGCGCGTCATTCCGTAGAAAGGAATGATGCGCTTTTGCTTTATTTGGCTTTGCCGTATTGCAAGGGCGTTCCTAGTAAAAACAATAAACACAGGAGGCCCTATGGCTAAAAAAGAAATTGTCACTTATTCTCAGCAGACTTTCGAGAATATCAAGCACACCGACGAAAATGGAACTGAATTCTGGTATGCAAGGGAGCTGCAAACGGCTCTTGAATATGCCCAGTGGCGCCGTTTTCAAGAATCGATTGTCCGTGCAAAAACCGCCTGTGAGGCCAGCGGGTTGGATGTTGAGGATCATTTTGCCGACGTCGGCAAAATGATAATCCTCGCTAAAGGTGCCCAGCGTGAAATCACCGATATCAAGCTTTCGCGTTACGCTTGTTACCTGATTGTGATGAACGGAGACCCCCGCAAAGAAGTGATTGCCCTGGGTCAAACATATTTTGCTGTTAAAACCCGGCAGAAGGAAATTTCGGACTCTGCGGCACAGCTTTCGGAAGACGAAAAACGCCTGGCGATTCGTGACGAAGTGACCATTCGCAACAAATTCCTTGCCAGTTCTGCAAAGGCGGCCGGTGTTGAAACGCCTGTGGATTACGCCGTGTTCCAAAATCGTGGCTACCAGGGACTTTACAACGGGTTGGGAATGAAGGATATTCACAAGCGCAAGGGGCTCAAGAAAAACGAACAGATCTTGGACCACATGGGGGCCACCGAACTTGCTGCGAACCTGTTCCGCATCACCCAGACAGATGACAAACTCCGTCGTGAAAACATCAAGGGGAAGGAACGGGCAAACGAAACCCATTATGCCGTAGGCAAGAAGGTTCGCCAAACGATTGCGGAACTTGGCGGAACAATGCCAGAAAACCTCCCCACGCCCAAAATCAGTGCCCAAAAGTTGAAACAGGAGCGCAAGAAAGCCGTTGCGAAGAAATGAAAAACGCAGGAGGCCCTATGACAAAATCAGAGAACCTTATAAAGAGCTTGATAGCCCTTCCGCATGAATACGAGTGGTTGGACTTTAAGGAAAGCTGGTTTTCAAAGGATGAAATCGGCGAGTACATTTCGGCGATTTCGAATGGGGCTGCATTGTGTGGCCGCGAATTTGGTTATATCGTGTGGGGAATCCATAACTCAACGCACGAAATCATTGGCACGACTGTAAATTTTGACAAGGACGTTAATCATGAGCCTTACAAGCATTATCTCGCGAGAAATTTAAAGCCGAGCGTTGCTTTTGATGTTGAAAATGTTCAGATTGACGGCAAACGTCTTGTTCTGTTGTCTGTCCCTGCAGCGAAATCCGTCCCAACGAAGTTCCTGTCACAAGCTTTTATCCGAATCGGTTCAAGCAAGGAAAAACTTTCGAAGTTCCCTGAATGGGAGATTCGTCTTTTGAACATTTTGTCTAACGGCATTCCGACGATTGTCGGTATGGCGGCTCCTGATTATGCGCAGGAACTGACTTTTGAAAAACTGTTTATGTATTATGGGGCGAAGGGCGTTGCACTTCGAAAGGAAACTTTCAAGAAGTCGCTCAGGCTCTTGACTGCTGACGGGCGCTACAACATTATGGCGTTGCTGCTTTCGGATGCAAACGACATCCCGATTCGTGTTTCCGTTTTTAGTGGCAAGAGCAAGGCTGATACGCTTTTCTCGGTAAAGGAATACGGAAATTCCTGTATTCTGTATGCGATGGATAAAATTCTGGAATACGGCGATGCAATCAATATCATCCAGGCGGATGAACGGGGACGTATTTCCGAGCGGAAGGATGTTCCTCTTTTTGATTATGAGGCTTTTCACGAAGCAATCTTGAACGCGTTTATTCATAATAAGTGGCTGGGAATGAACGCGCCCATGATTAGTGTTTTTACGGACCGCATTGAGATTCTTTCGCATGGCGGTCTTGGTCTTGAGCAGGATTTGGAGGGCTTTTACAAGGGCGTGAGCATTCCTGTCAATGAAATCCTAGCTTCAATTTTCTTGCAGCTGCGGTTAAGCGAACGGTCGGGACGTGGTGTGCCGAAGATTGTCGAGGCATATGGCCGGGAATCAATCAAGATAGAGAAGAATTTTATTGTGGTGACGATTCCATTCAACAGGATTAATGTGACTCCGTTTGAGTTGAATGAAGGTGCAGACTCTGATAATCCTGAAGGTTCGGTAAAAAGTTCGGTGAAAGGTTCGGTGAAAAGTTCGGTGAAAATTATTGAGATGATGAAAGAAAACCCTGAAATTACTATACCAATGATGGCTGAATCTCTACGGCTGACAACGAGAGCTATAGAAAAGAACGTTGCAAGGTTACAGGCAAAAGGCGTTGTGAAGCGTATAGGTCCCGATAAAGGCGGTCATTGGGAAGTGATAGGATGAAACTCAGCTCCGCCAGTAATCTTCAGCCGAATCTTGCTGACCCGACAAGTACCCGACAAGCTGCCGACAAGTAAACTGCGAACGCATGATAAGTTTTATTCTAATAATCTAAACATCATGAAACTTATTACTCACGGCAAAGGGCGTCGCTGTTTATCAGGGATGATTGTCGACAAGGCGGTATCGCATGCTGCGGCCGCCTTTTTTGTTTGTCTCGAGGATTCCTTTGTCCATGAGGCTCTGGATTTCGCGGAGGGCGGTGTCGTGGCTTGCGTTGAAGAGGGCGGCGGCTTCTTTGGCGGTGAATGGTTGCGCGAGGCGGCCTTCCATGATTTCGTCGATGAGCTGTTGTTCGCGGGCGCTGAACGTATCGTTGGCGTGGGCGTTGCGGAACTGGATGTGGCTGATTGCAGAGGCGAAAAGTTGTTCGCTATCTTTGATGGCGTCTCGCATCATTTGCAGGAACCATAAAATCCATTCGGTGAGGTCACCGCTTGCGGCTTGTGTGCGTGCGAGGATCTTTAAGTATTCGCCTTTGTGAATGTTAATTTGTTTGTTCAGCGCGTATTGGCAATGAGTCGTGTTCTCGGTGCGGGCGAGTTGCATGGCTGTGATGGCACGGGCGAGTCTGCCGTTTGCGTCGGCGAAGGGGCGAATCGTGATGAACCAAAAATGTGCAATTGCTGCTTTAATCACCCCGTCTATATTTGCGCTTTCAAACCACGATAAAAAATTTTCCATTTCGCTTTGGAGGCGTTCCGGGTTCGGACCTGCAAAATGGAGTTGCTTCTCGTCAATGGTTGTTTGCACTTCGCTCGGAACTTCGCGAAACTTTAAGACTTTGTTCTGACCCATTGCGGAATGCCAGTTGAAAAGGCGTTCTTCGGTGAGTGGCTGCGAGGCGTTCTGGATGGCGCCTAGATAGTTCTTGATGTAGTTTTGCGAACCTTTGCTTTTGAGCTCCACTTCGGCGAGTGTGCTTGTCGTGTCAAGCGTGTAGCCGTCGATGGCGTAGTTGGCGACGATGTCTTCGGCGAGGAGTTTTGCTTCGATGTCCTTGAGTCCGCAGATTTGCATGATTCCGATGAGCTTGCCTTCTTCAAGGCGTGTCTGCCCAAGCGCTTGGAGCACCTTGGGAGAATCGAAGCGGAATCGCGTCCAGTCTGGGAATTGGTGGATGTAAAGCATGGTCTTTTCTCAAATATATTTCTTTTTCCGGCGTTATTTGGCGCGCGCGTTTCAATGCTCCGTTGAATTTGATAAATTTAAACTATGCAGAAAATTGAAACTTGGTACAAGGCTGAGGGCAATTGCCCCGATGAAGAATATGAAATTGCAAGCTACCTGCTTTTCGAGGCGGGTGTTGCGACGCTCGAAGAACTCGACCCGGTGACCGCTGGCCACACGGAGTTCTGTTTTTACACGGGCGACAAGGCGGAACGCGACCGCATCGTGGCGGAATTTCCGCAGTACAATTTCAAGGTCACCGAAGAGCCTGCAAAGGATTGGGACAAGTGGTGGCGTGACCGTGCGCAGCCGGTGGCTGTGAGCGAGCACCTTTGGGTGCGTCCACCTTGGGTGGAATTCACGCCGGAAGATCCTGAAGCGGTTGTCTTGGAGCTTGAGGCAAAGACTGCATTTGGAACGGGCGAGCACGAAACGACGAGTAGCTGTGCTGCGCTTATGGAAAACGTTGATTTCAAGGGCAAGACTGTTCTCGACATTGGAACGGGTACGGGCATCTTGGCGATGTTTGCTCGTCGTAAGGGCGCAAGCCTCGCGGTGGGTACGGAAATCGACCCGCTTACGATTCCTTGCATTGCGGAAAATTTTGAACGTAATGGTTTTGGCGAAAGCGACTGCGTGCTCGGTTTCTTGGATGCGTTTAAGGATGGAACGAAGTTCGACGTGATTCTCTGCAACATGATTCGCAGTGAACTTTGGCCGCTTCGCGACGACATCGAAGACTTGCTCACCGAAGGCGGCGAACTGATCATCAGCGGTCAGCTCGAAGTCGAAAAGGATTACATCCTCAAGTGGTTCGAAGAAGCCGGCTTTAAAGTCTCCGTCGAACGCACCAAGGGGGAGTGGTGGAGTGTGCTTGCGCACTCCTAAAACTACTTCTTAAACGATGGCTTCTTGAAGCCTTTACCGTGTGAACGGCGGCTGGCGAGGTTTATCTCGCCGCTGTTGAAGCGGTTCTTGTCTTCGATATTGCGGTGTTCGCGGAACGGCGCATTCTGTTGGTTCCCGCGACGTTCATCAAATACATTGCCTCGGCGGTCAAAGTCGCGACGTTCATCTCGATGGAAGTCGCGGCGATTCTCGCCGAAACGGTTCCCGCGACTTTCACTAAAGCGCTCTTCGCGGAACTGGGATTCGCGCGGTTCCCTTTGCGACTCCCCACGATTCTCGCGGCCTTCGTTAAATCCTCGACTTTCGTACCCGTCGTCTCGCCAGCGATTCTTGACCTTCTCTTTTTTGGGGCGCAACGCATTCGTGCGTTCGTCGCGCTTTTGCATTTCGCGATTGCGGAAGTCTTCGTTTTCTTCGCGTTCCTTGCTCGGGAAGTATTCCTTGCCCTCGGCCATTGCCGTGCGGCTCAGCAGCAAGCGGCTGACCTTACCCATCTTGAGGCGTTCCAAGACTTCTCGCAAGTGCGGGCGGTTTGCCGGAATGTACCAGAAGAAGAACTGCTTCTGGTTTGCTTTTTCTTCGGGCGTTTTCGCGACAAAGAGCGGCTTTCCGTCCGGCGTCATTTCGGCGTAGAACATCTCGGTCGCAATGGTCATCGGCGTTGGTGTAAAGTCTTGCACTTGTTCCAACTGGAAACCCAATTGCTTTGTTTCGAGTGCGAGTTCAGCCATGTCAGCCTCGGTGCATCCCGGATGGCTACTGATAAAGTACGGAATCAACTGCTGCTTTTTGCCGATGCGTTTGCATTCGTCGTCAAAGAATTCCTTGAACTTGTGAAACAGCGTAAAGCTCGGCTTGCGCATCAATTTCAAAACGGCATCGCTTGTGTGTTCCGGAGCGACCTTCAAACGGCCGCTTACATGGTAGTCGATGAGCTCGCGGGCGTATTCTTCGTGGTCCTTGCGGAGTTCTTCGTCATCCGTCTCCTGCAAGAGCATATCGTAACGGACGCCACTTCCGATGAATAAGTGTTTCACTTTCGGGTGGTTGCGCACTTCGCGATAAAGGCTCAAGATTTCGGCGTGATGCGTGTCCATGTTGTCGCAAATCTTGGGCGTGAGGCAGCTTGCACGGGCGCACTTTTGGCAACGGCTCGGGTCGCGGCCACGCATGTTGTACATGTTCGCGCTGGGGCCGCCGAGGTCTGTAATCGTTCCGGCAAAGCCTTCCATGTTGGTGACGATGTCGACTTCGCGCAGAATGCTTTCGCGGCTACGGCTTGCGATGAACTTGCCCTGGTGTGCGTTGATGGCGCAGAAACTGCAACCGCCAAAACAGCCACGGTGCGTGTTGATGCTGAACTTGATCATGTCGAACGCCGGAATGTTGCCGCGTTTTTTGTAGCGCGGGTGCGGCTCGCGGGCGTAGGGGTATTCAAAGCTTTCGTCGAGTTCGCCGTATTCCATCGGCGGGTACGCGGGGTTGATTACCACGGTCTGTTCGGCGACATCTTGCAGAATGCGGTGCTGGAACCACTTGTTGCATTCGATATCCACCCGGCGGCAGTTCTCGATTTGGTTCCTCTTGCTTTCTAGACATTCTTCGTAGCTGTAGAGTCGCAAGTCTTCCCACTTGCTGTTCTTCGGAACGCTTCTCTTGGGCGCCAAGTAGGCGGTTTGCGGAACGGAATTCAGGCTCGAGAACGGAACGCCTTTTTTGAGCAAGCGAACGATTTCTTTCAGCGGCTTTTCGCCCATGCCGTAAACGAGAATGTCGGCCTGCGTATCGAACAGAATGCTCGGCTTGAGTTTGTTGCTCCAGTAGTCGTAATGCGTCACGCGGCGCAAGCTCGATTCGAGGCCGCCAATGAGCAGTGGCACGTCGGGGTAGAGCTTCTTCAAAATTTTTGCGTATGTGTATGTCGCGTAATCTGGGCGGAATCCGGCTTTGTTCCCCGGCGTAAAGGCGTCGTCACTGCGGAGGCGCTTTGCGGCGGTGTAGTGGTTCACCATGGAATCCATGCCGCTCGAAATCGCAAAGAAAAGTCTCGGAGTGCCAAGCTTCTTAAAATCGCGCAAGTCATCGCGCCAGTTCGGCTGCGGCAAAATCGCTACGCGCAAACCCTCATGTTCCAAAAGTCGCCCGACAACCGCATGCCCAAAGCAGGGGTGGTCCACGTAAGCGTCGGCGCTGATGATAATCACGTCAACGTAATCCCAACCGAGTTCGTCCAGGTCTTCTTTGCAAATGGGTAAAAATCGAGGATCGTACATAATGGAACTTATGGGGTTAAAAAGTTTATAAACCTAAAGATAGAAAACGCAAGTGCCGGCGAAATTTATTTTCGTCTTACTCGGCGGCCCCTTTGACGCAACGGACGGATAGCCCGGAGTTTGGTTTTGTCAATACGAATCTTGTGTAATCTTCGTTATATTCAAATATGACTAGGGTTGCGAGTGATTCAGATTCATATGGTGCTGTTGCGGTCCACAGGTAGCCCGTTATCCCCTGGTTCATGAATTTCCCTGAGTTTACTATCCCTGCGGCAACAATAGAAAATCCGTATTCGTTTGTGTTTTCGAGGCCGTTTCCCCAGCTGTCAATTGCTTTCAGTGTTGTCCCTGCGCAACGATATACGGGTGGATTTCCGTCTTTTCTCACAATATCGCAAGAGTGCTCTGCGATGAGTTCCTGCCATTCATCTTCGGTGGGTAAATGCCAACCTTCAGGACAAACTTTTTTTGCCGCTTCCCAAGTGTAGAGCCTACCAAATTTTTTGCAGTTTTCAGGTTCGTTGTCGTAGCACCAGCTGTTTATTTCGTCGTTCTCTTCGCTCTCGATTTCATAGTTCATGTTTTGCGCAGTCCACACATGGTTACTGATGACGAGGGTTCGGTAAACCTGGTCATCGCGCTTGTCTAAAAATTCGCCATAAGAAATGTCTGGATTCAGGTAGTCCATGGTGACGCAGTCGTGCTCGGTGCAATCGTAAAAGCGGAGCGCTGCGCTGGACTTTGGCGTCTCGGAACTGGAACTTTCTTCACTGCTCGAACTGGCGGGCGGCTCCGAGCTTGAGGACTTTGGTTGCGAACTGGATGATTTGGGCGCAGGTTTTGAGCTGCTCGAGGGTTCTACTTTGCTCGATGACGAAGGCTCGCTAGATGATGAACTCTTGATTTCGATTTTGTTAGAGAAGAAAATATCGGTCTTGTTGGTTCGGAAAAAAGAACTTGACGAAGCTTCGCTAGAGGATGACTTGTTGACCAATATGATTTCAATTTTGCCAGATGGATTTTCTTCGTGCGCTTCGGTAATACCGTCACTACAGGCAGTGACGATTCCCCCCAAGACGGCCATTGCGTATATCCATATCCTGTGCATTCTATAAAAGTATATATAATAACGCTCTAAATGTCACGCTCTTTTTTCGCTTCGCGTTCCTCCGCTTCGCGCATGGAGTAGACGCACCCGCAGAAATTCTGGCGGTAGAGGTTGTATTCGTGCGAGAGCTGGATGGAGCGCTTGTAGCCACCCTTCTTCTTGAAATCGCTCGGAAGGCGCTTGATGCCGTAGATGTCGCACTGTTCCTGCACCACCTCGTTGAGCACCTGGGCATCCTTCATCGGGCTAATCGTGAGCGTTGTCGTGAAGTAGTCGCAGTTCAGTTCTTTGGCGAGTCTCGCCGATTCGGCAAGGCGGAGCTCAAAGCATTTGCGGCAACGCTTGCCCCCTTCGGGTTCTTTTTCGAGACCCCGGGCGACATCGTAAAACTTTTTCGGGTCGTATTCGCCCTCGACGAGTGTAACTGGGTACTTTGTCTTAAATTCGGCAACGAAACGCTTGATTTCGTTCACGCGATGCTGGTATTCTTCGGCAGGGGCAATGTTCGGATTGTAATAGAAAAGCGTAATCTTGAAGTACTGCGAAAGGTATTCAATCGTGTAGCTACTGCACGGCGCACAACACGCGTGCAACAAGAGCGTCGGCACTTCACCCGTGCGCTCAAGCCTGCGGATGATGCGGTCCAAATCGACCTGGTAATTGTGTTTTGGTGCAGCCGTTTCCATGTCTCTATCGCCTTTCGTCTCTCGTCTCTCGTCTAAATAGTCCCCACCGCAACAATCCAGAAGCAGATGGTCGAGGCAATGGCGAGCGGTCCCATCACATGGCGTTCCTGGGCGCTCAAGCTAAAGAATACTGTTGCCGTGTAGAACGTCAGGTAAACAGCGTAGAAAAAGGCGAGAATGCGCACAATCCCGAACGGAATCGTCTCCGGGAGCACGTGCCCGGCACTCAAAATCGTGAAAAGTGCCACAAATTGCATGATAATCGGCAATACAAATGCCTTGCGGACCTCCTGCGGCACGACCTTGTGTCGGCCGTTCATGGCGTACATGCCAAGTGGCGCCCCGAGTGCAAGGGCGATGTTCAGTGCGATGGAGGGCAAAAAGACGATAGATCCGATAATTGCGGTAATGTAGAACATATCCCTAAGATAAAAAAAAGGACTCCTTCAGGCAAAGGAGGTAACCTAAAGGAGTCTGAGAGTGTTTGGGTATTATTAATAATAGATTTCTTAAAGGGAATAGATTAGAATATTCCAAAAATTTGTGGTTACAATTGTGTCCACGCTTGTATACAAGGGGGGTATTGGGGTAAAATGTCTCAAAATTTGAGTGTTGTGAGGATGTGGGCAAAGTTTGGCTTAAAGGATTGGGACTTTGTCTTCTTGAACGTGAACACGAAGTTGCAGTTGAGCCAGTCGTTGTCGAGCTTGACCTCGTTTTGGACGGAAATGCCTTTTGACGGATTTGTTTTGGGGAACGCGACGCTCAATTTAGCGAGCGCGTGGCTGCTGCGATAGCTTGCCCCGAGCTCGATTTTTGGGGGCTTGGCGCTGTTGGTGCGGTCGTAGCGCAAGTCCGTGCCTGCTTTGAAAGAAAACGGTTCCCAGGCGGATTCTACGGTCCCATTCCATTCGGTTGTGTTGCAGTTGTTGCTAGCCTCGATGCAGGTTACGCTTAAACTTGGGCGCAAACGGGCGGGGCCCGAGGCGAGTGTCATCTTGAATCGGGCGCTGACGGAATCGGAGGCGATAGGACTTAAGACTCTGACTTTGGCAGATAGGGCCGTGTTTAGCGCTTCGGGCCATTTGGCGTTTACGGTTTGCGATGCCCAGAGCCGGTTTTCGGCGATGCCCTTGCTCAAGTTGAGCCCTAGCGGGAGGCTGTCGCCGTGGATGTAGGCGGTGGTTTTCCACGAGAGGTGTTTCTTTTCGCTCTGGAGCTGGATTTTGACGAGCGGTCGGTCTTGGCCGAACTGGTACCATGCGGAGATTTGTCCGAGCGTTGTGCGGGCTTGTACGTTGATGGCGCCTGCGTCCGAAAATTTCCAGAACGTGGCTCCGATTTCGTTTTCGCGGTTCGGCTTGAAGGTGACGTGGGCGTTGAACGTCTTGCTCGTATCCAGGAATGCGCCAAGCCGGAATTTGCCGATGGGGTAGAGGAGTGCGGCACCCCATAAGGTGTCTAGCGGAATGTGGCTGTGGAACTCCAGTGTAGAAACTTGTCCAAAATACGCTTCGAAGTTATCGCGGCGGTAAGACAACAGCTCTTGCGATCCGAGTCGCAACTTGAAGTAGTAGAATTGGAGCTGTAGCTCTTCGCGGTGCTTTTTCAAATGCCCTTCGGAGTCGTACTGGCCTTTCCACGAAACGTTGCCGTGTGGAACTATAGTAGGCACTTTCTGCACGCTTCCCGTTAGAATGGCAGACTTGGTTTGCGTGGGCTTTATGCAGGGCTCCTGGGCGTAAACTTCGGCAAGCAGGCAAGCTTCGTCGTAGTTTTCTTCTTCGAGCCGCGAGAATATTTCGTCGGCCTCCTCGGCGGTGATAATGCCGTCGTCCCACCATTCGAAAACTTGCGCGGCGTCAAAAGGCGGTTGTGCGTGGGCTAATTCGGTGGCAATCGAAAAAAGTGAAAGGGCGAAAATGATGAGTAATTTTTGCAATGGGAACCTCCATTATATATACACGCTTGAACGGAGGCTTTGGCCCGTTTTTTTATTGAAAAACTTTTCTAACTTTTGGACATGGCAAATTCATCTTGGTCAAAGAATTCCAAACCTCGCAGTGGCGCGAGTGCGCTTGGCAAGGATTTTATCCCTCACATGAAGGCTCCGCGTACGGAGTTCCCGCTTTTTAACGGCAAGCGCGTGACGCCCTCTCTTGCAGGGCTCGACAAGCTGTTGCACTACTACGGTGTGGAACTTCAGGAGCCAACGCTCAAGCAGATTTGGGAATTCCACCAGTTGCTCCGTGCCAATAACGATGACCAGGATTTGACCCGCCTCAACGCTTTCGAGACGATGGTGGAACGCCATTATGCCGACTGCACGCTCATCAATGCTTACGTGCCTAAGTGGCCCGCCCGCATGATTGACGTTGGTAGCGGTGCCGGTTTCCCGGGAATCCCGCTCAAGATTGTGAACCCGTCGATTCGCCTTACGCTTTGCGAACCGCGCCCGAACCGCATCAACTTCCTCAACATGGTCATCGAAAAGATGGGCCTCAAGGGAATTGACGTGTTTGGTCATAAGGTCACGAGCCGCAGCATGACCATCCCGGTCGATGGCGTGATTAGCCGTGCTTTTGAACTCATGGAAAAGACGCTCCCGCGTATCGCAAATTCTTTGAAGGTCGGCGGCCGCGTGTACTTCATGAAGGGCCCTGCCGTAGCCGATGAACTCAAGACGTTCTATCCTGAAGATTTTGGCTACAAGTTTGTCGGGAAGCATTTCTATACCATCCCGAACAGCACCCAGGACCGCGCACTGATTATTCTCGAACGCGAAGAGTAGAGTGCGAAATATTTCCGCTTTTGCTTAAAAAGGAGATGCCCGCTCGGAGGCGGGCATGACATTAAAAAGTCAGGCTCATCACCTGACTTTTTTCGTTCGTTGTAACGCGGCGACGCCGCCAAGTTTTTAGAACTTAAACAGCAAACCGAAGCGCATCTGGCCATCGCGTACGCCGTCTGCACGGCCCACGTTCTTGATGGTTGCCCAGTCGAACTGCAGCACGTCAGAAAGCATCACGCCTACGCCGAAGTCGACTTCATTACGCTTGCCCATACGATCGTACAGATAACCTAAACGGAGCGCAATCGTGTTGGAATAAATGAATTCCGTACCGAAGTTGAACACGCCCTGGAGGAATGAATTCGTATCGTCATCTGGGTCAAAGAGGTCTTTCCAGCAGGCGATGTAGAACGGTTCCGGGTCGCCCTTGTCATCGTCAATCACGACTTCGCGGTTGTAGTCAAAAGCGACTGTCCACTTGTAATCGGCCATGCTAAGAATTTCGTAAGAAAGTCCGAGGCGCCAAGTAAGCGGAATCGGGTCTTCGATGGTCTTGTCCACGTAGTACACGCTCGGGCCGATGTTGGCAAGGACCAAGGCAAAGTTGAGCTTCGGGATAAAGAGGTTCTTCTTCAACACGCCGATATCGAATGCGTAACCGAACGTGGTGGCTTCTTCTTCGCCTGCGGCAGCGCCGGAGCTCAGGTCGGAGTAGAAGAACTTGATGGAAAGGCCGAGGCCCCAGTCGTTCGGGAATCTTGTACCGTAGCTCACGCCACCGACGATTTCGGAACTGTTGTAGGCCACGAGGTCATCGGCATCGAGGTCGCCAGAAGCGACGGTCGAACCGAACGAGACGAAGTTCACGGAAACGCCGAGCGTTCCCCAGTCGTTCAGCGGAATGGTCATGCCGCCATAGAGGTGGTAAAGGTCCGGAATGTTCAAAACCGGCAAAAGCTTTTCATAGAAGGCGACGAGCTGGTAGTCGGCGTCCTTGTACTGCTCCATGCCGTTCGCGGTGCTGAACCACACATCGTTACCTTCCGGGAGCACAGCCCAGACCTTGTTGGTCGAAAGGCCATTGCCCTGGTGGTAGTGCGTCCATTCGTCATCGCGCTTGGTTACAGTCGGGTCTTCCTTGGAACTGCGTTCGAGTTCGGCCTTACGTCCGCTAGCGGTTGCGTAGTCCGGCATGTGGCGCCAGACGCCGAGGTCGGTTGCAATCCAGATGGCGCCCTTGCGGTCCACGGAAACGTCGTTCACGGTATTGTTCGCAAACTGCACCTGTTCCCACTTGCGGAGTGTGAAGTGCGAGAGGCCGCCCTTGTGCGTTGCCCAGACGTGGCCCGAGCTATCGACTGCAAGTGCGGTCGGGTTCAAGTCCATGATGCCGTCTTCCTGGTTGAACAGGCTCCAGCGGTCTTTGTCGTTGGCGCTCTTTTTCGGCGTGAGGCGTGCGACACCTGCACCGTCGACTGCCACGTAAAGTTCCTTGCGGTTTTCGGACCAGACGAGTGCGTTAATCTTTTGGCTCGGGAGAACCTTGCCCTTCTGTTCGAAGGCGCCGTTGCGGTAGACAAAGAGGCCGTTGTCCGTACCGATCCAGAGGGAGGCGCCTTGTTTTGCAAGTGCGGTCACGCGGCGTTCGCCGAGTTCCGTTTCAAAGGACTTCCAGCCCTTGCCGTCAAAGCGGTAGAGACCCTTCGGGGTACCGACCCAGAGCTTTTCGGTGAGGCTTTCGTAGAGGATGGCCGAGATGGTGTCCTTGACGACGAGGTCCCAGGGCATCTTGACTTCGACCACGTGCGATTCGTCGTCGGCGTTCTTCACATCGTTGAAAGCCTTCACGACTCGGGTGTATTCGTCGAGGCCGCGTTCCGTACCGACGTAGGTGCGGACTGCGTCCTTAATCTTGGCGGTGCCTTGCAAGGTGACGGAATAGTAGTTGACCCACTGTTCGCCGTCGTACTTGAGAATGCCCTGCGTGGTACCTGCCCAGAGTTCGCTCTTGTCGAAGAACCCGTTCTTGGAGCGGGATGCCATGTGCGTGAAGAACGGCGTCTTTTTGGCGTCTGCACTGTAGGAGCTGCGCCATTCGTCGGCGAGCGGTCCGAAAGCGAGGCCTGCCGGGTTGTAGTACATCGCGGTTGCGTCATCGGCAAGTGCGGCACCGACTTCGCCCATACCTAGCTGGCGTGCGCCAACGGGCATCTGGAGGGTGATAATGGCCGAACCTGTGGCGAGCGCCATGGCAGGTGCCAAAAGAATAGCAGATAATAATGACTTACGCAAGTTGCCTCCAATCCGGGACGTTGTAAGTGTTTCCGTGTGTCGGGATCACTGCCTTCCATCCGGATTTGCTCGGGTTTTCCCAGGGTTGCTTCGGTAAAAGCTTACAGTCGCAGCCCAAAACATAAGGTGGTAAAATTTCCGCATGATTGCGAATCTGTTCGCGGGTGATGAAATTTTCCTCACTCACGAATTTACAATAATTCTTGCCCTTGGGACCAATCACGATTCTGTAAGTCGCGACCCCTTGCTTGTCCCCTTCGTCAATTGTCTTGATTGTTTCTTCCAGCGTCTGGTTCCACTGCTCGATGTAGGCCAACCTTTGTTCTGGAGTCAAATTCTGGGTCTCAAGCCAAGCCCTGATGGATGCTTCGGAGGGCTTCACGGCGGTGAGCGTCTCGCGGGCGGGGCGGCCGATGGCGGCGTATTGCCCCGATACGTCGATAATGGGTTTTGTCGTTTCTTTTTCGTCGGTATTGTGCGTGCCCACATAAATTCCAATCCCGGCGAGGACGATGGACAATAGCACAATCGCAATGACGATGATGATTGATAGCATATTTAAATCCGTTTACGATAAATCCTTACTCTCAAAAACTAGCATTTTCTATTTTATAAGGCAGGAGATATTATGTCAAAATTAAAGTTTTTTATAGTGTTGCTTGCTTGTTGTACTGCCTGGGCTGTCCCGTTTAAGGTCGAAACGCTCAAGGAGGGCGCCGGGGATGCCATTCGTGCAGGTCAGTTGATTAAGGTCCATTATAAAGGTTACCTGGCTGTCGATAGCGCTACGGTGAACAAGGCCGCTACGGATACGACTGTTGAAGCTCCCTATTTTGCAAACTCTTATTACAGTGAACAGCCGCTCGAATTCACTGTGGGCGTGGGCCAGGTGATTGAAGGCTGGGACAAGGGCCTTGTGGGCATGAAGATTGGCGAAATCCGCAAGCTCTCGGTGCCGTCCGTGATGGCTTATGGCGACAACTCTCTCGAAGGCATTCCGCCTAATAGCGACTTGATGTTCGTTGTTGAACTTGTCCATGCCGAAAAGCCGCTCGAAGCAGACAAATTCCCTGCTGATGTAGATAAATTAAAATGGCGTGACATGGGCCGCGGGCTCAAGGTCTACGACGAAAAGGCGGGCTCTGGCAAGCTGAACGCTGCAGGCAACGTCATTAAGGTGCATTACACGGGCTGGCTCCTCTCTGGCCGCAAGTTCGGTAGCTCCAAGGATCTGGGCAAGCCGCTCGAATCGATTATGGGTGCAGGCAAGATGATCAAGGGTTGGGAAACGGGCCTTGAAGGAATGCGCGAAGGTGGCGTCCGTTGGTTGCGCGTGTCTCCGGCGATGGGCTATGGCGCTACGGCATTCTCGATGATTCCGCCGAACTCCACGCTCGTGTTCCGCGTCGAGATGGTCTCTAGCGATGTGGATCCGGAACTGGCAAAGCACATGGACTTCTTCCCGGACACAACGCTCCTCAAGTACGAAAACGGTCCTGAAGGACTCCGCTATGCTGTCGTGAAGCAGGGCGAAGGCGAACCGGCTCGTTCTGGCCACCGCGCAATCGTGCATTACACGGGCTGGATGGTGAACGGCTACAAGTTCGACAGCTCCCGCGACCGCGGACAGCCGTTTGCATTTGAACTTGGCGCGGGTAACGTGATCCGCGGCTGGGAGCTCGGCGTGCAGGGCATGCTCCCGGGCGAAAAGAGAATCCTCGTGGTGCCGCCTGGCCTTGGCTACGGTAGCCGCGGCGCAGGCCCGATTCCGGGTGGCGCAACGCTCATCTTCGCGGTGGAATACCTCGGGGAAGAATAAGTTTGAAAAGTCCGCCTCGGCGGACTTTTTTACTATTGACTAATAACTAATGACCAATGACCTACCCGTTGACAAAATATCCATACCAAATGTTTACATTGTAGGTTCCCAGCGGTAAGTTTTAAATATTTTAGATATTGATGGTTACTTTTTCTGACATAGCGGATTACCGCGACTTCTTGAAGGAATTCTACGACAGGCGCAAGGTCGAGATGCCCTTCTACAGCTACCGCATGATGGGTGATAAGCTCGGGCTAGACTCCAGCTATCTCTATCGCGTATTGCAAAAGAAGCAGCACTTGCCTGCTCATGCATTACCTGCGGCAAAGGAAATCCTTGCGCTGAGTGGTCGCGAGGCCGAATACTTCGACCTCCTTTATTCTGCTGCTGTCAGCAAGGATAAGACTAAGCGCGAAGAACTCATGGCGAAGGCACTCTCGCTCCGCGACGTGGAACGCCATTCTTTGCAGGCTGCTGAACTTAAACTCCTCGAAAACTGGTGGATTCCTGCGGTACGCGCCTACCTGGAATTGAACGGTGGCGTTGTAAACGTCAAGCAGATTGCCAAAGACATCTGCCCGCCGATCACTGAGGAACAGGCTCTCGAAGCCATTGAAACTTTGAAGAGCGTCGGTCTCGTGAAGAAGCTTGCATCGGGCAAGCTCGCACTCACCGAAGCCCATTTGACAGTAGGGGGCCCCGAAAAGGCCAAGGCCGTGCGCAATTTCCAGCGCCAGGTGCTGAGCCTTGCGAGCGATGCGCTCGAAAACGTCCCCGTCAATGAACGTAACATTTCTACACTGACCCTTTCTGTAGACCAGTCCTGCTTCGAGGATTTGGGCGACATGTTGAGGGAATTCCGCCGTCTGGTCCAAAAAAGAGTGGACGGAGCCAAGAATCCTGATCGTGTTATGCAGCTTTCTATGGCATTTTACCCGGTTGCCCGTAAAGGAGGGGCGTCGGAAAATACTATAATAGTAGGGGAAGGTGCAGGAGATAAAAAATGATTAAACGGGCGTGGACATATGGGTTGGCGACGTTGGCTCTGTTCAATGTCGCCTGCGATAGCGGTCGTACCGCAGGATCGTCGATGGAAACTGAGAATTCCATCGCGGTGCTTGTTCAATTGGCCGATGGCACGCCTGCTGCACGTATGGACGTTATTGTCCGCCCTGAATCTTACTTGTCCGGTGCATCCGAACTCGGATCGGACTCCCTGTACCAGTTGCACTTTGAAACCGACGAACAGGGACGCGTTGTCCTGTCTAGCGTTCCGTCGGGCTCTTACGTGATTGAAGCACGTAGCGATTCCCTGAACTTGAAGGGCTTTGAAAAGATTGCCTACGTCGAATCGGATACGACGACTCCTTTGACAGTCGAAGTTTCGGAACCGACCAAGGTCTCCGGTCGAGTCGGTCTTCCGCAACTGGTGCGCAGTTCCGCTACGGTCTCTGTGCAGGGCTTGGACTACCAGGTCTCGATGGATTCCACGGGCTACTTTGAATTTGAATCGCTCCCGAACGGCAATGTCGAGATTGTCGCATTCGTGAACGAAGCTGGCGCTGACTCGGTTACGGAATATGGCCGAATTGAAGCTGACGTTGGCTCTGACTCCAGTGAAGGCGCCCTTTACCTCGGCGACTCCGCTTACGTCAAGACGTACTTTGTATTCGATGACTTTGAAAATGGCGCTGGCGTTTGGGAAACTGCGGCATCGCTCAACGCGGAGGTCACCTTTAATATTGAATCGGCAGGTCTTGGTCGCGAAGGCAAGGCGGCACACTTTATCTGCAAACGCGATTCTGCGGCTCAGTGGGACTGGGCTCTTATCGGTCGTGAACTGGGTGGCTATGTCAACATGAGCGATTTGGATTCTATCCGCTTCTGGGTCCGCGTCTCGACTCCGTCGAGAATTTCGTTCTCGTTTGACAGGTTCGTGAATGACGATTCCGTGACGAGTTCCGATAATATCAAGTCTTGGCGCCATTTCGAGGCGGATACGGTCTGGACGCAGTTTACCGTGATTCCGGCGGAACTGGATACGGCTGACAGCAATGGCGGTAACTACGGTTGGGAAGCGGTGAAGGACAGTGTCACAAAGATTGGCATCTTCGGCGCTATGGATACGGAAGTCTGGGTGGACGATATCGAAGTCTTTGGCTACGGTATCTTTGACCCGTACGCCCCGGTTGTGAAGAAGAGCGTTGTCCGGAAAGAAGAGTAGATTTATCCACTATTGACATTTTATCAATGGACCTGCATCGCTTTGCAGGTCTTTTTTTGTTGTTTGGAGGTAGATTAATAATGGATGGATTGGCGGTGTATGGCTGGTCCGAAGGAGTGTGTATGAACATGAAACGTTTGGCTGCACTGGGCTTAATTGCTGGCTTTGGTGTAAGCGCGCTTGCTGACAACCCTATTTCTAGCTATCACTATCTGG
Source organism: Fibrobacter sp. UWB2 (assembly GCF_002210425.1). Lineage (NCBI taxonomy): Bacteria > Pseudomonadati > Fibrobacterota > Fibrobacteria > Fibrobacterales > Fibrobacteraceae > Fibrobacter > Fibrobacter sp. UWB2. Next base: position 35,240 of record NZ_MWQK01000003.1, on the reverse strand, counting down.
CGGACCCTTCTTGCGCCTCTGACGGTGATACCTTCTACATCTTGACCGATGTGGATGACTATAACAACCAGACGAACTGGAACTACGATATTGTCGGCCTTTACGCCTTCACGTCTGAAGACATGAAGAACTGGACTGATCACGGCATGATTTTCCGCTCCAGGCGTGAATTCGGGAACTATCCGAACAATACTTGGGCATCGGGCATCGCAGTCAAGAATGGTAAGGTCTATATCGTTTACCCCGATGGTGCAAGCGGCGTGGGTATGATTACCGCCCCGGCTATCGACGGGCCTTATACCGACCCCGTCAAGGAAACCCATGGTGTCAACAGAATTGCTGGTGGCGGAAGTCTTATCGGAGGTTGCGATGGCATTGCGCATTGCTTTGACCCGGGCATCTTGATCGATGACGACGGTAAGGGTTACGTGATTTTCGGTGGTGGCGAAAGCGGCCAGCGCCCCTACGGCAACAACTTTGACATTATCAGTTTTACCGAAAGCAATGGCAAGATTACTTTCGACAAGAACTCATTGAAGAAGGTCTCTTTGCCGAACTCTTTTGAAGCTCCTTACCTGCACAAGAAGGGTAGCACTTATTACTTGAGCTTCAACAACCGTAGCCAGGTGATTGACTATGGTATGTCTAACAATATTTGGGGCCCGTATACCTTTGTGGGTACGGTTATTCCGGGCATCGGCTCTGTGCCGGACGCTCATGGCGAAGGCGGCAACAACCACCAGGGCTTTGCTCCGTTCAAGGACAAGTGGTATGCCGTTTACCACGACCGTCGCTTGGTGACTTCTGACAACCACCCGGCCGCAACGACGCAGCAGGGCGTGCGTTCCGAAAACCCGAACTACGAAAACCACAGAAGCGTGTCTATCGACGAACTCACGTGGAATGGCGACAAGATGAACAAGCTCACCTTCACACGTGAAGGACCAAAGCAGATCAAGAACTTTGACCCGTACAAGACCTACAAGGCAACGACGAGTTCCAAGCAGATGAACATCCGTAGCCGTACGGACTGGACTCAGGGCAAGCCCGTTGTGCATGTGCTCTTGCCGCTTACGAGCCGTAGCGAATCTTGGATTCGTGTTTCTGGCGTGGACTTCGGTAAGGGTGCTGAAAACCTCCGCATCAAGGCCGCTAACGTGGGCGAAGGCAACAAGATTGAAATCCATACGGGTAGCGCGAGCGGCACGTTGGCCGGTACTTGCGAACTTGCTAAGACCGCTAATAACAAGACCTTCGTGGATAACGATTGCGCAATGAAGGGCCTCACCGGCGTTGTTGACCAGGTGTTCTTCGTGTTCAAGAACAATGGCAAGGACTCGACCATGGGCGTTCTCGAATGGGAATTCCAGGGCACGAAGCGCGAACCTGAACCGCAGACTCCGTTTGGCGGCAAGGCTTGGGCAATCCCGGGCAAGATTGAAATGGAAAACTTCGATGAACCGGGCTACGGCGCAGGCAACGATTCTTACGCTGATAACGATTCTGATGACCACGGTGCCGAAAGCAATGGTGGCAAGAGCTACCGCGAAGGCACTGGCGTAGATATCTACAAGAAGGCTACGGGCTATGTCGTCGGTTACAACCAAACGGATGAATGGCTGGAATACACTGTGGATGTGGCTGCTGAAGGCGACTACACGATGTTTGCGGCTGTGGCTTCTGCCAATGCGACCTCCAGCTTCAAGCTCTCCATCGATGGTGACGATATTACGGAATCGATTTCTGTCCCGAAGAACGATGGCGAAGAAAACTATGACGACTATAGCAAGGTGAAGGCGAATGTGAAGCTCCCGGCTGGCAAGCATATCCTCCGCTTTACCGTGATTGGCGACTGGATGGATATTGACTATATCCAGTTTGCTAAGGGCAAGGATGCCAAGGACCCGGATGAAGGTAGCGAAGTGGCTATCCGCCAGAAGATTCGCATGAATGCGATTGCCGCTGCGACTTACGACGTGTTCGACTTGACCGGTAAGAAGGTCTCTAGCTTCACGGCCCATAGCATGGACGAAGCGAAGAACATGCTGCGTGGTGGCGCCCAGGTTAATGTGCAGGGCGTGTGCATCATCCGCAACCGTGGTACCGGCATGATGGCTAAGGTCCGCACGACCCGCTAGAATCTCCAAGAAACACACATCCGTATAAAAGGGCTTCTCGCAAGAGGGGCCTTTTTTGCATCCAAATTTTTACGGACTCGTTGACGTTTTGTCCATGATGCTTGCGGACCGCCGCGTTCTTTTTTGTGATTTTGGACATACTTTTAGATTGGATGGATTGACGGTGTATGGTCGATCCTAAGGAGTGTTATGAAACTACTTAAGAAAGTAACGATGTTTGGACTCTTGGCGGGCTTTGGAGTAAGCGCGCTTGCCGATAACCCAATTTCTACTTACCATTACCTGGCTGACCCGGGTGCTGCTGCTGACGATGATTACTTCTACATCATCACGGACTCCGATGACCCGGCTCCGTACAATTCTAACGGTTACAAGATTTACGCCCTCTATGCATTCCGCAGTAGGGATATGCAGAACTGGACCGACTACGGCATTATTTACGATGCCCGCAAGGTAAGTGGCATTAACGACATTTGGGCTTCTGGTATTGCAGTCCACAACGGTACATTCTACATCGTGTTCCCGGATGGCGGTGGCGGCGGCATTGGCTACATCAAGGCGCCTGCAATTGAAGGCCCTTGGACAAACGCCGTGGGCCAGGGCAAGGATAAGCTTGTCGGTGGTCGCGGTATCATCGGTTGCGATGGCGTTTCCTGGTGCTTTGACCCGGGTATCTTTATCGATGACGACGGAACCACCTACGTGACATGGGGCGGCGGCGAAAGCACTAGCCGTCCAAACACTGATAACTTCGACATTGTCAAGTTGAACGATGCCAAGAACGCCCCGGTGGGCAACGGTTCCCATGTGAAGGTGAACAACTTGCCGACCCGCAAGATGCTCGAAGCTTCTTACATCCACAAGCACAAGGGTACTTACTACTTCTCTTACAGTACTGGCTGGCAGCAGGGCGCTCCGACGATTGACTACGGTATCTCGAACAACGTTATGGGCCCGTACACCTGGAAGGGTACGATTCTTGGCGACCCGAGCATGAACGGCCGTAGCATCAATGGCAACAACAACCATCATGGTATTGCCGAATTCAAGGGACATTCTTACGTTGTCTATCATGACCGCCGTATCGCGAAGGGTCACAACGGCTTGGAAATTATCCCGGCAGATGATGGCAAGGCAAAACCGAACGAAGGTTACCACCGTAGCGTTTCTGTAGACGAAATGTTCTACAATGCTGACGGCACCATTCAGACGGTGAAGGTGACGGATGAAGGTCCGGCACAGATTGAAAACTTTGACCCGTACGATTGGTATCCGGCACTCACGAGCTCCAAGCAGAAGGGCATCCGCAGCCGCTCTAACTTTGTGCAGGGCAAGGCCGCTGACCATGTGATGCTCCCGCTTTCGAGCAAGGAAGCTTGGCTCCGCGTGTCGGGCGTGGACTTTGGCGCTGGCGCAACGGGCTTTACCGTTGAAGCCGCAAGCACGGCTGATGGTAACAAGGTCGAAATCCGCTCGGGTTCTGCAACGGGTACGCTTGCGGGTACTTGCACCATCAAGAATACCGGCAACAAGAACACCTATGCCGAAAACAAGTGCGATGTCGAAGGCCTCTCGGGCGTCGTAAAGCAGCTGTTCCTCGTGTTCAAGGGTAATCAGGATTCGACCATGGCTGTCAAGGCATGGGGCTTCGAAGGCAGTGGCACGACTCCTCCGGAACCGCAGAAGCCGTTTAGCGGCAAGGCTTGGGAAATTCCGGGCAAGATTGAAATGGAAGACTTCGACATTCCGGGTTCTGGCCGCGGTAGTGAAATCAAGTCCTACAGCGAAAACGATTCCGAAGACCATGGCATCGAAAATGGTGGCAAGAGCTACCGCGAAGACACTGGCGTCGATATCTACAAGAAGGCTACAGGCTATGTCGTGGGCTACAACCAGTCCGGCGAATGGCTTGAATATACCGTGAACGTCAAGGAAGATGGCGACTACACGATGTTTGCTTCTGTGGCAACGGACAATTCCACTGCTAGCTTTACGCTTTCCATTGACGACAAGTCTATCGCTGAAGTCCCGGTTTCCGGCGACAGCTGGGATGACTTTGTGAAGGTCAAGGCCAATGTGAAGCTCACGGCCGGTGAACATGTCCTGCGCTTCACTGTTACGGGCGACTGGTTCGATATCGACTATATGACGTTTGCTAAAGGGAAGGACGCTAAGGATCCGGACGACGAAACGATTGGTATCAAGGGCTTCAGGGTGCTTGGTGCAGATGCAGTCGCAAACTTCGACGTGTTCGACTTGACCGGCAAGAAGGTTTCTAGCTTCACGGCCCGCAATATCCACGAAGCCAAGAAGCTCTGGCGCGAAAATCCGCAGTCCAAGAACGTGCAGGGCGTTTGCATCATCCGTAACCGTTACAACGGCGCGGTGGCAAAAGTTCGCACCACTCGCTAAGGATGTCATGCCCGACAGGCTTTAATGTCATGCCCGACTTGATCGGGCATCTCCTTTTATTGACTTTTTGTCCATGAGACCTACGATTTTTCGTGGGTCTTTTGGCGTTTCTGAGGGTAGTTTTATAAAAAACGGGATGGCGGTGTGTTTGGTCGATCCCAAGGAGTGAACAATGAGATTACTGAAACGTTTAACGATGGCAGGCTTGCTCGCCGGTTTTGGTGTTGGCGCACTTGCCGATAACCCGATTTCGGCTTACCATTACTTGGCGGACCCGGGTGCCGCTGCCGATGATACTTATTTCTATGTCATAACCGACTCGGATGACCCTGCTGCATCGAATGCCAATGGCTATAATATCAAGGCCCTTTACGGTTTCCGCACGAAGGATATGAAGAACTGGACCGACTTCGGTATCATTTATGATGCCCGCAAGGTCGATGGCATTGGTGATATCTGGGCTTCTGGTATTGCGGTGAACCCGAATGACCACAGACTCTACATTGTGTTCCCGGATGGCGGTGGCGGCGGCGTTGGCCTCATCGGTGCCGATAGTATTGCAGGTCCGTGGACAAACCCGGTCTCTGGCAACAAGAAGCTCATCAACAACTGGGGTGGCGGTATTTCGGACTGCGACGGTATTGGTTGGTGCTTTGACCCGGCAATTTTCTTCGATGACGACGGTACAGGCTACTTCACCTTTGGTGGCGGTAGCAGCGATAGCCGCCCGGCAAATAACAACAATAACGACATTTTCAACATCTACAAGCTCAACAAGGACATGAAGGGCTTCGATGTGAGCACCAAGACTCACCTGAAGATTGGTGGTCCGAAGGCGATGGAAGCCTCTTACATCCACAAGTATAAGGGTAATTACTATCTCTCTTACAGTACGGCGGATTTGCGCATTGCATACGGCATGTCCAAGAACCCCATGGGTCCTTATGAATACAAGGGCATTTTCATGGGTAACCCGAACATTGGCGGCCAGAACATCAACGCCAACAACAATAACCACCACGGCATTGCCGAATTCAAGGGCCACTGGTATGTCGCTTATCATGACCGCCGCATTGCCAACGGTTACGACGGCTTGGAAAAGATTCCTGCCGATGACGGTAAGGCGAATCCGGTGCCGGCATTCCACCGCAGCGTGAGTGTTGACGAGTTTTTCTACAACGGTGACGGTACCATGAAGGAACTGACCTTCACGAAGGAAGGCCCGAAACAGATTGAAAACTTCGATCCGTATGACTGGTATCCGGCACTCACGAGTTCTAAGCAGAAAGGCATCCGCAGCCGTTCGAACTGGACTCCGGGCAAGGTCGCAGAACACCTCTTGCTCCCGCTTTCCACGAAGGAATCCTGGATTCGCGTGAGTGGCGTGGACTTTGGTACGGCGGCAACGGGCTTTGTGGTTCAGGCGGCAAGCGCTGCTGATGGCAACAAGATTGAAATTCATTCGGGCTCTGCTACAGGTACGCTCGCTGGCTCTTGTACGCTCAAGAATACCGGCAACAAGAACACTTTTGCAGAAAATTCCTGCGAAGTGACCGGCCTCAAGGGCATCGTAGATGAAATTTTCCTCGTGTTCAAGGGCTCTCAGGACTCCACCATGGCAATTAAGGCTTGGGGCTTTGAAGGTAGCGGCACAACTCCGCCGGAACCGCAGAAACCGTATGGCGAAAAGGCTGTGACGCTTCCGGCAAAGATTGAAGCTGAACATTATGACATCCCGGGCGTTGGCCGCGGTGGCGATGTGGATTCTTACAGCGATAACGAAAAGGCAAACCAGGGCGATGCCAAGTTCCGCGAAGACCAGGGCGTTGACATTGTCGAAGGCGGTACGGGCATGGCGATTGGCTATACCGCTTCTGGCGAATGGCTCGAATACACGGTCGAAGTCCCGGAAGACGGTGATTATGCGATTAAGGCCTCGGCTTCTACTGGCATGGAAAGCGCAAGCTTCTGCTTCTTGGCCGATGGCAAGGCAATTGGCGATACCATTACGGTTCCGCAGACCGGTGAAGACTGGAGCGTCTATAAGGAATTTGACGGAGGCAAGGCGAAACTTACCAAGGGCACGCACGTGATTCGTCTCGTGATTACGGGCGACAATGTGAACGTAGACTGGTTCTCCCTTGGCGATGTGGAAAAGGTTGGTCTCAAGCCGACTGTGAAGTTCCAGGCAAATGCTCCGAGCACCTACCGCGTGTATAGCGTGAGCGGCAAGCTGCTCGGCACGGTGGAACTCGCCGGAAAGAAGGCCGCCGAAGCTCTCCAGAGTGCTGGTTTCAACAAGGGCGTTTACATGCTTAAGAGCGTTGACGGCCACAAGACCTTCATGACCTCTGTCGCAAGATAAAATTCATATAATTCCGAAACCAAATAACGAAAAGCACCCCGAAGGCAAAAGCTCTGGGGTGTTTTTTTGTCGCTGCCCCATTACCAAAATGTCAATGATAAATATTTGGAAAAATGCCTTTTGGGCGTCTGGAGATTCTAAATTCCATATTGGAAAGCCTTGCCGTTTTGCAGGCGAAAAATTTGAGATGTTTTTGAGTTTGCGATAGGCTATTGTTTACGGCCTTGTAGGGCGCCTGAAGCCCAAACGATCCTCCTAAACCACACACCCTAATGGCGCTGAATGGCGTCATTACACCTCGGGACGAATGTTCCGAGGTGTTTGCATTTGCACTATGTGCAAATGCCAGTTGCTAGGCTCGGATATAGGCTTGCGAGCAATCCTGCATCACTCGCCTTACGCAACTGTGTGCATCCGCGACGCTCGGCCTACGCATTTGTTGTATTTACGGTTGCGACGCTCGGCCTACGCATTACCAAATTGACAATGGAAAATTATTCTGGGGGTGTAAAATGATTGCGCGATGGGTATAAATTTAAATTACGAAAAAATATGGGATTACTTTTTTAGGAGATTTACTATGAAGCGCATGGGTGAAGTCTTGAAGGCTGCCGCTTACGGTTTGGTTTTTGCTATACCTGCTTTTGCCTCGACGGTCAATGTCGACGTAACGGAAGAACACCAGGTGATTCGCGGGTTTGGTGGCATGGTGCATAACCAGTGGCAGGGCGGTGGTGGCCTTTCCGAAGCCGATGCGAAGATCGCTTTTGGTACGGGCGATGGCACAATTGGCCTCAACACGCTCCGTATTCCGGTTTACGCCAATTCCAATGACTTCAACAAGGAAGTTCAGGCCGCAAAGTATGCCAAAAAGTACGCCGGCGATGACTTTATCCTTTACGCGACTCCGTGGACATCGCCGTACGCAGGGGCGAACCAGCACATGGCTTCTTCGAATTACCAGAAGTACGTGGACCACCTGAACAACTTCAACGATTACATGAAGAATCAGGGCGTTCCCCTGTACGCCATCTCCATCAGTAACGAACCGGACTGGTGCGGTGAATGGGCCTGCTGGAGTGCCGACGAAATCTACAACTTCACCAAGGGCTATGCCGACAAGATGCGCAAGAATGGCGCGAAGGTGATTTCGACGGAATCCTTCCGTTATGACAAGAACCTCTACAACAAGGTCTTGAACGATGCCAATGCCCTCAAGAACTGGGACATTCTCGGCGCGCATTTTTACGCGAGTGACCGAAGGACTGGGGACAACTTCTTCCAGTACAGCCTTGCTGACCAGAAAAAAGTCGAACGCTGGATGACGGAACACTATACCGAAAGCCAGGGAAGCGGTAACTACTGGCGCACGATTACGAATACGGGTGACCAGGCGAACGCCAACAAGCGCGATACCGTGAACGCCATGGACGTGGCTTACGAAATCCACCGCGCCATGGTCGTGGGCAATTTCAATCAGTACACCTGGTGGTACATCCGTCGTTGCTACGGCCTCATCATGGAAAAGGATTTTGGAAACAAACTCCAGATTCCGCAGAACGAAATCGGCAAGATTTCTAAGCGCGGCTACGTGATGAGCCAGTTTGCGCGCTTTGTCCGCCCGGGTGCTGTCCGCGTGGGCGCTACGGCAAACCCCGAAAAGGAAGTCTTTGCAAGTGCATACAAGAGCAAAGATGGCGATAGCGTTATCGTGGTGCTCGTGAACCGCGACTACAAGAATAGCAAGACTGTGACCGTCAATGTGAAGGGTGCCGATGTGGAAACTTTCCATGTGTACACCACTAGCGAAGCGAAAAATGCAAAGTACGAAGGCGAAGTCGAAGTCAAGAATGGCTCCGTGACGATTACCATGGATGCCGGCAATTCAAGCAACAAGGACTGCATTGTGACACTCGTGGGCAGTGGCACTCCGGCAGATCCTGTACCTCGCGAACCGTTTGGTGGTAAGGTCGCTGAAATCCCGGGCAAAATCGAAGCCGAAAACTTTGACGTTCCGGGTACGGGCAAGGGCAACAAGTCTTATAGCGAAAACGATTCCGAAGACCGTGGCGAAACGAACTACCGCGAAGGCACGGGTGTCGATATTTACAAGAAGGCTACTGGCTATGTGGTCGGCTATAACGAAGAAGGCGAATGGCTCGAATACTCCGTGAACGTGAAGGAAGCTGGTGATTACACAATGTTTGCTTCTGTCGCTACGAGTAATTCGACGTCTGGTTTCTCGCTCTCCTTGGATGGAAAAACTCTTGTAGAAAATGTCGCACTTTCGGGAACGAGCTTCGATGACTTTGTGAAGGTCAAGGCCAACGTAACGCTCCCGGCTGGCGAACATATTCTCCGCATGACGGTGACGGGTTCCTGGTTCGATATCGACTACTTCAACTTTGCAAAGGGCAAGGATGCTGCCGATCCGGACGATAAGACGATTGGTTTGCGCGGTGCTAATTTCCGCTTGCCGACCGAAGCCGAAAATTACAGTGTCTTCGACGTGAACGGCGTGCTCGTGGGCAAGTTCCTTGCTACGACCAAGGCCGATGTCCAGCGCATGACCAAGAGCGTGGTGCGTCAGAATGGCATTTACTTTGTGAAGTCGCTGGGGGGCAAATCCTACCGCATTTCTGTGGCAAAATAATTTCATATTCCTAAAAACGGGAGCCGAGCAATTGGCTCCTGTTTTTTTAAGAGTTTGTTAAAAGGGAGATAGATATGAGTGTGGAAATGAGCTTCAAAAAGCTGATGGGCATTGCAGGTGTTGCTGCAGGCCTCTCTATGTTTGCGGTAACGGGTGCAAATGCGGCTCCGGACCCGAACTTCCATATTTACATTGCTTACGGGCAATCGAACATGGAAGGTAACGCGAGGAACTTTACGGATGTCGATAAGAAGGAACATCCTCGCGTGAAAATGTTTGCAACAACGTCTTGCCCGAGTCTTGGCCGCCCTACGGTCGGTGAAATGTACCCGGCAGTGCCGCCAATGTTCAAGTGCGGTGAAGGCCTTTCTGTCGCTGACTGGTTTGGCCGCCACATGGCAGATTCCTTGCCGAACGTGACGATTGGCATTATTCCGGTGGCTCAGGGCGGTACGAGTATCCGCTTGTTTGACCCGGACGATTACAAGAATTACCTCAATTCTGCGGAAAGCTGGCTGAAGAACGGAGCCAAGGCTTACGGTGACGATGGCAATGCCATGGGCCGCATTATTGAAGTCGCCAAGAAGGCTCAGGAAAAGGGCGTCATCAAGGGGATCATCTTCCACCAGGGCGAAACCGATGGCGGCATGAGCAACTGGGAGCAGATTGTCAAGAAGACTTACGAATACATGCTCAAGCAGCTTGGCCTGAATGCCGAAGAAACTCCGTTTGTCGCGGGCGAAATGGTGGATGGCGGTTCGTGTGCTGGCTTTAGCAGTCGTGTGCGTGGGCTTTCCAAGTACATTGCAAACTTTGGTGTCGCAAGTTCCAAGGGTTACGGCTCTAAGGGGGACGGCCTCCACTTTACCGTAGAAGGCTACCGCGGCATGGGTGAGCGTTATGCCCAGCAAATGCTCAAGCTCATCAACGTGGCGCCTGTTGACCCTGTCCCGCAGGAACCGTTCAAGGGTGCTCCGATTGCTATTCCGGGCAAGGTCGAAGTCGAAGATTTTGACAAGCCGGGTATCGGCAAGAACGAAGACGGTACGAGTAACGCCTCTTACAGTGACGAAGATTCCGAAAACCACGGTGATAGCGATTACCGCAAGGATACGGGCGTAGACTTGTACAAGGCGGGCGATGGCGTTGCTCTTGGTTACACGCAGACTGGCGAATGGCTTGAATACACGGTAGACGTGAAGGCTGATGGCGAATACAATATCGATGCAAGTGTCGCTGCCGGTAATTCCACCTCTGCGTTCAAGCTTTACATCGACGAAAAAGCCATAACGGATGATGTTTCCGTGCCGCAGACTGCCGACAATTCCTGGGACACGTACAAGACGATTTCCGTGAAGGAAAAGGTCACCTTGAAGGCCGGTAAGCACGTGCTCAAGCTCGAAATCACCGCCAACTACGTGAATATCGACTGGATCCAGTTCAGCGAGCCCAAGAAGGAAGACCCGCCGAGCGCGATTGCAAAGGTCCGTTTTGACATGACTGAAGCCGAAAGCAACTTTAGCGTGTACAGCATGCAGGGCCAAAAGCTCGGGACGTTTACCGCGAAGGGAATGGCCGACGCGATGAACCTCGTCAAGACGGATGCCAAGCTCCGCAAGCAGGCTCAGGGAGTGTTCTTCATCCGCAAAAATGGCGCCAAACTCATGAGCAAGAAGGTTGTCGTTTTCGAATAATTCTAGACTCCATGAAGGGTCCTGGCGGATGCTAGGACTCTTTTTTTTACAAAATGCGTTTTTTGAGCGAATTTCGCAATTCATTGACAAAACGTCCATATTATATGGAGCCCTGCTGTGCTACAAAACGGCTTTTTTAGGGTAGATTCTTTATAGAAATTTTGGATTAAGGGATATAAAAATGAGCGTGGAAAGAGAATTGAAAAAAATCCTGGCCTATGCAGGTGTTGCTGCTGGGCTTTCTATGTTTGCGGTTGGGGCGAATGCGGCTCCGAACCCGAACTTCCATATTTACATTGCTTACGGGCAGTCCAACATGGCGGGCAACGGCGATATCGTACCGTCCGAGGACCAGGCAAATCCGCCCAAGAACTTTATCATGCTTGCTTCGCACAATGCAAATGCAAGCCAACGCAGCGGCAAGACGAATCAGTCTATCAAGACGGGCGAATGGTACCCGGCAATTCCTCCGATGTTCCATCCGTTCGAAAACCTCTCCCCGGCGGACTACTTTGGCCGCGCTATGGCCGATTCCTTGCCGGGCGTGACCGTGGGCATTATCCCGGTTGCCATCGGTGCTGTGAGCATCCGCGCCTTCGACAAGGATCAGTACGAAGCTTATTTCAGGGGCGATGGCAAGGACATCATGAACTGGGGCTGGCCCAAGGATTACGACAACAACCCTCCGGGACGCATTCTGGAACTTGCCAAGAAGGCAAAGGAAGTGGGCGTCATCAAGGGCTTCATCTTCCACCAGGGCGAAAGTGACGGTACCGATGCCAACTGGCGCAAGACCGTTTACAAGACCTACAAGGACGTGATTGATGCGCTTGGCTTGGACGAAAACGAAGTGCCGTTTGTGGCGGGCGAACTCCTCCAGGAAGGCCAGAACTGCTGCTCTAGCAAAAACGGCGGCATTGCCCAGCTCAAGCAAAATTTCAAGAAGTTCGGACTTGCCTCTTCCAAGGGCTTGCAGGGTAACGGCAAGGATCCGTACCACTTTGGCCGTGCGGGCGTGATTGAACTAGGCAAGCGCTACTGCTCCGAAATGCTCAAGCTTATCGACAAGACGATTGATCCGGATGCTCCGCCGGTAAACCTTGTGGACCCGAGCCAGTCTACGGTTCCGGATGAACCGCCCGAGGAATATGGCCCGTACACGGACCCGATTGAAATCCCTGGCAAGGTCGAAGCTGAAAACTACAACAAGGGCGGCGCCGACAAGGCCTATTACGATTTGAGCAAGGGCAACGAAGGCGGTAAGCTCCGCAAGAACGATGTCGATATTTACCAGCCGAACATGGGCATTGTCGTCGGTCACTGCCAGAAGGGCGAATGGCTCAAGTACACCGTAAATGTCAAGGCCGATGGCGATTACGGAATTGTAGCTAACGTCGCTGGCGACAATGGAACCGGTAGCATTGTGCTCTACATGGATGACAAGCGCATTGGCGATGAAATGGTGAACGAAGGCAAGGGCTTTGACACGTTCTCTATCGTCGATGGTGGCAAGGTTTCCCTGAAGGCTGGCGAACACGAACTGAAGATTGAAATTGCAAACGACTGGATTGATATTGACTATATCGAATTCAAGGAAATCAGCGCTCAGCCGCCTATCGGAATCAAGAATCTCCGCTTTAGCGCAACTGAAGCCGAAGGCTACTATAGCGTGTTCGACATGCAGGGTATTAAGCTGAGTTCGTTTACCGCAAAGGGAATGAACGAAGCGATGAATCTAGTGAGGGAAAACGCAAAGCTCCGCAAGCAGGCAAAGGGTGTGTTCTTTGTCCGCAAGAACGGGGAAAAATCTCTAACAAAAAAGGTGGTGATACATGAATAAAAACGAGTTGGTAGTTGTAAAGCAAATCGCTTTCTTCTTTGTCGTCGCTGTTGCTCTTGGCATCATGTACGGCTAATAAAATAAAATGAGAGAATAATACACGGGAAAAATTAGTGTGACTCCTATAGGGCCTCGGCAACCGCCGGGGCTCTTTTCGTATGGAGTCGGAGATCGCGGCGCGTTATCAAGAATGCGCAATGGTCCGCATTTATAAAAAGTAATCGGTGGTTTGAATGCCTGTTGGTGTGTGAAAAAAAATGAAATTTTTAGAAAATGGTGAAATTTACGTGAAAAAGGTTTGAAAATACGTGGCTTTCACGTAATATTTAAACGTTGTCTGTAGTTTTGAATGTGGAAAAGCTGGTTTTGGGGTGTTTTTCAAAATTTCAGTAGTTGACAACTATACAAGATAAAAGAATCGCCCCGGTTGCCCGGAGCGATTATGGTGTATATAGGATGAATTATGAAATCAAATTCATTACGGCAACGTGAAGGACTTCAGGAACGGCCAACCGACCTTGCCATCGCCCTGTTCATGACCACCACCCTGCTTGGTGCAGAGCACAACCTTCGTGCCGTCCTTGCAGTTGGAGTATTCGTTACAGCCGTTGGAGTTCTTGGACGGAGAGCCTGTGCAGCCATTCTTTTCTTTCCAGAAATTGAAGTTGCCTTCGGCACCCAAGAAGTTCAAACCGTCGTTGAATCCGCTATCGCCACCCTGGTAACGGCAGACGTTATCGTTTGTGCCGCGGAACATGATGATGGAAATCGGACGTTCCGGGTTGCACTTTGCGCTGTTGGTCTTGTTCAAGTCCATAGCTGCCGGAGCAACTGCTGCGTAAATGTCGGACATGAAGCATGCCACATGGTTACTCATACCGCCACCCATCGAGAAACCGGTTGCGTAAACGCGCTTGGTATCGATGCAGACCTTTTCTTCAACGGCCTTGATCATTTCACGAGAGAACTTGACGTCGTCATCGTTAGAGCAGCACGGACCCACGTTCCAGCCAGCACCCATCATGGACTTTCCACCAGTGCCATCTGGGTAGAGGGAGATGACGCCTTCCGGGTCAGTCTGAGACTTGTAAGTGGTACCGCTGAGCTGGCCCTGGCCGCTACCGCCGATCGGGTGGTAGTCAACAACGAGAGGTACCGGCTTGTCGCCCTTGTAGGCACTCGGCACGTGCATGATGAACGTACGGTTCTTGCCGTCGACGTTCACGGACATCTTGTGGTCGCCAGACTGGTAAGTCTTGCCAGTGCAGCTGATGACGTCTTCGACCTTGGCGCTGCTAGAAGAAACAGCGACGGAGCTAGAAGATGCCGGCTTTGCAGAAGAGCTCGATTCGGCCTTCTTGCTGGAGCTGGACGGCTGCTGTGTTGCAGGTTCCATCACGATGGCGATACCTGCTTCGGTGAAGCTCTTCATCGTGTAAGTATAGTTGTTGTAGCCTTCCTTGGCGAACATGAGGGTCGGCAGCGGGTCGCCATCCTTCATGAGGGTGACCGTCTTGCCAATCTGGTAAGTGTCGCGATTGCCGTCGGCGTTGACGCGGAGGTACTTTGCGCCCTTGGCGGTAGTCTTGTTCAAGTCGAGGCTGATGGAGCCGCTAACATTGTGCTGCGTCTTGGAGAAGGCGACCTTGCCGAGAGCGTCCATGACGGAAACAGTAAGCGTCTGGGCGTTGAGGCCCGAAATGGTAATGACGTTGTAGTTGAACTGGACGGTCGGTCTTGCGGCCTTGATGACCTTCAAGCCCATTTCGTCGTAGGCGAGGCTGAAACTACCGTCGGCTCCCGAAGTGGTTTCGACGTTTGCGTAGTTGAAAGAATTGATTTTTACACCTGCAAGCGGCTGCCCTGCTTTTGAGGACACGACACCATTGATGCTCCAAGCGAAAGACAGTGAGCTGAGTGCTGCTACTGTTCCTGCGAATGCCATGGATTTAAACATGGTCATAGCGACTCCTTTTTATAGTTAAACATTCCAAACTCTATTCATCCACCCGGTCCAACCAAATCCCCACAATCTTCGCTAGACCTATCCAAAATATAGATGGATGTTCCTCGGGTGTTGCGAATTGGTGTTGTGAAAAATTATAAAGCGTTGTGAAAATTGCGAAAAGGAATTTTTACAAAAGAGGCGCGGTTTTCGACACGTTTTCGGGGCCGTAATGGGGTGTTATTGATAAAAAATCCATAAAAAGGGCGTGCGATTGCGGGTTAAAACCATGTAAATGGGATAAATTATGATTGTTAATCTTATCTAGCCTTGGTTGGAAAAGGAGTGATTATGGGATTGTTTAGTAAGATGGCGAAGTCGGCTGTGGTTTTGGCTGCTTTTGCTGTAGTGAATAGTGCAGCCGTTAAGGTCAATAACCCGATCATGTATGTCGATAGCCCGGACCCTTCCATTGTCCGTGTTGACGATGCTTATTACATGGTCACGACGACCATGCATTTTGCGCCTGGCGTGCCGGTTTTCAAAAGCACGGATTTGGCGCAGTGGCGCACTGTGGGTTATGCCTACCAGACGCTTGCCAACAATGACCAGCAGAATTTGAATGGCGGCAGGGATGCCTACGGTAAGGGCTCTTGGGCATCGAGCATCCGCTACCACAAGGGATTTTTCTACGTGCTGACTCCGTCTTACACGACGGGCAAAACTCATTTGTACAAGACCGCCGATGTGGAAAGTGGCCAGTGGTCCGAAGTGCAGCTCCCGTTCTACCATGACCCTTCTTTGTTCTTTGATGACGATGGCACCGTGTGGGTGTTCTACGGCAGTGGTGACCAGATTAGCTACGTGCAGTTGAACGACGATGCTAGCGGCGTGAAGGCTGGTGGCCGTAGCGGTAAGCTCGGCGGCGTGAGCGTCAATCAGGCTACTGGTAAGAGCGGCTATATCGTGCAGCAGGAAGGCTCGCACATGGAAAAGGTGAACGGTGAATACTACCTGTTCACGATTTCTTGGCCGAGCGGTTCCTGCCGTACCGAAGTGGTTTACCGTTCTAAGAACCTCTTGAGCGGATATACAGGAAGAGTTTTCCTCTCAGATAACGGTGTTGCGCAGGGTGGCATTTTCGATACTCCCGATGGCAAGTGGTATGCGCTTTTGTTCCGCGATTCCGGCCCGGTTGGCCGTATGTCGCACCTGGTGCCGATGGAATGGAAAGACGGTTGGCCCGTGCCTACGAGCGGCTCCAAGGCTCCTTCGACAATTGACTTGCCGGAATCTCCGCTCCCGGGCTACGGCATGGTCACGAGTGACGATTTTGAATCTGGCGAACTTGCTCTCGAATGGCAGTTCAACCATAACCCCGATAACAAAAACTGGAGCTTGTCTGCAAATCCGGGATTTTTCCGCATTACCACGGGCCGCACGGATAGCCGTGTCGTGAATGCAAAGAACACTTTGACACAGCGTTCCTTTGGCCCTAAGAGTTCTGGCCGTACGCTTGTTGACGGCAAGGGCATGAAGGATGGCGATATTGCGGGTCTCGTTGCTTTGCAGGATGACAAGGGCTTTGTCGCGCTTGCTAAAGATGGCGGTAACTACAAGGTTGTGATGTATAGCGGAAACAAGGATGGCGAAAGACTTGTAACAAGTGAAAATCTTTCGGACTCCAAGGTTTATCTGCGAATCGATTTTGACTTGCCGATTGACCGTGGTACTGCATATTTCTATTACAGCACCGATGGTAGCTCTTGGAAAAAGATTGGCAACGATGTGAAGCTCAATTAT
Organism: Fibrobacter sp. UWB2; assembly: GCF_002210425.1. Lineage (NCBI taxonomy): Bacteria > Pseudomonadati > Fibrobacterota > Fibrobacteria > Fibrobacterales > Fibrobacteraceae > Fibrobacter > Fibrobacter sp. UWB2. Next base: position 18,390 of record NZ_MWQK01000003.1, on the reverse strand, counting down.
GACCTCCACATGTTCGTGGGCGTGCGCTGGGGCCTCTTCAACTTTGCGACCAAGCAGGCGGGCGGCTATGCAGACTTCGACTGGTTCAAGGTCGGTACCGATGTGAACGATGAAATTTATCTTGATGGCGCTGGTTCTGAACCTGTTCCGCAGACTCCGTTCTGTGCCGCTGGCGAAAACTGCCCTGCAAATGCAATCCCGGGCAAGATTGAAGCTGAAAACTTTGACGTGCCGGGCAAGGGCAAGGATGGTTCCTCTTACTATGATGGCGATTCCGAGAACCACGGCGATAGCGACTACCGCAAGGGAACTGGCGTAGACCTTTACAAGAAGGCAACTGGCGTCATTGTGGGCTACAACAGTGAAGGCGACTGGCTCGAATACACCGTGAATGTGAAGGAAGCGGGAGATTACACCATGTTTGCGGCTGTTGCTGCTGCGGGTTCCACTTCGAGCTTCAAGCTCTCCTTGGATGGCAAGGACATTACTGAAGAACTCTCTGTGCCGGCGGCAAGTTCTGGCGAAGAAAATTATGACGATTATAACAAGGTAAAAGCAAACGTAAAACTCCCGGAAGGCGAACATGTACTCCGCTTCACGGTTGTTGGCTCTTGGCTTGATATCGACTACTTTACGTTCGTGAAGGGTGCGGATGCTAAGGATCCGGAAGAGACGATTGGCATCACAAAGGGCGTTCGCTATAATGTGCAGGGCGTGCAGACTTATGGCGTCTATGGCTTGAACGGTAAGTTCATCGGTCGCGTTGATGCATCCAACAACTTCGATGTGCGTAGCAAGGTGAACAGCCTCGTGAAGGAAAGCGGCGTGTACGTCGTCAAGTCTCTCACCACCGGCAACACCCTCCGCCTCTCCGTAACAAAGTAATTCTTCATATTAATTCATAGTTCCTCAAACACCCCCAAGGCTAGAAAGCGGATGCCAGAAGCGCAGCTTATGTGCATCCATTTTCTAGCCGTTTTTGGTTGTTCTGCAAACACTCCCTATCACACTTCCCAGAACAACCAAAGGGCTGAATCACATTCTGAAAGCTTGCTTTCCTGCGGGTATATCCAAGCCGTTTTTGGTTGTTCTTAAAACACCCCTATTACACATTTTATCCCCTCAACCCATTGTCAAAACCGCAATGGAAAATGTTTACCGCTAAGTGATAATCGCCAATCCAAAAGGTATTTTCTTCATAGGTAAAATGGGAAATAAACCTCAAGGAGTAAGAGGTATGTTTGGTAAAATTTTTAAGAAGGCGCACTGCGCCTTGACGGTTGCCGCCTTGGCTGGCTTCGCGACCTTTTCATTTGCAGACAACATTAATGTGAACGGCACGAACCGTACCATGAACGTGTATGCGCCGAGAAACATCGAAAAAAATCGCCCGCTCATCATCCAGATGCACGGCATGAATCAGGATGCCCCGTATCAGCAGAACGCTGCCAAGTGGGAGCCGATTGCCGATACTGCACGATTTGTGGTCGTGTTCCCGAATGGTCAAAACAAGGCCTGGGACATCGGTGGCGACAAGGACATCAATTTCCTCAAGGCGATTATCAACGAAATGTACAACAAGTACGGCATTGACAAAAATCGCGTGTATGTTTCGGGATTCTCGATGGGTGGCATGATGAGCTACCATGCGGCAAACAAGATGGGCGATATGATTGCAGCCATTGCCCCGGTTTCTGGTGGCGGTGGCGTGAACTCTCCCAAGCGCGCGATGCCGATTATGCATACGCACGGCACTTCCGATGACGTGGTGAATTACAACAGCACCGTGAATACCCTCAAGGGCTGGGTCTCTGCGCAAAAATGCTCTTCAAGTTCCAAGGTCACAAAGCCGTATCCATCAAGCAAGCCGGGCTCTGCCGCCTCTCTTGAAGTCTGGAGCGGCTGCAAGGATAACGTCGAAGTCCGCTTGCTCACCATTGCAGGCAAGGGCCACTGGTATTCCATGGACGAGGCGGTCAGTGTCAACACGAGCGTTGAAATCTGGAATTTTGTCAAGAATTATTCGCTGGACGGCTCTTCGCTTCCGCCGCCAATTCAGGTGCCGACCGACCGCGACAGCATTTTCAACGGCGGCTTCGATTCGACCGACGTGGCCTGGACTTTGCAGACTCACGGTAGCGCTGCTGCTACAGGTGACGTGAAAAATGGCAAGTATCAGCTTGACATTTCTGCCATCGGCACGGAAAATTACCAGGTGCAGCTCATCCAGCACGACTTGCATCTTGAAAAAGGACAGTGGTACGAAGTGAGCTTCGAAGCTAGCGCTGGCGCCTCCCGCACGCTCGAAGTAAACGTGGAACAGCACACGGATCCGTGGGCAAGCTACCTCACCGAAAAGAAGAATTTTGAAATCGGCAAGGAATCCAAGAAGTATTCTTTCCAGTTCCAGATGACCGCCGCCACCGACAAGGATTCCCGCTTGAGCTTCAATGCGGGCGCCTCGACAGGCACGCTCACGCTTGATAATGTCACGCTCAAGAAAATTGCGGAACCGGACCCGGGAACAATTGCACTTGCGCCATCTCTCCGCCTCCAAACGGCAAGCGGCAAGTTCGGTGTCTATAACCTTGCGGGCAAGCGTCTCGGATTTGTCGAAATCATCGAAAACGACGTGCCGAACATGCAAAAAACGATGAAAAATGCTGGCTTTGGCAAGGGCGTCTACATCTTGCGCTGCAAAACACGCTCGTTCATGATGCCCGTTGACCGTTAAAAAACTCTCTCTCACCAAGAGCGCTCCCTGGCTTCGGGGACGCTCTTTTTTTACATCTCTCAATAACTATCCACTAAAAACCAATGACTCTTGACTAATAAATAATAACTAATTATCCATCGTGGATAAAATGTCAAAGGAACATGTGTAATTCCTTTAATTTTTTTGTTTTTTAGGGGGTATTTTTAGTTTGGGGATGATTAATACTTAGGATATAGGAGTGCTTATGTTTGGTTTGAACAAGAAAAATGGTTGCAAGCTTGGAGTGTTAGCAACTTTGACTTTGGCGGGATTGGCATCGCAGGCTTTTGCTAGTGCTGACACTTTGGTGCTTACGCCGCCGCTGGGTTGGAACAGCTGGAACGTGTTCCACGAAAACATCAACGAAAAGCAGATTCAGGAAATTGCCGACGCGATGGTCGAATCCGGTTTGAGAGACGCGGGCTATGTGTTCCTTAATCTGGACGATAACTGGATGGACACCAAGCGCGATGCCCAGGGCAACCTCCAGAACAACCCGAAGACTTTCCCCAGTGGCATGAAGGCCATCGCTGATTACGTGCATAAGAAGGGCCTGAAGTTCGGCCTTTACGGCGACCGTGGCAAACGCACCTGCCACCATTACAATAGCAACTGGCAAAGCGAAAGTGGTTCCAATGGCCACGAAGAACAGGATGCCAAGAAACTCGCTGAATGGGGCGTTGACTACTGGAAGTACGATAACTGCGACTCGGATCCGAGAACGCAGGAAAAAGATTACACTGCAATGTCCAACGCTCTCCGCAATTCCGGACGCGACATCGTGTTCAGCATTTGCATGTGGGAATACAAGGACTGGATGCCGAAAATTGCTAACCTCTGGCGCACCACTTTCGACATTGGTCCCGAATGGATTTCGACTTCGTGGTACCGCGGCGTCTACGAAATTATCGATGCGAACAACAAGTATTGGCAGATTGCAAAGCCCGGTCACTGGAATGACCCGGACATGCTCGAAGTAGGTAACAGAGGCCTCTCTTACGAGGAACAGCGCTCCCAGATGACGATGTGGTCCATCATGGCTGCTCCCATCATGATCAGTTCCGATGTGCGCAACATGAGCAACGAGACTAAGGAACTCTACCTGAACAAGGACATGATTGCCATTAACCAGGACTCCTTGGGCGTTCAGGGCCACCGCATTTCTGACAAGAATGGCAAGCAGGTTTGGACCAAGCCTTTGAAAAATGGCGATATCGCCGTGGCGCTTCTCAATAACAACAATTCTACCCAGACCGTCGAATGCAACTTTAAAGACATTGGCGTAGAAGGCGAAGTAGAAGTCCGCGATGCCTGGAAAAAGAAGGATTTGGGACCGGTCTCTAGTGTTTCTATTGAACTCCCGGCTCATGGTTCTGCACTGCTCCGCTTGGTTTTAAAGCCAGTTCCGCGCGAACCGTTCAAGGGCAAGCCTCTTGACATTCCGGGTAAGATCGAAGTGGAAGATTTCGATGTGAACGGCGTGGGTCAGGGCAACACCACTTACAACGAAAGCGATACAGAAAATCACGGCGATTCCGATTACCGCCCGGGTACTGGCGTGGACCTTTACAAGAAGGCTACCGGTGTCATTGTTGGCTACAACCAGGCAGGCGAATGGCTTGAATACACCGTGAACGTTGCCAAGACGGGTACTTACACAATGAGCGCTTCTGTGGCTTCTGCTAATAGCACCTCGAGCTTCAAGCTCTCCATGGATGGAAAGGACATTACCGAAGAAATTGCGGTACCTGCTGCAAGCGAAGGCGAAGATAATTACGATGACTACAACACGGTTGAAGCGAAGGTGAGCCTGACCGAAGGCGAACACATTCTCCGCTTTACTGTAACCGGCGACTGGATGGACATTGACTGGATTGAGTTTACCGATGGAACGGTGGGGCTTGCAAAGGTTCGTCTCACGTCGTTTGAATCCGAAAATTCCTACAACGTGTTCAGCGCAACGGGTAAGCACCTCGGCCGCGTGGACTTGAATGGCGCTAGCATGCCGCAGGCGCTCAAGAACGCTGGGTATGCACGTGGCACGTACATGGTGCGCTCTGTCAAGGGTAGCCAAATCCAGCGTGTGAAAGTCGCTAAGTAAAATTTCTCCTCACAAACACATTCAAAATGCCTCGCGCTTCCGCGAGGCATTTTGTGTAATTCCGAATAGGAACAGCTATGGATAAACAGTCCACAATATCTTCCTCAAAACCATAAAAAAATAAGCTTTTCGAGAATAATTTTAGAGTGTTGTTAGGGCGTAATATGTTTGGTTTAAAAAGTGAGGTTAGGTATGAGCTTCCAAAAAATTGGCCATTTTATCGCAGTCTCGGCACTCTTCCTTGGTGCAACTGTTGCTACAGCCGCTGATCAGGCTACATTCTATGTCGCTCCCAATGGTAGCGATTCCAACAAGGGTACCGAAGAGGCCCCGTTCAAGACCATTACGCAGGCACAAAAGGCTGTGCGCGCCATCAACGGCACCATGACGGGCGATATTTCGGTCATTCTCCGTGGCGGTACCTACCAGCTTTCGTCTACGGTCAATTTTACTGAGGCTGATGGCGGTAAGGATGGTTTCTACGTCCGCTATAAAGCCTATCCGAACGAAACTCCGCTTATTACGGGCGGTATCCCGATGTCTGGCTGGACGATTCACGATGAAAAGAACAACATCTGGAAGGTCGAAGGTGTCGATGCCCGTTTCCGCCAGATGTACGTGAACGGCAAAAAGGCAATTCGCGCGCGTATGCCGAATTTGCTCGATAACGGCGACCATAACTTCTTCCGCTTGAACAAAGTGGACTCTGCCGGCAGCGCCTTCCTCGTCAACAACAGCGATATTGGCGAAGCCAACTGGAAGAATTTGAACAAAGTTGAAATCCACTTGATGATTGCCTGGGCCGAAAGCATTTTGCGCCTTGAATCGGCTACAAAGAACGGCAATGTCACAAAGCTTGAACCGCGCGACCCTGAAAGAACAAAGCTCTTTAAGCGCAAATACCCGATGCTTGGCACGGCTTTCATGAGCAATCCGCCGAAGCAGCAAGTTTACTACCTTGAAAATGCTTACGAATTTATCGATCAGCCGGGCGAATGGTACTTGGACGAATCGACTGGTACGCTTTATTACAAGGCCCGCGCAGGCGAAAACATGGCGACCGCAAATGTTGTCGTTCCGCGCGTCAATACGCTCTTCAGCATCCTCGGTAAGGATACTAAGAACAAAGTTGGTTACATGTCTTTTGAAGGCATAACCTTTGCAAACTCCAATTTCTTGCGTCCGAGCGAAGAAGGCTTCCTGGATTTGCAGGCAAGTATGTTCAACATTGACGTGCTCCCGGAAAATGGCCGCCTCGGCAGCAATAAGTTCCTCCTCTGGCGTCCGGATGCTGGTTTCCGCGTCGAAAATGCGCACCATTTCAAAATCAAGAATTGCACGTTCACGCAGATGGCTGCAACTGGTCTTGACTTTGTCTCTGGTACAAATGATGACGTGATTGAAGGCAACGTATTCTATGAAATCGGCGGCTGCGGCATTATGCTCGGCAAGTTCTCTCAAGACTCCACGACCGAAATTCACATCCCGTACAATCCGAAGGACAAGGACGAAATCAGTACCCGCGATACAATCCGTTACAACCTCGTGACAAACGTGACGAATGAACATCAGGGCGCTGTGGGCATTGCCGCCGGGTATCCGCGTTATGTCGTCATCGAAAATAACGAAGTGTCCTATACAAACTATTCCGGTATCTCTGTGGGTTATGGCTGGACCAAGAGCGAAACAGCCATGACGAACAACAAAATTAATAAGAACAACATCCACCACATTGCCCGTTTGCTTTGCGACTCCGGTCCGATTTATACATTGAGCAACCAGGGCACGGGTAGCGAAATCAAGGAAAACTACATCCATGATATGTCCCAGTCCAAGTGGTCGGATTACTGGATTTTGCCGATTTATCTTGACGAAGGCTCTAGTGGCTTTGCTGTCGAAAACAACTCTTACAAGAACGCTCCGAGCGGCGTTGGCCGTAACGCTCCGGGTCAGTTTACCGAAAAGAACAACGGTGGCTACATCGCTTCTGTTGCCGAAGCTGCGGGCCTTCAGGGCGAATTCAAAAACATCGGTGACCGCATCAACACCATCCCGCTTCCGGACTTCTCCAATGTGGTTCCGCAGGCTCCGTTTGTCGAAAACATGACAATCCCGGGCACCATCGAAATGGAAAACTACGATGAAGGTGGCCAGAGCGTTTCCTTCAACGACAAGGACTTTGTGAACGAAGGCGGCGCCTACCGCGAAGATGGCGTGGACATCACTCAGATTGATTCTACCGACAAGACTAAGGGCTATGCTGTGGGTTACACGCAGGCTGGTGAATGGATGGAATACACCGTGAATGTCACAGCTGGTGAATACGTGTTCCTTGCAAACGTGGCTTCTGGTCTCGAAGGCTCTAGCTTCCAGCTCTTCATGGATGGCAAGGCGATTAGCGATACGATTGTTGCCCCGAAGGGCGAAGACTGGAATACTTATGGCACGGTTGAAGGCAAGACGACCGCTCTTGAAGCTGGTGAACATGTGCTTCGCGTGGCCATCACGGGCGCTTACCTGAACATTGACTGGATCAAGTTCGGTAAGTCCGCAGATGAAATCATCTCCATCAAGCCGAGCGTCCGTTACGGTTTGAACATGGATATCTCCCGCAGCTCTACGCTGAACGTGTTTGATATCCGTGGCCAGCACATGGGCGTCATCCGCGTGATGGGCATGCCGACAACGAGCTCTGTAATGCAGGCTATGCATGCAAAGAACTTCAAGTCTGGTGTCTACTTTGTCCAGAGCGTGAACAAGGCATTTGGCAAAATGATTCAGGTAAAATAATTTTGGAGTGGGATGACTATGAAACTTACAAATAAACTCTTGCTCGCGTTTGGACTTGGTTTTGCGTCCAATGCGCTTGCTGAAAATCCGATTATCCAGACGTACTATTCGCCGGACCCGGCTCCGGTCGTGTTTGGTGATACCGTTTGCGTGTACACGGGAAACGACGAAGGCGGTTCCTTCTTTACCATGCACGGTTGGCGCGTCTCTTGCACCACCGATATGGTGAACTGGACCGATATGGGCGAACTCATCCTCACGAATGAAAACTTTGGTGGCAATGCCAAGAAAAACGGTGACTGGGCTGCTCAAGTTGTTCGTCGCAATGGCAAGTATTACTACTACGTGACTGTAGAATCGACTCGCGGTGGCCGCGCTATCAACGTTGCCGTGGCAGACAAGCCCGAAGGACCGTTCAAGGATGCGCGCAATGGACAGCATCTCGCAGGCCCGAACTGGGATTACATTGACCCGACCGTTTGGATTGATGACGATGGCCAGGCATGGCTCTACTGGGGCAACCCGAAACTCTATTACGCCAAGCTCAAAGAAAACATGATTGAGTTCGATGGCGACATCAAGGTGACGGACATGAGTCGCGGATTCTCTCCGAGCGGCAACTCCGTTTACACTGAAGGTCCGTGGATTCACAAGCGCGACAAAAAATATTACATGATTTACGCTTCCCATGGCGTGCCCGAAAAGATTTCATATTCGACAAGTGATTCTCCGACGGGACCGTGGAAGTGGGGCGGCGTCATCATGGATCAGGGCAACGGGACTGCGTTCACAAACCACTCCGGTCTCATTGACTTCAAGGGCCGTAGCTTCTTCTTCTATCACAACCAGAAGAACGTGAGTGGCGGTGGCTATAGCCGTTCTACTGCGGTTGAAGAATTTACCTGGAATGCTGACGGTTCGATTCCGACCATCAAGTCTACGAATGATGGCGTCAAGAAGCCGATTAAGAACCTTGACCCATTCACTCGCGTTGAAGCCGAAACGAAGTCTTGGGTCGGTGGCATCAATGTCGATAAGAGCGGTGGATATACCATCATCAAGCATGTGGCAAAGCAGGGCGATAACGTCTACCTCACCAACATGGGCTCGAACTTCTATACAAAGGTTCGCTCTGTGGACATGGGTGATGGCGCAGACCGCATCATTGTATGCACGAGAGGTAATGGCGGTAAGATTGAACTCCACGCTAAGTCCGAAACTGGAGCAACACTTGCAACGATGAATATTCCGGCAAGTTCTAGCTGGCAAGAAAACACCTTCGACTTGAAGGATGCTGCAGGCGTTGAAGACTTGTTCTTCGTCGTCAAGCAGGGTGGTTTCGATTTCGACTATTGGTACATGGAAAGCGAAAAGACTGCTATTCCGCAGACTCCGTTCAAGGAAGTCGCATCTGCAATCCCGGGCAAGATTGAAGCGGAAGATTACGATGTCGGTGGTCACAACAAGGCCTTCTACGATAACGACCGCGAAAACAAGGGCGGCGCCTATCGCGAAGATGAAGTGGACATCGTGCAAATTGACTCTGCGGACAAGTCTAAGGGCTTCGCTCTCGGTTACACCGAGGATGGCGAATGGGTGGAATACACTATCGATAACCAGATTGCGTCTGAATACACGGTTCGTTTGAACATGGCTACGGCATCTGATGATGTCGGCGTCCAGTTCTTCATTGATGACAAGGAAATTACCGATGTCATCAAGGCCGAAAAGGGCGAAGATTGGGATCATTATTCTACGGTTGAAGCAAAGACCAAGGAAATCCCGAAGGGCGAACATGTACTCAGAATGCAAATTGTCGGGAACTTCGTGAACGTGGACTGGTTCAAATTCTGCATGGGCTTTGATTGCGAAGAAAGCTCGATTGCTCTCCCGAAATCTCGCGTGGAACTCCAGATTCCTGAAAAGATTTACGCAGTCTTTGGCATGACCGGCAAGTTCCTCGGCAATGTTGAAGTGAACGGTCAGAGCGTAGCCAAGTCCATCCGCGCCGCAGGCTTTGTGCCGGGTGTGTACATGGTCCGCAGCGTAGGCCAGTCCAAGACCTTCCGCGTCCTCGTGAAGTAAAACGGAACTAGTAAAATTTCAGAATGGCGACCTCCGGGCCGCCATTTTTTTGTCATAAAAAGTCCTGACATCTCGAATTAGAACATTCCAAATCGCAATAAATAAAAACTTTCCTGCGCGTTCGACCTTTGATAAAATGTCCACAGAACCTTGTTTTAGAGGTGAAAAAAATTTCGTTTTTGGGGGTATTTTTGAATTAGGAATATGATAAGGGAGGACTTATGAACTTTGGTTCTAGTTTGTCTTTGGTTTTGTCTGCTGGACTATTGTCCGCAGTATCTTTGTTTGCCCAGCCCAACGATGAATGGAATGGCAAGCCAAGAATTTTTGGTGTGAATAGGTTGAACCCGCACGTGACTTCGATGCCATATACGACAGTCGAAGAAGCTGTGAAGGGCGACCGTCACGCTTCGGAATGGTACCAGACGCTTTCGGGCGAATGGAGATTTTACCATGTCGATAAGCCTAGCCAGCGTAACAATGATTTCTACAAGGACAACTATGATGTATCCAAGTGGGATAAAATCAAGGTTCCGAGTTCTTGGCAGCTTTTAGGCTATGACCATCCGATTTATACCAACGTTATTTATCCGTGGTCCCAGAACAACCGCGTTTCTGCACCGTATGCTCCGACGGATTTTAACCCGGTCGGTCATTATCGCCGTACGTTCACGGTTCCCGAAACTTGGGACGGCAAGCGCATCCGTTTGCACTTTGAAGGTGTTGAATCCGCTTACTATGTATGGGTGAACGGCAATTATGTCGGCTACAGTGAAGATACTTTCACGGGTCATGAATTCGATATCAATAAGTACCTCCGCAAGGGCGAAAACAACATCTCCGTGCAGGTGTTCCGCTGGTGCGACGGTTCTTGGCTCGAAGACCAGGACTTTATCCGTCTTTCCGGTATTATGCGCGATGTGTATATCTACGCTGTGCCGCAGGTCCATATTCAGGACTTCCAGATTGATGCTACTCTTACGAACAACTACAAGGATGGTCTCTTAAAGACGACCGCTTGGATTTACAATTCTACGGGCAAGCAGTCTGGTGATTACACCGTGGAACTTTCTTTGTACGATGCTTCCGGTGCCGAAGTGATTAAGCCGACTTCCCAGAAGGTTTCCGGCATTGGTCCGAATGGAGCCGAAAAGAGCGTCCACTTCGAAATTCCGTATTCTTCTCCGAAGCGTTGGTCTGCTGAAACGCCGGACCTCTATACCGCAGTGCTCACGTTCAAGGATGCTGACGGCAAGATTCTCCAGGTTGAAAGTAACAAGATTGGCTTCCGCAAGATTGAAATCAAGAAAGACAATGGTGCTCCGCGTTTGTACGTAAACGGCATGCCTGTGAAGTTCCATGGTGTGGACCGTCACGAACTTGATCCGGATAACGGCCGTGCTGTGACTTACGATCGTATGGAAAAAGACATTATCCTCATGAAGCGCTTCAACATCAACGCGCTCCGTATGTCTCACTATCCGAACAATCCGGTGATGTACGATCTCTGCGACAAGTACGGTATTTACGTGATTGACGAAGCGAACGTCGAAAGTCACGGTGCAAACAATGACCTCCCGAAGAATAGCGATGATTGGCGCGCTCCGGCTGTGGACCGCATGAATTCCATGGTGCAGCGTGATAAAAACCATCCGTCCATTATTCTTTGGTCTCTCGGTAACGAAGCCGGTAACGGTAACGTGTTCGCCTCGGAACGTCAGCGTGCTCATGAAATCGACTCTACGCGCTTTGTGCATTACGAAGGCGACTGGAACAATGCCGATGTGAACAGCTGGATGTACTTTGGTCCGGATGCAATTCAAAATTATAGGGATGCCAACAAGCCGATTATGTTGTGCGAATACGAGCACGCAATGGGTAACTCTGTGGGTGATTTGCAGGAATACATGGACGCCTTCTACGGTAACCCGCGCTCTTTCGGTGGCTTCATTTGGGACTTCATTGACCAGGGCCTGCGCCACAAGGGAACTCCGTACTTCGAATTTGGCGGTATGTGGGGCGACTGGCAGAACGACGACAACTTCTGCGCTAACGGTCTCGTGTTCCCCGATCGTAAAATCCAGCCGGAAATGTGGGAAGTCAAGTACCAGTACAGTCAAGTTCGCGTCCATAACGTAGACGCCGCAAAGGGCAAGATTGAAATTGAAAGCCGCTACCTCTACAAGAATCTTGGCGACTTCCTCGATGCCTTCTGGCAGATTAAGGAAAACGGCAAGGTCATTAAGGAAGGTAAGATTGACGGGTCACAGATGAACATCGGTCCGAACCAGAAGAAAACCGTAACGATTGACATGCCAAAGATTGAAACGACAGTCGGTGCCGAGTACTTCCTGGATATCGATTTCCGCCTCAAAAAAGATGAACTCTGGGCTAAGGCGGGCTACAGCATCGGTCATGAACAGTTCGGCATTGATTTAGGCCAGCTCTGGTCTACTGAAATTGATGTGAGCACCATGGAGGCTCACAAGGTCACTAAGAACAATGGTCTCACGATTGAAGGCTCTGATTTCAAGATTAAGTTTGACGAAAAGTCCGGTACGCTTGCAAGCTACGTTCTTGATGGCGATACGATTATCAAGAACGGCGGCCGTCCGAACTTCTGGCGTGCCCCGATTGATAACGACAAGGGCTTCAACATGGAACGCGGCCATGGCGAATGGCGCAAGGCAAGCAACAACCGCTCTGTCACTTCCGAAGTCAAGGAAGTTTCCGCTCGCGAAACGCAGGTGACGTTCAATTTCGGTTTCCCGGATGTCGGCAGCACCCGCATGAAGCTTACGTACACGGTTTACGGCAGTGGCGATATCGTTGTGGAATACACGCTCAATCCTGATGGGTCCAAGAGCTATTTGCCAAACGTGGGTACGCTCTTCACTGTTCCTGGTGGTTACGAAAAGGTCCGTTACTTTGGTCGTGGTCCGGATGAAAACTACATCGGACGTAACCGCGGTAGCTTCATGGGACTTTATTCGACGTATGCAGACTCTATGACCGTCATGTACATGGAAATTGGCGAAACGGGTCAGCGCACCGATGTCAAGTGGGCAACGCTTACAAACGAAAAGACCGGCAAGGGCCTTATGATTGTGGGTAACCCGCGCATGGAATTCAGCGCCCAGCACTACACTCCGGAACAGCTCACTAATGTAAAGCTCCCGTGGGAACTCAAGCGCGACAAGGATATCACGCTCCGTGTGGACTTGCACCAAATGGGTGTCGGTGGCATCAACTCTTGGGGCGCAGAACCGCTCAACGCTTATCGCCTGAATGCCAATCGCGAATACTCTCACAAGTTCCGCATAGCTCCGATTCGTAAGCAGTTGAACGATCCGACAGAATACTCGCTGCTTGGTTTCACGAACTTTGGCTGGAACAAGGAAATTCCGCCTGCAAAATACGGCCGTGACGAGATCAACAAGATTTACGAAAATCAGCCGGAAAAGGATATCACGGAAGGTGCAAATCCTGATACGGAAGGGATTATTCCTGTAGCGCTCCCGGGCAAGATTCGTGACCTCTCTGTCGCAGAAAAGAACTACAATGTCTTTGATGCTCAGGGCAAGAAGGTCGGTGCGTTTACGACTCGCGGTGTCGAAGACCTCCATGCGATTACGTCTGGGCTCGTCAAGAATTCTGGCGTGTATATCGTGAAGTCCAAGAACGGTGGCCAAGCCTTCCGCATCACCGTTAAGAAGTAAGAAATAATCGATTGAAGAACTGTCATCGCGAGGCTTCCTACAGCGCCCCGCGATGACTTTTTTATTTGTATGAAAAATGATAAGTTGATTTATATGATGGTGTAAGCGAGAAAGGCTATTAAATAATTTAATGATGACAATAAAACGTCAAGAGAATGGACGCGTCGGCCAAGGATGGGGAGGGTGCAGGGAGGGGCCCGTGCGGCCTTCGCAACTCTGAGCTGGGGCCCCGCCCGCATGACGTACATTTTGCATTCAAAAAGATTTTTGGTCGATGAGACCCTTTTCTATTGATAAAAAATCAATGAGAAGAATTCTAAACCTATATGAAAACCCCTCTCCGAGGGGTATTTTTTATAAGGGAAAACTGTCATCCTGGAGAGTTCGTAGAACTCGATAGGATCTATGAAAACAGTGTGTTTTGGTTATGAGGAAAACACTATGTTTAAAACAAAGAAATCTTTTGCAAGTCGTATCCTTGGTACTGCAGCAATTGCTTGTGCAGTAGGTTTTTCAAGTGCTGTCGCGACAACGGACAATCCGCTTACGCTTTGGTACAATAGTGATGCCGGTACCGAATTCACGAATGCACTCCCGATTGGTAACGGCTACATGGGTGGCCTCATCTACGGTGGTGTCGAAAAGGATTACATCGGCCTTAACGAAAGTACGGTCTGGTCGGGCGGCCCTGGCGATAACAACAAGCAGGGCGCTGCAAGCCATTTGAAAGATGCCCGTGATGCCTTGTGGCGTGGCGACTATCGCACGGCAGAATCCATCGTGAGCCAGTACATGATTGGACCGGGGCCTGCAAGTTTCCAGCCGGTGGGCGATCTTGTGATTTCTACTTCGCACAAGGGTTCTTCCAATTACCGCCGTGAACTTGACCTCAAGACTGCAATCGCAAAGACTACCTACACGGTGGGCGGCGTCAAGCATACCCGTGAATATTTCGCAAGCTATCCCGATCACGTGATTGTCGTTCACTTGTCTGCGGACAAGGATGGCTCGGTGAGCTTTGGTGCAACGATGACGACTCCGCACCGCAATAACCGCATGACCTCCAGCGGCAACACGCTCATTTACGATGTCACGGTCAACTCCATCAAGTTTCAGAATCGCTTGACTGTTGTTACCGATGGCGGCAAGGTCAGCGTCGTAAACGGCAACATCAATGTCGAAGGTGCAAACAGCGCAACGCTTATCCTCACGACCGCTACAAACTTCAAGTCTTATAACGATGTGAGTGGCGATCCGGGTGCTATCGCATCCGAAATCATGTCGAAGGTTGCAAAGAAGTCCTATGAAGATTTGCTTGCAGCACATCTCAAGGATTACCAGACGATTTTCAACCGCGTCAAGCTGGACCTCGGTACGGCGGACAAGAGCGCAGGCGATATCACCTCTACCCGCGTCAAGAATTTCAATTCCACGAACGACCCGTCTCTCGTAGAACTTCATTACCAGTATGGCCGTTACTTGCTCATCGCAAGCTCCCGTAAGGGTGGCCAGCCGGCCAACTTGCAGGGCATCTGGAACAAGGACACGAACCCGATTTGGGGCAGTAAGTACACCACGAACATCAACCTCGAAATGAACTATTGGCCGGCAGAATCCGGCAACCTCGAAGAATGCGTTTGGCCGCTCATTGACAAAATCAAGTCCATGGTGCCGCAGGGCGAAAAGACTGCTAAAGTGCATTGGGGCGTTGACGAAGGTTGGGTAGAACACCACAATACCGACCTCTGGAACCGTTCTGCTCCGATTGACGGTGCGTGGGGACTTTGGCCGAGTGGCGCTGGCTGGCTCAGCACGCACCTTTGGGAACACTTCCTCTACAATCCGACCGACAAGGAATACCTCAAGGATGTTTACCCGACGATGAAGGGTGCCGCACTCTTCTTCGTGAACAGCCTCGTCGAAGAACCGACTACGGGCAACAAGTATTTAGTCACCGCTCCGAGCGATTCCCCGGAAAATGACCACGGTGGATACAACGTTTGCTTTGGTCCAACGATGGACAACCAGATTATCCGCGACGTTTTGAACTACACGATTGAAGCTTCCAAGATTCTCGGCGTTGACGAAGATGTCCGTGCCAAGATGGAAGCAACCGTCAAGCGCCTCCCACCGACAAAGACGGGTAAGTACGGACAAATTACGGAATGGCTCCAAGATTGGGATGATCCGAACAACAAGAACCGTCACATTTCTCACTTGTACGGCCTTTTCCCGAGTGCTCAGATTACTCCGGAAGAAACTCCGGACTTGATCAAGGGCGCAGGCGTTACGCTCCAACAGCGCGGCGATGATGCTACCGGTTGGTCTCTCGCTTGGAAGATTAACTTCTGGGCACGTATGCACGATGGCGATCATGCTTACAGAATGATTCGCATGCTTCTCACGCCGAGCAAGACTTACAATAACTTGTTCGATGCACATCCGCCGTTCCAGATTGATGGTAACTTCGGTGCTGTCTCTGGCGTGAACGAAATGCTCATGCAGAGCCATAACAACAGAATTAATCTTCTTCCGGCACTCCCGTCGCAGTGGGCAAACGGAACTGTCAAGGGCATTCGCGCTCGTGGCGGTTTTGAAATTGATTCCATGGCATGGAAGGGCGGCAAGCTGACCTATGTTGCAATTAAATCTCTCGTCGGTAGCACGCTTAATGTTGTGTCTGGTACAAATAAATTCTCGACTTCGACCGTTCCAGGTAAGGTCTATGAATTCGATGGCAATCTCAAGGTGACGAACGCTCCGTTCGAACCGCTCGAAATTTCGGACAAGATTCAGGCTGAAAACTATGTGGCTATGGACGGCGTGCAAATTGAAGAAGATTCTGTTGGTACTCCGAACATCGGCTGGATCAATGATGGTGACTGGACGCAGTACTACATAAATGTCCCGGCTGCAGGTAGCTACGTCTTGACGGGTCGCGTTGCCACAGGCTCCGAAAAAGAAAGTGTCATCACGGTCACGGATTCTACGGGCAAGATTCTCGGAACGCTCTCTGTGGACCCCGCAAAGTCTAAGGGATGGAACGACTGGTATGAATCTTCTACGAAGATTACGCTCCCGGCGGGCAAGCAAAAGCTCACGTTCACGTACACTGGCGAAGACACTTACCTTGGCAACGTAGACTGGTATAATTTGAAGTCTGATCCGACGGCACTCCCGCAGGCCCAAATGCGTAACGCTTCGCTCTCCGTAAGTCGCGTGCCGTACTCTCACGCATCCGTTGCGCTGATGGTGAATGCCCCTGCAAATGATTACGTTGTCCATCTTGTTGGTGTGAACGGCAAGTTCATTGGCTCGCAGCGCGGCCACGGCGAAGGCCTCGCCGAGTTTGGCAAGAACGCTTCTCTCGCACCCGGCATGTACTTTGCCATCGTCAAGAGCGGCTCCATGCAAAAGACCATGAAACTCACTGTCCATTAAACTTGTCACCCCGCACTTGTTGCGGGGTCACCTTACACACTTTCCTCCTCACTCACAAAGGCCCTGGACTTGCAAAAGTCCGGGGCTTTTTCCCATCGTCATTCCCGCGAGATCGGGAATCCATACAAATGTCGTTTTGAAACCATGTAATTCGCACCATCTTCTAGAATAAATGATATGAATGATCATGAAAAGTTATATTATTGTATCTGCGAAGAGTAAATGTCTCAAAAGTCATGGGGTGTTTGCAAAAATGAAAACCATACGAGAACCTATCTCCCTGCACTTCCCATACTTCTGTTGAGGTGATATATGAAAAAATTATGGATGTTGCTTGTATCGATAGTCTTGTGTTTTGTGGCGTGTGATATGCCTGCAACCGGAGGAAATCCAGGTGAGGGAGAATGTTCCTATATAATGAAAGAGCATGGAATAATGACAAATTTCATTAGGATTATCTGTCCTTTTGATTCTATTTGTGATGTGAAATTTTCTTTTGGACCTGTAGCTGTTCCTGATGATTATGGTTGTGTTGCTGGGTTTGAGTATAAATTTGTGCAGGAAAATGAAATAAAAATTGTAAGAAAAAATTATTTTCATTCAGAGCTTAATCAAAACACTAGTGTTGATTTGGTTCTTGATTCGAATAAACGCGCAAGTATATCCCTTATCGATATCAACAACGTTGAAAAGAAATACGACATCGACCTTTCTGGAATAATTAATTCCTATACCGTTCGTGGCGATTCTGTTGACGTAAATGTGATGAAGGGGTGTAGGATTACAGTTATTTCGACCCCTCGAAACATAGAAATATATGGAAATGTATATCCTGAAAGTTTTTTTACTTTTTCTGCTAAGGAAGCACTTAGATCATGGTTTGGTTATGACTGTTCTTGGTTTGAACAAGGTCCTTCGGGAATGGATGACTTAAACATTCATGCTGAGATATACTGGAAAAAGTAATCATCTGCAACGGTGTCTAGAACATCGTATGTGTATGAAAATCTGGATGGGACGCTTGTAAAGAACCCTTATAAAGGAACCTATCTCCCTGCACTTCCTATACTTTTGTTGAGGTAGCTTATGAAAAAATTATGGCTGTTGCTTGTATCGATAGTCTTGTGTTTTGTGGCGTGTGATATGCCTGCAACTGGAGGTAATCCTGGTGAGGGTTCCCTGTGTAAAGGGGTGACAAAAAATCATGCAAATAAATATTATTTTGAATTAACGCTGAAATGTCAGTATGAAGAAAAATGCGGTTTAAAACTTTTTTTTGATGCTGGCTATTATAGGGATTCTTTAAGTAGTCGTTGTTTTTCTGATTATGAACTGGATTTTGTAACAACAGAAACTTCAAAAAAAGTTCTTTCTGCAAAAGAATATAATGTGCCTTTGGAATCAGATGACCATTTGCGTTTTTCCCTTATCGACATCAACAACGTTGAAAAGAAATACGACATCGACCTTTCTGGAATAATTAATTCCTATACCGTTCG